>NZ_JBJGXA010000005.1:0-513752 GCF_045107195.1 Erwinia sp. AnSW2-5
CCAACTTTTTGGGTGCAGTTCAGTATCAGCCCCGTTATTTTATGATTCGCTCTCTTTTTCTTTAATTTCCTGATGCGTCTGGCCTTCCTCGATAAAGTCAGGATCGATCTCATCGGTGTTGCCTTTATGGTCCTTACCGGACAACAGGTTCCAGCAGGAGATAAACAGCGCGGCAATCAAGGGACCAATCACGAAGCCATTAAGACCATAGATTTCCATGCCGCCGAGGGTGGAGATCAGAATCAGATAGTCCGGCATTTTGGTGTCTTTGCCCACCAGCAGCGGGCGCAGTATGTTATCGATAAGACCGATAACCACCACAAAGAAGAACGTCAGTGCCAGGCCTTTCACCATCGCACCGGTGAAGAAGAAATACAGCACAACAGGCAGCCAGATAATTGCCGAACCCACCGCCGGGATCAGTGACAGGAAGGCCATCAGTGACCCCCACAAAATGCTGCCCTGAATATCGGCAAACCAGAAAGCAATACCGCCCAGTGCCCCCTGAACCGCCGCCACTACCACAGTCCCTTTTACTGTTGCCCGCGATACCGCCGCAAACTTCACAAACAGATGCTGTTTAACAAACTGCGACAGCGGAATAGCATCCAGCGTCAGGCCGACAAGATAGGCTCCATCTTTCAAAAGGAAGAACAGCAGATACATCATCACGCCAAAGCCGATGGCAAAGCTGAAGGTGCTTTTACCAATCATCATCAGGCTGCCGGCAAAGAATTGTCCGCCTTTCATCGCCACGCCAGACAGCTTTTCCTGAATGGCGCTGGCATCGTTCATATTGTTTTCTTGCAGGAAGTGACGCAGCCAGTCAGGCAAATGATTCACAATGCTGGCAGCTACCGTGGTGAGCTCAGTCTGATTACCCTGTAAACGGTTGTAGAGAGCATTGAACTCCACTGCCAGTGAGGAAGCGACAACGGCCAGTGGGATAAACACAATCAGGCAGATCACCATCAGCGTCAGCAGCGATGCCAGGCCGTTTTTATCGCCGAGATGCTTTCTGATTTTGGTTTTAAGCGGATGGAAAATAATTGCCAGAATAGCGGCCCAGAGGATCGCGGAAAAATAAGGCCCCAGGATGTGAAAAAAAGCCAGCGTGGTGACCGCCAGTATAAAGATGAAGAATCCCTTACTAATGCCCTGAATGATCATTTTATTATCTCTGTTTATGGTCTCGGTAATGAACGTATTCCCTTTGATCGCTAAAAGTAGACCACGCTACGGTTACCAGCAATGTTCGCCGGACATTTAAAGTCAATGAAGTCAGAGCAACGGTCTCAGGCCTGTTGGCCCGGCCAGCGATAAATTTTGTGCGCCAGCAGGGAAACATCAGACTGATATCCTTCGCCGCTGGCTTTCATCATGGCGCGCAGTTGCGTCAGCGCCGTGCTGCAATGCCCAACGCAGGCATAAATCACCACATTGCCACTGGGCGTGGTGCAGTAGAGCACGGTGCGAAACAGTGTTGTGAGTGCATCGGAAAACGCGGAGTCTTCATCCGGTGCCTGCGGATGGTTCAGTACCAGCCAGCCGTCAGGCTGTAACGTTTGCGCGCACTGACGCAAAAACTCACGTGAAGACTGCAATGGCACAATGGCGCTGGCGGAGTAAAGGTCAGAAAAAATCAGCTGGTAGCGGGCAGGATCGGCCTGTGCAATGAAGTGGGCGGCATCATCAACATGATAGTGAATATCAGCGGTCACTGGCAGGTGAAAATGCGCCAGGGCAACATCCAGCACCACCTGGCGCAGCTCTACAACGTCAATCGCGATCTGCGGGTTGCGTGCAAATAGTGGACGTATCAGGCATCCGCCACCCAGTCCGAGCACCAGAACGCTGTTTGCGGGAGTCAGCGCCGTGGCCATCAACATGGCACAAATGTATTTGTGCACGGGGATCACCGGATTGCTTTTCTGCATTTTGCTCTGCTCGAAAACCCGGTCAAAGCTAAGAAGGCGATAGACTTTGTTATCGATCACGGTGACTTCACCGTGTGCATCCTCTGCGATAGCAACAATGTCGCCACGAATGCGAAACAGCATGGAGGAAGTGTAAACATCGTTGTCAGACATGATAATAGCTCCGTGACTCTCAGCCTGTGCTGAGTCCTTGATGATCATTCTGACGCTATGTTTGCATGTTACCGCAGGGCAGAGCAATGCGTGCCGATCGTAGAAGGGAAGTCCGGCCAGTAAGAAATCATGCCGAATGGAGTCGCATAAGTGTTTCATGGTGACATTTGGACGATTTAACCCCCTCTTTCTGCCATCGTGACTTGTACATCAGCGCCCGGCACTCTACGATGTCAGGTGGCCCGGTGCTGCGGATAACCGCAACACTGATGACTGGCCTGGAGCCTGTTGCATGAAAAGCGAGAAAGAAATTTCCATCGACCAGTTTACGGATGATGAGAAAGTATTGGTGGAGCAGCGGGTTAAAACGTTGACCGATAAACTGAGTCACGTCGCCAGTAAGAAAGAAGAGAAAGAGATCCTCAAAGAGGCCAAGCGCTTAGTGATGAAAGAGCGTGTTGTGCGCGAAAGCAGCAAAGTGGTACTGGCTAAGAAGCCGCGTAAACCGTCTGCGGCAAAAGAGAGTGAAGTGAAAGATTTTAGCTGGAGTGCTTCACTGCGTAAAAACCCGCGTGCGTTGAAATAATTCTGTTACCGGGGCTGTGATGGCCCTTGTATTTCCTGCCTGTTTATCTCGCCTTATCCCACGATAATCAAATGTACCAGTCGCGCCAGCACTTCAATAATTAACAAACTGCCTGCGGTAATCAGAGTCAGCATCAGATAAAACTGCCTGCGGTTGTTCATCGCTTTCAAATCCGTGAAGGTCAGAAAAACATCACTTTATAGCAAATGCTATAAACCATGCCTCAATGATATGGCGAAATAGAGTGGCTGTGAGGTTACTGGCGGCCCCGAAGAGCCGCTGTGGGTTTACACGCTGAACAGCTTGCCATCGCGTACCAGTTCACGTGGGTAGTTATTTTTGATGCGGCTGCCAACCTTTTTTGCAATACCAATGGGCTGCTGCTGATAACAAATTATCAGCTCATCGCCCGGCAGTTCACGTTCAGGATAAATATCCCGCCCGCGATACCACTCTTCCGCTTCACCGCTGCTCAATTCAACGGCATGGGCTGCCGCCGGGTCAGCCAGCGCAATAGCGGCTTCGTGCTGCCAGCGGTAGCCTTTCGGGAATGTTTCAGCCAGTTTCAGGCCAATACGAGAGAAGCGTACACGACCCAGCAGCGCTTCCATTGCTCTCGGGAACAACCACAGTTCTTTATCACGCTGCCACAGCGCCAGGTCATCTTCCCAGTGCAGCCCCGATTTCGCCGCTGCGGCGATCACCTCTTCCTGCTGTTTACGATTGAGCGGGCTGAACGGCGGTTTCCCCACTTTATAGCCCGGCACCGGCAGGGGAGGAACGCTGGCTGTTTTACGCAGACGGGCAACAAAGAAGCCTTCACTGTCGAAAATTTGCGGGAACACATGGAGGAAACCCTCCGGCGTGGCGGCCTGTTCCGCGCCATCGAACAACTGGTTCAGGGGTTCAATCTCCACGGCATCCGGGTACTGTTCTTGCAACCAGGCGATGACCTGCTGATTTTCACTGCGGTTCAGGGTGCAGGTGGAGTAAACCAGTGTGCCGCCTGGGCGCAGGGCATGAAACGCACTGTTGATCAAATCCTGCTGCGTGGCGGCAATGTCGGCGGTGCTGGCTTCTGACCAGTTACGTAGTGCATCCGCATCTTTACGGATCACGCCTTCGCCCGAACAGGGGGCATCCAGCAGAATAGCGTCAAAACATTCTGGTAACGCCGGGCCAAAGACGCGCCCATCGAAATGGGTCATCGCGGTATTACTCACGCCGCAGCGGCTGAGGTTAGCATGCAGCACTTTCACGCGACTGGCGGAGAACTCGTTGGCGAGGATGGCACCACGGTTATTCATCCGGGCAGCAATTTGCGTGGTTTTCGAGCCAGGTGCAGCCGCCATATCCATAATACGTTCAGGAGAGGTATCGCCGGAAAATAGTGCGCTGACCGGCAGCATCGAACTGGCTTCCTGGATGTAAAACAGCCCGGCGAGGTGTTCAGCGGTGCTGCCCAGCGGCAGCGTGTCGGCATCGTCACGGCTGATCCAGAATCCTTCTGCACACCACGGAATTGGCGTTAATGCCCACTGATACGGTGCCACCAGGGCGAGGAAGTCTGCCACGCTGATTTTTAACGTATTGACGCGCAGGCTGCGACGCAAAGGTTGTTCACTGATGGCAAGAAAACGTTGGTATTCGGTGTTATCTGGCAGTAACTGCTGCATTTGATCGAGAAAGGCTTGCGGGAAATACACGCGGGAAGAGTGAGACACAGGCTGAATCCAGGGGGGAATAAGAGCCCGCAGTTTAGCATGGTCATGGCAGTGGTAAAAAATATGAAGCCAAAAAAAACCTGTTTTTTCCTATAAAATATCGCGGATAAAGAGCGGGGCCTTATGTTGCGACATAAGGCCCCGCTGTGTTTTTGCCCTGTTTACCGCACTACTGCGGCAGGGCGGTGCCCCATTTGCGCCACTCTTTCGGCTCTTCTTCCTCTAGCAGGAAGTGCTTACCGGAAGAGGCCTGAGGAGCCAACGGCACGGTTGGCGGCGTTGCGAAGGCAATGCCTCCCTGAATGAACTGCTGGAAGGTCCCGGTTTTCACCACGCCACCAATCAGGCCAAATTTCAGGTTATAGCCCGACGCCAGCCAGAACACCGAGTTATTACGCACCAGATGCTGATATTTTTTACTGATACGCAGCGTAATCTGCACGCGGTCGGCCATTGCGCCCAGTGACGTCCCCGTCACCGTACCCACTTCCAGACCGCGGAACAGCACTGGCGTACCGACCGACAGTGAACCGCCTTCAGGGGCGTCCATCACCACGTTCAGCCCGTCCAGATAACGTGCGTCGGTGATGGTGGATTCCTGGAGTTCAAAGGTGCGCTGGGCACGGCCTTTGCCTGGGTCAACGTTGATATAAGGCTGCAACAGCGTTTCCAGATGGTTAACCCCGGCCGCCGAAATCTGCGGCGATACCACGGAGAAACGGCTGCCGAGACGGGCAAAGTCTTGCACGTATTCCGGGTAGAGCACCGCTTTGGCGATAACCTGATTGTTATCGGCTCCCAGTGCCAGTGACTCTAACTGCCCAATGGTGATACCGAGATAACGGATTGGCATGCCCGCAGCCAGCTTGCTGGCATCATACGTTCGCAGTGTGATCTGGCTGCCGACGGCGCGGGCTGCGGTTTCTGAATCATACAGCACGCGTTTATCCTGGCGGGTTAAGCCCACGCCCGCTCCGGTTAAATTATCAAAGCTGATCGCCCCCTTCAGCGCACGATTCAGCGGCGAGGCCTGCACGGTCAGACCGCTGCCGTTAAGCTGCACGCGCGCACCGCCTTCGGCCCAGAAGACGCTACTTTGCGTCAGCAGACGCCGGTACTCCGGTTTGATATGCACGTTAACGTCAAAGGCATCGGAGCGCGGCGTCACGCTGACAATCTCACCCACCTGGAACTTACGATAGAGCACCACTGAACCCGCCTGGATATCCGGTAGGCTACTGGCGGTCAGGGTGAGGGTGGTGGGCAGCTGGTCGCCAAGAATGCCTTCTTCGGCTTTCTCGCTGTTGGCATACAGCGGATAACTGTTTTTCACCGCACCTTTATTACCCGGATCAAGTCTGATACCGCCGTCGACCCACTCGCGTGCGCTGGCACCCAGCACTTCCATCCCGTCAATGCCCAGCTTCACATCCAGACGACTGTTAATGATAAATTTGCTGTCGCCATGCACCAGATGGCGGTACTCGGCGGCTACGGCAACATTGAAGGTGACGCCTTTTTCATTCAGGGTGCGTTTGATCACCTGACCAATACGCATGCCGTGCAGCATTAGCGGCTGACCGGCATCGATGCCGTAGCTTTCCGGGGCGTTGAGCGTCAGCTCAAGCGCGTTGGGCTGCTGTAACAGCGACTCATTGCTCGGCAAAACCGCATAATGGTTTTGTGGCTCACCGTCACCCGGGATCAGCTCAAGCGTATTGCCTGTCAGCAGGCTACTGAGGCTGGTATCGCTCAGGCTGATTTTCGGGCTACGCATTTCGATGCGGGTTCCTGTTCGCATCAGGCTGGTCACGGAGGGATCGAGGGTCAGTTCACCGCTGACTTTTCCGCTGTCCAGCAGCGTCATTTTTGTCAGTGTGCCAACTTCCAGCCCCTGATACATCAGCGGGGTACTGCCTTCCTTCAGATTCTTGCCATCTGGCAGATCGAGCGAGATCATCACGCCGCGCTGGCTTTGTGCCAGGTCAGGGTAGAGGGCGTAAGTGTCGTCGGATTTCGCCGCCTCCGATGTTTCCGGTGAGTCGAAGGCAATCGCACCATTGACCAGCGCGGCCAGGCTCTCCAGCTGCACTTTTGCTCCGCTAAGGCCGACATCGGCTTTCACGCCGGAGACATTCCAGAAGCGGCTCTCTTTTTTCACCAGATTGGTGAAGCGTCGTTCGATCAGCACATCAATGGTCACGCCTTTATTGCCAGAATTCAGGCTGTAGTCGTAGACGCGGCCGACCGGGATTTTGCGGAAATAAACCAGTGACCCGCTGTTCAGTGCACCGAGATCCGGGGCGTGCAGGTGGATCATCATTTCACCCGAATTGACGCGGTATTTCGGCTGAGTATCCAGCGCAACAAAGTTTTCGCGCGGTTCTCCTTTGCCGGGCATCATCCCGATGTAGTTGCCCCCGACCAGCGCATCCAGGCCGGAAACACCAGCCAGTGAAGCTTTGGGTGTAACCAGCCAGAACTGCGTGTCTTCACGCAGGGCATCCCTCATATCGCTTTTAATACTGGCCTTGATCTTAATGGTGCGCAGATCGTCAGTCATGCTGATGCCCTGCACCAGACCGACTTCCACCCCCTGATAACGCACTGGCGTGCGGCCGGGCACAATACCGTCAGCGGTGGCGAAGTCGATGGTTACCGTCGTGCCGCGCTCCTGGTAATTAGTCCAGATCAGCCAGCCGGCAATCAGCAGCGCAATAAAAGGTAGCAACCAGAACGGCGATATTTTGCGCCGGTTTTTGATGCGTGCGCTAGTCGGTGTAGTCGGCGTTTCCTGTTGCATGAGCATCCCAAAGTAAACGGCTATCCAGCCACTCAACGGCAAGGATAGTAAGTATGACCGCCGATCCGAAGTAGAACGCAGCGGGTCCCATTGTAAAAGCCAGAAGCTGATCGCGGTTGACCAGCGACATGGTTAACGAAATAACAAAGAGGTCGAGCATTGACCAGCGGCCAACCCATTTCACCACGCGCAACAGGCGTATGCGGGTTTTCAGCCCCTGTTCGCAATTAAAATGAATGCTGATTAACAGCGTCAGTAACACGATGACCTTAGTGAAGGGCACCAGGATACTGGCAACAAACACCACGATGGCCACCGGAATATTACCGGAGGCCAGAGAAAGGATCCCGGAAAGAATCGTGTCTTCCTGACGCGCGCCATTGAGGTAGATGATTGAGATCGGCAGCAGGTTTGCCGGGATCAGCAACACGATGGAGGCAATCAGTGATGCCCAGGATTTTTGCAGGCTGAAGTTACGACGAAAACGGAGTGGGGTATGGCAACGTGTGCAACGCCCACGATCGTCTGCAACGCCAGTATAGTGGCAGCTCAGACAAACCTGTAACTGCGCGATGGGCACATTGGGGTTTGGCTGCGGGTAGAAACGATGCCACAGCTGTTCAACATTCAGGTGAATCAACGTCAGCAGGCTCAATATTGTCAATATAATGAAGGCAATCAGCCCAATGCCTGGTGTGATCGACGCGTAGTCCTGAACTTTGATGGAGGCAATGGCAATACCCACCAGATAAATATCCAGCATCACCCACTCTTTCAGGCGATCGAGCATCAGCAGCACCGGGCGCAGGTTCATGCCCAGTTTTTCACCAAAGTAGAGATAAGCAATGGAGGCGACCAGCGTAACCGGGGCGCCAATGGTACAGAACGCCACCATCGACGCGGTAATAACATCGCCCTGTTGCGCCATCTGCAGGATGCCGCCCAGCAGGCTGGCATAAATGTTGGTTCCCAGCAGACGCACCGACATCAGCGATTCATTAAACGCGAACGGCATCAGCAACATCATCGTGACGGCCATTGCCGCCAGACGTGTCATGGACCAGTCACGTCCATTAAGGATAAGCGCATTGCAACGTGGGCAGTGTGCTGACTGGCGGGATTTCACATCTGGTAAGGAAAAAAGGGTATCGCATTGGGGACATCGCTGATAACGTGCCTGTGGCAGAGCATGACTGATGGCGTGTATTTTCATATTCCCGATCGTGCTTTAGCCCAAACAGCGCAGGTGCAGGGCAGGGTTAGGCTGATTAACGCCATGAGAGCAAGACTCAGTATAGCCATGCTTCAGTATTCGGATAATTCTAAGGTTATAGTAACTAACGGAATGATTCATCTGGTCCGCTGGTTTTTTAATGCTTAATTTTTCGGGCGATGCAGCTTTACTGCGTCGTCATCGTTTCGACAATGGTTAAACAATGACAAAAGCAGAATTTTATACCGACCTCAATCGTGATATGCGTGCATTACTCAGTGGCGAAACCAGCTTTCTGGCGGTGATGGGCAATTGTAGCGCGCTTTTATACGAACGTCTCGATGGGGTTAATTGGGCAGGTTTTTATTTGTTAACGGAAGAAAAAACGCTGGTTCTGGGTCCATTCCAGGGGAAAATCGCCTGTGTGCGTATTCCTGTGGGGCGTGGAGTCTGTGGAACAGCCGTGGCTGAGAATGCCGTTCAGCGTGTGGATGATGTGCATGCATTTCCCGGACATATCGCTTGTGACGCCGCCAGTAATGCAGAAATTGTGTTGCCGCTGGTGGTTAATGGCAGTGTCATTGGGGTTTTGGACATTGATAGTGTGGAATATAACCGCTTTGACAGTGAGGATGAAGCGGGGCTAAAAGCGTTGACGGACGGGCTTTGTGAGGTGCTTGCCGGATCGGATGTGGAAAAATTTATTCACATGAAACGCACCTAAAGCGCTGGATCACGTAGCAATTGCTGATGGTGTCATTATAATGACGCCTGTTCATGCCCGCGCTGATTGGCAAACCCGTTGTAATCAGGAAATTTCATGGAAAATCAACCTAAGTTGAATAGCACCAAAGAAGTCATCGCCTTTCTGGCAGAGCGTTTTCCACTATGCTTTAGCGCAGAAGGGGAAGCTCGACCACTTAAAATCGGCATCTTTCAGGATTTAGTCGACCGCGTGCAGGGCGAAATGAACCTGAGTAAAACTCAGCTTCGTTCAGCACTGCGTCTTTACACTTCCAGCTGGCGCTATCTTTATGGCATCAAAGCTGGCGCGGCGCGTGTTGACCTCGATGGCAATGCCTGTGGTCTACTGGACGAACAGCATGTTGAACATGCGCGCAAACAGCTTGAAGAAGCCAAAGCGCGCGTGCAGGCACAACGCGAACAGCAGCAGGCGAAGAAGCGTGAAGCGGGTGAAGACACCACACCGCGTCGTCCGCGCAAACCTGTTCGTAAACCTGCGGCAGAAGGTGAGCAGCCACGTAAAGTGCGCAGCAAACCTGCTCGTCCTCAGGTCGAACCGGGCTCTTCCGCACCTCGTGCAGAAACTCAGCCGGAGCCACGTAAACCGGTTACCGACACATCAGCGTTGCAAGTTGGCCAGAGCATTAAAGTTACCGCAGGTAAAAGTGCAATGGATGCCACTATTTTGGAAATTTCCAAAGATGGCGTTCGGGTGCAGTTAGCTTCCGGCCTGGCAATGATAGTACGCGCAGAACACTTGCAGTTCTGATACGGAGGCTAATCAGGGCATGAACACTCTTTTTAAAAGCACCATCATTGCGGGCCTGCTTATCGCAGGCAATGTTTTTGCGGCCGACAATATTACGCGCGCCGATCAAATCCCGCAGTTACATCAGGAAGCACAGCATGCCACCGTGAGTGAGCGTGTTACCTCCCGTTTCACCCGTTCCCATTATCGTCAGTTCGATCTCGACAAAGATTTTTCCGTTAAAATCTTTGAGCGCTATTTGAACCTGCTCGACTACAGCCACAATGTGCTGCTGGAGTCGGATATTACGCAATATGCGGACAAGAAAACTACGCTGGGCGACGAGTTCAAAAGCGGCCAGCTTTCGGCGTTTTATGATCTGTATAATCTGACACAGAAACGCCGTTTTGAACGTTATCAGTACGCGCTATCCGTATTGAATAAGCCGATGGTTTTCACCGGTAATGACACCATTGATATCGATCGCAGCAAAGCTCCGTGGCCTAAAAGTACCGAAGAGCTCAACACTCTTTGGGATGCGAAGGTCAAATATGATGAGCTGAGCCTCAAGCTAGCCGGTAAAGATGAGAAAGAGATCCGTGAGGTTCTCACTAAGCGTTATCAGTTCGCTGTACGCCGTCTGGCGCAGAGCAACAGCGAAGACGTCTTCCAGCTGGCAATGACGGCGTTTGCGCACGAAATTGATCCGCACACCAACTACCTCTCTCCGCGTAACACCGAGCAGTTTAATACTGAAATGAGCCTGTCTCTGGAAGGTATTGGCGCGGTGCTGCAAATGGATGATGACTACACCGTGATCAACTCCATGGTGGCAGGCGGCCCGGCGGCTAAGAGCAAAACCATCACCGTTGGCGATCGTATTGTTGGTGTAGGCCAGCCTGGTAAGCCGGTTGTTGATGTAATCGGCTGGCGTCTGGATGATGTGGTTGCGCAGATTAAAGGGCCAAAAGGCAGCAAAGTACGCCTGGAAATCCTGCCTGCCGGTAAAGGAACAAAAACCCGTACCGTCACGCTGACACGTGAGAAAATCCGTCTGGAAGATCGCGCGGTGAAAATGACCGTGCATAACGTTGGCAAACAGAAAGTCGGCGTGCTGGATATTCCTGGCTTCTATGTTGGTCTGACTGATGACGTGAAGGTGCAGTTGCAGAAACTGCAAAAGCAGAATGTTGACAGTATTGTCATCGACCTGCGTACCAACGGCGGTGGTGCTCTGACGGAAGCGGTATCGCTGTCTGGTCTGTTTATCCCTGGCGGCCCTGTTGTGCAGGTTCGTGATAATAACGGAAAAATTCGCCAGGATAGCGACAATGACGGTGTGACCTATTACAAAGGTGCGCTGGTGGTGCTGGTTGACCGCTTCAGTGCATCAGCGTCTGAAATCTTTGCCGCTGCGATGCAGGATTATGGTCGTGCACTGATTGTCGGTGAACCGACCTTCGGTAAAGGCACTGTGCAGCAGTATCGTTCATTGAATCGTATTTACGATCAGATGCTACGCCCTGAGTGGCCAGCGTTGGGATCTGTACAGTACACCATTCAGAAGTTTTACCGCATTAACGGCGGCAGCACGCAACGTAAAGGGGTAACCCCGGATCTGTTGATGCCAACCGGCGTAGAGGCGGTAGAAACAGGCGAGAAGTTTGAGGACAACGCACTGCCGTGGGACAGCGTCAAAGCTGCGACCTACGTGAAAATCGGTGACCTCAAGCCGCTGGAACCGAAACTGATCCAGGAACATCAGGATCGCATCGCGAAAGATGCCGAGTTCCAGTACATCATCAAAGATATTGCTCGCTTCAATGCGAATAAAGCGAAGCGCAATATCATCTCGCTTAATCTTGTCGAGCGCGAGAAAGAGAACCGTGAAGATGATGCTCTGCGTCTGGAGCGCATCAATGCGCGCCTGAAAGCAGAAGGCAAAAAAGCCCTGGTGAAACTGGACGATCTGCCGAAAGATTACAAAGAGCCGGACCCGTATCTTGATGAAACGGTGAAGATTGCTGAAGACCTGGCGCAGCTGGAAAAACAGCAGCCGCCAGCGACCCCCGCTGCGGCGAAATAAGCCCAACAGGCACAGCATTCGCTGTGCCTTTTTTTATCCCTCCTAGCATGGCGCGTAAAAAGTAAGACAAAGTGTAAAGTTATGTCTTTTTAAGCACTTAAAGATTAAGAGTGCTTGAATTGCGCAATATTGACCTTACGATGGTGTTACGCGAATAGCGGAATAACTGAGGAAGAATAAATTTTATGATGCGTATTGCTCTTTTCCTGTTAACCAACCTTGGGGTTATGGTGGTTTTCGGGCTGATCCTCAGCCTGACAGGGATCCAGTCAAGCAGTGTGATGGGCCTGATGATCATGGCGGGTCTGTTTGGCTTCGGCGGTGCGTTTGTTTCACTGCTGATGTCGAAATGGATGGCGTTACGTTCCGTTGGCGGTGAAGTGATTGAACAGCCGCGTAACGAAACCGAACGCTGGCTGATGGAAACCGTAGGCCGCCAGGCACAGCAGGCAGGCATTGCGATGCCGCAGGTGGCTGTTTACCATGCACCCGATATCAATGCTTTTGCAACGGGTGCTCGTCGTGATGCTTCGCTGGTCGCAGTATCAACCGGCCTGTTGCAGAACATGAGCCGTGATGAAGCCGAAGCGGTGCTGGCGCATGAAATCAGCCATATCGCTAACGGTGACATGGTCACCATGACGCTGATTCAGGGTATCGTGAACACCTTTGTGATCTTCATCTCGCGTATTTTAGCGCAGTTGGCGGCAGGCTTTATGTCTGGCAACCGCGATGAAGAAGGCGGCAGCAACGGTAACCCGATGGTGTACTTTGTGGTTTCAATGGTATTGGAACTGGTCTTCGGTATTGTCGCCAGCATCATCACCATGTGGTTCTCACGTCATCGTGAGTTCCATGCAGATGCAGGTGCTGCGCGCCTGGCCGGTCGTGACAAGATGATTGCCGCACTGCAACGTCTGAAAACCAGTTATGAGCCACAGGAAGCCAGCAGCATGATGGCGTTGTGCATCAACGGGAAGTCTAAGTCGCTGAGTGAGCTGTTTATGTCTCACCCGCCGCTGGACAAACGTATTGAAGCGTTGCGCAGCGGTGAGTACCTGAAGTAACCACCCACCCTGTTAAGTCAAAAACCCGCCTTCGGCGGGTTTTTTTATGCTCACGCGTTGCGGGGCTGAGTGATGCGCAGGGCACTGACCAGCGCGGCTACGGTGGCAAAGCTGCCAGCGAGCAGCAGAGAGAGGTGAGTTCCCTGAGTGGCGTAGAGGTTAAACATCAAGGCCACCAGCGCAGCACCGCTGGCCTGGCCCAGCAGCCTTGCTGTACCCAGCATTCCACTGGCACCACCGCTACGATGGCGTGGTGCAGAGGAAATAATGGTGTGATTGTTGGGCGACTGGAACAGACCAAATCCGGCACCGCATAACATCATGCGCCAGATAATATCGACGTCAGCAGGGTTGGCAGGCAATAAAGCGAGAGCAAACAACCCGCTGGCAAACATGGCCAGGCCAATAGCGCCCAGCAACCCGGCATGAACGCGTTCAATCAGCCTGCCAGCAATCGGCGCCATCACCATGGTGGCCAGCGGCCAGGGCGTCAGCAGTAGCCCTGTGGCGACCTCGCTGCGGCCCAGTACGCTTTGCAAAAAGAACGGCAGTGAAACCATTGCCAGCATTTGTGCACAGAAAGAGCACACCGATGTGCCAATCGACAACGCAAAGACCGGAATACGGAAAAGATCCACCGGCAGCAGCGGGAACGTCATCTTAAGCTGACGACGAATAAACAGAGTACCGACGACCAGCAGTAACAGCAGCTCTGCCAGCAACAGCCGTCCATCCACACCCTGGGCGAAGCCACTCAGTAGCGAGATAAGCAAGCCGAAGGTGAGGGCGTTCATTACGCCGCTGGTGACATCAAAACGCTGTCCCTGAGACTTTTGCTGATTGTCTGGCAGAAAACGCAGGGCCAGATACAGTGCGGCAATGCCGACCGGGATATTGATCAGGAATAGCCACTGCCAGGAGGCAACAGACAGTATCGCAGCGGCCACGGTTGGCCCGGCGGCGCTGGAAACAGCGACAATCAACGAATTTATCCCCATGCCGCGCCCGAGATGGCGCTGTGGGTAGATAATCCGTATCAGTGCGGTGTTAACGCTCATCAGTGCTGCGCCGCCAAATCCCTGCAACACGCGGGCGAACGTTAACATGCTCAGTGAATCAGAGAGCGCACAGAATAGTGACGTGCAGGTAAACAGCACCAGACCCCACTGATAGATGCGGCGATAACCCAGCATATCGCCGAGAAAGGAGAGCGACAGCAGCGAGACAATTATCGCCAACTGGTAGGCGTTCACAATCCAGATGGACTGCGCCGGGCTGGCATGCAGCTCGCGGGCGATGGTCGGTAGTGCAACGTTAGCAATGGCACCATCAAGCGCAGCGACAGTAATGCCGAGTGCAATGGCTAGAATTGCCCCGTAGCGTTGGGGTAACGGTAAACCGTCGGTCGGAGATTCAGGAGGCATGGTGATGAAATAATAAGAAGGGCGAATATCACCATGCTAATGGTTTTTACGATTTTTTCCAGTCTGTAACTGGCTGAAAACTATCACCGGATGTGTCCGCCATCACGCGCTGGTCGTTGCACACGCAGAGGGCGGGTCGTATAATGGAAATAGCGTTCCATTTTTTATAAAACACATAAAGGTAAAACATGATCAGTGCCGATTCAGATAAACAACCAGATTCCGTCTCTTCGGTTATGAAAGTGTTTGGCATTTTGCAGGCGCTGGGCGAAGAGCGTGAAAATGGCATCACCGAGCTTTCACAGCGAGTGATGATGTCGAAAAGTACTGTTTACCGTTTCCTCCAGACGATGAAAACCCTGGGATATGTCTCGCAGGAAGGGGAGTCCGAGAAGTATGCACTGACCCTTAAACTGTTCGAACTCGGGGCAAAAGCGTTACAGAATGTCGATCTGATCCGCAGTGCCGATGTGCAGATGCGTGATATTTCGCGCCAGACGAAAGAAACGATTCACCTGGGTGCCCTGGAAGAAGACAGCATCGTTTACATCCATAAGGTGGATTCGTTATACAACCTGCGAATGTATTCCCGCATTGGTCGCCGTAATCCGCTGCACAGTACGGCAATTGGTAAAGTCCTGCTGGCCTGGCGAGACCGCACTGAAGTAGAAGAGATTCTGGAGGGTGTCGAGTTTACCCGCAGCACGTCAAGGACGCTCGACAGTGCGGCTGCACTGCTGCCCGCGCTGGACCAGGTGCGTTCTCAGGGCTTCGGGGAGGATAATGAAGAGCAGGAAGAGGGGCTGCGTTGTATCGCTGTGCCGGTATTCGATCGCTTTGGTGTCGTCATTGCCGGTCTGAGTATTTCATTCCCGACTATTCGCTTCTCGGAAGAACATAAAAAAGGGTATGTTGCGATGCTGCATCTGGCGGCGAAAAACATCTCCGAGCAGATGGGCTACCACAGCTATCCCTTCTGATGCTGAACGGGCCAGCAGTGTGCTGGCCCGTTTGTTTGTCAGTTGTCGACCACTTCCGTACTTTTCCTCAACAGAGGGCAATCCGTCACGCCGATAATCCCGCTATCTGTATGCAGATACTGCGCAATCACCATACCGCGCGCCGTCAGATATTGGCACTGAAGCCCCATACCCGCGACATTTTTGTTGCTGCCTGTCAGAATGCCATAACCTGTCAATAGCATCGCCAGCCAGATGATGACCAGCAGTGCAACGATCCGTAGCAAAAATTTCATGTGTATCCCCTTATTATTGTTCAGGCTGTGTCCTCACTGCCCGCGCTAAGCATAGCAGCATGCAGGTTACTGGTAGTGAAATCGATAAGAGGATACTGAAAGCGCTGATCATTTCTGCCGTCGCACCGTGAGTATTTTGTGATGCAGCTATCAATTAACGCCTGAGCAGGTAAAATCATGTCTGCGGCGCTACCGTACTTCGGTAGCCCATTTTCAGTTTTGAGGCATGTATGAACGAAATGACGACAGGTGCGATGGATATCGCGTCAATGGGTGTGGTGACCGTGCTGGTCATTATCGGGTTGGTTGTCTGGTTTTTTGTGAATCGGGCCAGCGTCAGGGCAAACCAGCAGATTCAGTTGCTGGAAGCGCTGCTGGAAGAGCAGAAAAAACAGAATACGTTGCTGCGCCGCCTGACCGACTCGGTCGCCGGTAAAGAGCAGGCAGAAAAAACGCCGGATACCACTGAGAACAAAGACTTTACCCGTCTGATCCCGGAGCGTTAATTCCATAAAGGAGCCGTCAATGGCCTGGCAGAATCCCTGGTTTAACCCTGCGCAACCTCACCATACACCGGAGGGGTTTCGTAACCTGGAGCCGGACCTGCGTCAGAACGGCGATCTCAAGCGCTGGCGGCAAGAGCGTAAGCAGCAGGGATTGCCCCGTCCACCAGCGCAAGGCTATGAACAGTTCATCAGACAATGGTGGCAGCCCGCCGATCTCAGCGGTGAGCAGGATACCGTCTGGTGGCTGGGTCATGCCTGTTTGCTGTTACGGACAGCCGGACATTATACCCTGATCGATCCGGCGCTCTCGTCACGCGCTTCTCCTCTCAGTTTCTATGGCCCGCAGCGTAAAACGCCGCCTGCGTTGGCTATTGACGATTTACCTCGCTTAGATGTGGTGCTGATCTCCCACAATCATTACGACCATCTTGACCGTCCAACGATAAAAAAAATTCTGCGTCGTTTTCCGCACGTCACCTTTGTGGTGCCACTGGGACTGGAAACGTGGTTTAAGCATATTGGCGCGCGTCAGGTCGTGTCCCTGGACTGGTGGCAGCAGGTGCAAACGTGCGGACTTACCCTTCACGCGGTGCCTGCACGTCACTGGAGTATGCGCACGCTCTGGGATCGAAATCGCTCACTCTGGTGCGGCTGGGTGATACAAAATCCGACGCTTAATTTCTGGTTTAGCGGTGACAGTGGTTATTCAGACAGTCTGCTGGAGATCCCTCGTCGGTTAGGACCGTTTACGCTTGCCGCCTTGCCGGTTGGTGCTTATGCACCAAAATGGTTCATGCAGGGCCAACATATGGACCCGGACCAGGCGGTATCGTTGCACCATGCAATAGGTGAACCCGTGACGATCCCGATCCATTGGGGGGTGTTCGAGCTTGCTGATGAGTCGCTGGATGAACCGCCTCGCGTACTCGTGCAGGTAATGCAGTCCGCAGGGCTGGGTTTGGCCCGTTTTAAGCCGTGGATAATCGGTGGTAAAATGATGCTGGATAATATCAAGTCGGATTGACCTTAACGCTGTTTTCTTATATCGCGGTGAAAATTAAGAAACCCGAATCTAATAATGCAAATAGATTGATATGATTTTGATAATACACGTGGTGAGATCAATGCTTTTAAATGGGGCATAGAGATGGCGACTTTCATGATTTTGGTGCAATACAAATATACATTGGCGCCAATGCCGGATTTTTGTACAGTTAAAAACAGATCACCCCATTTATCGGGTGTTTATCAACGATAACTTTCATCAATGCTTTGCCATATTTATGCAATGATTTCAGCATAAAATATCAGGTTTATGCAGTATCAGCCTAGACTTCATGCTATCTGCGGTTTAAGATATCGCAACACTGAACAGGCAGTGAAAGGGTTCAGCAGGGGAATGTGTTCATCGTTGATGAAGCTTCATGCATTAATGTGCAATCTGTATCGGCTATCGTTTCAAATGTGTGCGACATCTCTATCTCTGTTTAAAAATGACTTGCCATTAATTAACGGATATGTGATAAAACATTCGGGTAAAACGAGGTACAGTTCTGTTTATGTATGGCATCTTCAGTAAAGAAGTTCTGAGTAAAGACGTTGACGTTGAATTCCACTTCCTTGCCGATCTTTAATTTAGTGCCTCATGCAGTAATGTCTCTGGTTTTTCTGTAAGTAAAGCCCACGGGCGAATAAACACTCTAAGGAATTTGCAAAATGGCAAAGATTAAAGGTCAGGTTAAGTGGTTCAACGAGTCTAAAGGTTTTGGTTTCATCACTCCTGCTGACGGCAGCAAAGATGTATTCGTACATTTCTCTGCAATCCAGGGTAATGGCTTCAAAACTCTGGCTGAAGGCCAGAACGTTGAGTTCGAAATCCAGGACGGCCAGAAAGGCCCTGCTGCTGTGAACGTCACCGCTATCTAATTTTCGATCTGAGCCTGTCATTGCCGCCCTGCGTGTAATCCAGGCTGAAATCTGAATACTAAAGCCTCGTCAGAAATGACGGGGCTTTTTTGCATCATTGTCTGCGGGATTTTCACCGGGCTTTGCAGTAAACTGCCGCGTCATCTGTTTATGGAGTGTTGTTATGTCGTACCAGTGTCCTCTCTGCCAGCAACCGCTGCTGTTTAACCAGCGCGTCTACAGTTGCCTGAATCATCATCAGTTTGATCAGGCAAAAGAGGGCTATGTCAATTTGCTGCCGGTACAGCATAAACGCTCTAAACAGCCCGGTGACAGTGCTGACATGATGCAGGCGAGACGTAACTTCCTGGATGCCGGGCACTATCAACCACTACAGCAACAGGTCTGTGATTTGCTGGTGCGTGTTTTACCGCAATCGCCAGTCAGTGTGCTGGATATTGGCTGTGGGGAAGGGTATTACACGCATGAAGTGGCCAACCGTCTGGAAGCGCAGGGGGAGGCGAAAGTCTACGGTCTGGATGTGGCGAAGATTGCCGTGCGTGCCGGGGCAAAGCGTTATCGGAATGTTGAGTTCTGCGTGGCGTCCAGCCATCGCCTGCCGTTCAGCGATCACCAGTTTGATGCCGTGCTGCGCATTTACGCTCCCTGCAAAGCAGAGGAGCTGGCGCGCGTGATCAGGCCGCAGGGTTATGTGCTGACAGTGACGCCCGGTCCGCGCCATCTGATGCAGTTTAAAGCGCTGATCTACCAGGATGTGCAGTTGCACGATACCACGCCTGAAGAGATGCCGGGCTTTACGCTGGTCGAAGAGCAGCAGCTAAGCTATCCCATGACATTGAACAGCGAAGAGTCTGGCGCGCTGTTACAGATGACGCCCTTCGCCTGGCGTGCGCGCCCTGAAGTGTGGGGCATCCTGGCCACTACCGAGCAGTTCTCCTGTGAGACCGACTTTACCCTGCGTCTGTGGCAGCGCGATACCGCCCCGGCCATCGCGATGGATGCTAACGACTCTCCAGCATGACCTGATAAATCTTCTCCAGATCGTCGAGCTGACGCACATGGATCAGTAAACGACGTTTTTCCAGTGCAATCACCAGCACGCCATCTTCAGACAGGTTGATGGCGCTGATCCGCTCCCACGGAATAAAAAGGTTAGCGTAGAAAAAGCCATGCTGCTTAAGCAGCAGCTTCGGCGCGCGGATCCAGAATAACCACGCCGTTAACGCACCCAGCGCCATCAGCAGCAGGGTGGTGATCTGCGGCCCCTGGTCACTGACATTTTTGTACAGCAGGATTGCTAACAGACCGACGAAAATCATGCTGTCGAGTTTGTTACGCCGCTGCAACAGCACTTTCAGCCGCGTTGGGCCATGCAAGTGGTCCATGATCAGTTCGTCGTAGATCGCATAAAGAAAAATCAAAACAATAGACAGAACAATCAGGTAATCAGTCAAAAACATATCAGCGTCCAAAAAAAGGGCCAGACTGTGCTGGCCCCTGATAGAAAATGTTGTAGCAATGCGCGGTTAAACGCCCAGCAGGCCGACCCAGTAACCGAAGATACCAATCACGAAGAAGCCCATAATAATCCACAACGCGTTGACTTTACGACGCAGCAGCCACATACATCCGAAGGTAAGCAGCAGCGGAATTAAGCCTGGCATCAGCTGATCAAGAATCGACTGCACGGTGGTGACGGTGGTTTTCCCGGTCTGGTCGGTGATCCTCGATACGACCAACGGCACGTTAACGTGAGTCCATTTATTGACCAGCGCCCCCATCACAAAGAGGCCGAGAATGGATGCCCCCTCAGTCAGTTTTTGCAGGAAGCCGCCGCCCATATCACTGACGATATCCACCCCTTTGCGATAACCGTAAGCCACGCCGTAATAACGTACCAGCAAACGCACAAAGTTAAACAGTACGAAGAACAGCAGCGGGCCAAGCAGGCTGCCACTCATGGCGATACCGGCACCCAGTGCCGCAAATACCGGGCGCACGGTTCCCCAGAAGATCGGGTCACCCACACCGGCCAGCGGTCCCATCAGGCCCACCTTGATGCCGTTAATCGCGGCGTCATCGATGGCGGCACCGTTCGCACGCTGCTCTTCCATCGCCATTGTCACGCCAAGCACCGGTGCGGCAACATACGGATGGGTGTTGAAAAATTCCAGATGGCGTTTAATCGCCTGTTTACGGTCGTCGTTGTTCTCCGGGTACAGACGGCGGATCACCGGCACCATGGAATAACAGAATCCCAGCGCCTGCATGCGTTCGAAGTTCCACGAACCCTGGAACAGGTTTGAGCGTAAGAACACACCACGGATGTCGCCTGGTGTTAATTTCTTCTGCGTAGTGGTAGTTGTATCAACCATTTCTCTCACCTTTCCTTAATCGAGTTCGTTATCAAGGTCATTATTCGCCGGGCCTGACGCCTGTGCTCCAGCAACACGGTTATATTTCGGTGCCAGCTGGATATACAGGATGGCCATCACCACGCCGATCACGCCCAGCGCGACCAGGTTGAAGCTGGTGAATGCCGCGGTCACGAAGCCGAGGTAGAAGAACGGCATCAGATAACCCGCACGCATCATGTTAATGACCATCGCGTAACCGACCACCACGATCATGCCACCGGCAATATTCAGACCGTTGGTCACCACGTCTGGAATTGAGTTCAGCAATTCCTGCACCAGATGGGTGCCGACAGAAACGGCAACAATCAGTGCCGGGATGGCGATACGCATGGCCTGCAAGACCAGCGCGGAAACGTGGATCCATGAGATAGCGCTTAAGTTACCTTTCTCGGCGGCTTTGTCAGCCGCATGCTGGAAGGCGACAGTAATAGTACGCACAATAATCGTGAGCACCTGACCGGCAGCGGCTAGCGGGATGGCGAGGGCAATACCGGCACCCACACTTTGCCCACCGGCAATAACCAGGATAGTTGAGATGATCGACGCCAGCGCCGCATCGGGCGCCACAGCGGCACCAATGTTCATCCAGCCCAGGGCGATCATCTCCAGCGTACCGCCGATGATGATGCCGGTTTTCATATCGCCGAGAACGGCACCAATTAACGTACAGGCCACTAATGGCCGGTGGAACTGAAATTCATCGAGGATCGATCCCATACCTGCAATACAGGCGACGATAAAAATCAGAACAATTTGCAGCGTGGTAATCTCCATTACACTTTTCCTCTTTAATGCCAGAACGGAGTTCAACCTGAAACATCAGGCCACGGGCTACTGAGCTATTTTGCCGATCAGATCCATCATTTTGAGCCGCTGATCGCTGGACACTTTGCGTACTTCCAGCTCAATACCGCGATCGTTTAGCTTTTTAAACGCCTCAATATCTTTCTCATCAACCGAGACTGCATTGTTCACCTGGGTTTTGCCCTGGCGGAAGGCCATGCCTCCGATATTCACCGAGGGGATGGTGACACCGGCTTCAACCAGGCGGACAACGTCAGTCGGATTGGTGAATAACAGCATGACTTTGTCTTTGCCGTATTTCGGGTTATCCCACACACGGATCATTTTGGCGACATCCACCACATGAGCGGTGACACCGGGTGGAGCCACCTGAGTGAGGAGCGTTTTACGTACCTTGTCAGCGGCCACTTCATCACTGACGACAATAATGCGTGTGACGTTGGTTTCCTTGGTCCAGCGTGTGGCAACTTGCCCGTGGATCAGGCGGTCATCGATACGCGCCAGCCCGATTTTCATATGTTCACCGGGCAGAAGAGGAGCCTGCGGAGCGGCAGGGGCTTTTGGTTTAGCGACAGGTGTAGCTTCAGGGATTTTGGCTTTCAGTGCTTTGACGCCCTCGCGCCCGGTTTCAACGGCCAGTGCGACCAGATCATCAAACGTGGGATTATCGTCACGTGCCATCAGCACTTCGACCAGCATCGGAATATTGACCCCGGCGACAACGTCGTAACCTGGTTTATCAACCACAATGCGGCTGGCGGCGTTAAACGGGCTGCCTCCCCATGTATCAACCAGAAACAGCACGCCCTGCGTACTGTCCATCTTTGCCAGCTGCGCCTGGTATTTTTCTATCAACGTCTCGGCGTTTTCCCCGGGGACAAAGTCGATCCAGCCGACATTTTCCTGTTCCCCTAACAGCATTTCGGCGGTCTTCAGCAGTTGTTCTGCTGCCCAGCCGTGCGTGCCAATCACTATAGCAATAGTCACTTGCTACCTCCTGTATCAGTTGGCAACGGCTCAGTTTGCAAGCCGCGCGAGGTTCACCTGAATCCTGTTGCATCCAGTATGATTGAGGTCCAACTTTTATTGCAGGCGGTGAAAACGTATCAGCGCCTTTAAACACACAGCGTAGTAACGGGAATTATTTTAGTACGCGAAAAAATAAATTATGTGACGGTGCTCAGCTATTTAGACGTTAATCGCGATTTCTGGAACCTGGGTGAAACATTATCCAGAAATGAACAACGCCTGCGGGAATGTAAGAAATTATTTTGCCGCGCATGTTTCACCTGATAGAGTAGGGATCCTTTTTCAATACAGGAGTAACGGGCCTCAGCCCTCCCTATGGACTGTCACCGAAGTCGCTTAATCATGCCGCCGGGCTTTCCGGTATCGCTTTTAACGTCTCCTGACGTAACCGTACATTCCACTTGTTGTCATCCCTGCTGCACGCTCATTCGAACGTCTGCTGCGTATTCCCGTTCCTTTTTCCGGAGTCTGTCATGGAATTTCTCTTAGACCCCTCAATCTGGGCAGGTCTCTTCACGCTCATCGTTCTTGAGATTGTGCTGGGTATTGATAACCTGGTTTTTATTGCCATCCTTGCAGACAAATTGCCACCGAAGCAGCGCGATAAAGCGCGTCTTATTGGCCTGTCACTGGCGCTGATTATGCGTCTGGGGCTGCTGTCGCTGATTTCATGGATAGTGACGTTAACCACCCCGCTGTTTAGCCTTGGCGACTTCAGCTTCTCCGGCCGCGACCTTATTCTGCTGCTCGGGGGACTGTTCCTGTTATTCAAAGCCACCATGGAACTCCATGAACGGCTTGAAAACCGTGACATGAATGCCGGTGGTAATAAAGGCTATGCCAGTTTCTGGTCGGTGGTGGTGCAGATCGTTATTCTTGATGCCGTGTTCTCGCTTGATGCGGTGATCACAGCGGTCGGGATGGTCAACAACCTCGCCATTATGATGACTGCCGTGGTGATCGCGATGGGTGTTATGTTGCTGGCTTCCAAGCCGCTGACAAACTTCGTCAACGCGCACCCGACGGTGGTCGTGCTGTGTCTGAGCTTCCTGCTGATGATTGGTCTCAGCCTGGTGGCAGAAGGATTCGGTTTCCATATTCCGAAAGGTTACCTGTATGCCGCGATTGGCTTCTCAATCCTGATTGAGCTGTTCAACCAGATTGCGCGCCATAACTTTATGCGCCATCAGGAAAGGCGACCGATGCGTGAGCGTACCGCCGAGGCGATTCAGCGCCTGATGGGCGGCCGTCGCCAGAACGAAAACCACGGCAGTGAGAGCAGCGAAGTCGCCGCCATCATGCCGCAGGAAGCGTTTAAAGACGAAGAGCGTTACATGATCAACGGCGTACTGACCCTGGCTTCACGCTCCGTGCGCAGCATCATGACACCGCGCGGCGAGATCTCCTGGGTGGATGCAACGCGTCCGATAGATGAAATTCGCATTCAGCTTCTGGATACGCCACACAGCTTATTCCCGGTCTGCCGTGGTGAGCTGGATGAGATTATCGGGGTGGTGCGTGCCAAAGAGCTGCTGGTTGCCCTGGAACACGGTCTGGATGTCGCCAGCTTCGCATCAGCCACACCGCCGATTATCGTACCAGAGACACTTGACCCGCTGAATCTGCTGGGCGTGCTGCGCCGTGCCAAAGGCAGCTTTGTGGTGGTGACCAGTGAGTTCGGTGTGGTACAGGGGCTGATTACGCCGCTGGATGTGCTGGAAGCAATCGCGGGCGAGTTCCCGGACGAAGATGAAACCCCGGATATTATCGCTGATGGTGATGGCTGGCTGGTCAAAGGCGGGACGGATCTGCACTCGCTACAACAGTTGCTGGATACGCAGGAACTGGTGAGGCCGGAAGACGATCATGCCTCGCTGGCGGGCCTGCTGATTGAGCAGAAAGGGCAGTTACCTAAGCCTGGCGAAGTGATTGAACTGCTACCGCTGCGCTTCCAGATTATCGAAGCCACCGATTATCGCATTGACCTGGTTCGTGTGACGAAACAGCGCGATGAGCACGACGAAGACGGCCATTAAAAAATAAAGGGGCCAGGTATTCACCAGGCCCCTTAGCAATAATGTTACGGGCAGACCCTGCAAAGGTCTGCCCGTTTTCGATCAGGTTTCCAGTGTTTCTTCATGATTCACCAGCCAGTCTGGGAAATCTTCTAACGGCATCGGGCGCGCATAGAAGTAACCTTGCAACACATCCACGCCTTTCTCGCGAAGATAAGCGGCCTGTTCTGCCGTTTCTACCCCTTCGGCCACCAGGCTGATATTCAGCCGTTGCGCCAGAGAGATCACCATATCGGTCACTGTTGCATTAATCGCATCGGTTCCAATTGCTGCCGTGAACACCTTATCGATTTTCAGCACGTCCGGGCTGAGAGTCTTCAGGTAGGAGAGCGAACTGTGCCCCGTACCGAAGTCATCAATCGCCAGTTTAACCCCAATCTTATGCAGATGTGAGACAACACGCTGATCGACTACCGGCAGTGAATCACGCTCTGTCAGCTCAACAATAAGCTGAGGCTTCGGGTTTGCCGGCCACCACAGGCGCTGTAAATCATCAATAATCGCCCGATCGTGGAAGTGGCTTGCCGCAACGTTGATAGCAATATGAAACGACTTACAGGCTGGCAGATCGGGCAGATGGCGAACCACCTCACTGATAACAAAGCGTGTCAGTGGAGCAATCAAGTTCTGCCGTTCAGCCAGCGGGATAAACACATCCGGCGGTATCCATCCCTGACGTGGGTTATGCCAGCGTAACAGCAGCTCAATACCGTCACAGCCACCGCTGCGCGCGTTAATCAGCGGCTGACAGTAAACCATAAACTCGCGTGCGGTAATGCCATAGCTGATTTGCCAGGACAAACTCATGCGGTTGGCGGTCGCCAGCCAGACAATGTATCCCATCAGTAAACTTAACAGCAGCGCCAGCGGCAGTTGCGAAGGTACCGTCATCAACGCCAGACGGGTAGGCGAGGGTCCGAACAGGGTAATAGAGAACGGGTAACGTAACGACGACTCTTCGTAGCTGACTTCATCCTCCGACGGCACCGCCGGTTCAATCATTGGATTCCCGTATTCGAGACTCTTTCCTCCGACATTGAAAATGGCGCGATCTACCCAGGGGAGCGTTGGCTCCAGCAGATAGTTGGTCATCAGCTCAATGTTGATGATCTGAATAATGCCTGAACGGTTATCCAGCGAACGCGGTGTCCAGAGCAGTAATACTGGAGAACCTTTAATCAGGTGTTCATCCACAGCCAGCATCATTCGCTGGTTATTCACCGCCAGTTCGGGGTAGTTATCAGTAAAAGGAATATCCGAACTGCCATAAATGCTCGAACAATAAATCCGGTCTTCATCGACCAGTAAAATGGATCTGACCGTCTGTAACGATGCCAGCTTCTCAATCAGTGGGAAACGTATGTCGCCACAGGTGAGCCCTACCAGACCAATCGTGTTATTCGCCGCCACATCCAGTGGCGAAAACATGCGATCAAAACGCTGGATGGCATTATCGGCAAATGTGCGCGATTGCTGCTCTATTCGGCCTTTCTCTTCCATAAAACGGAAGGTTAATGTGAGAATGAGCACCAACGCGGCAACAACCGCAGCGATGAGTAACCGCTTGCGGCGAAACTGTCCGAATACTTCCAGGGACATTTGCATCAGTAACCACCCTTAGATCAAGACGCGTATATAGAGATCGAATACCAATTATCGGCAACTGAGGCATTAAGTTTAGTAGTGCTGAAGAGAAAAGCGGAATGGCTCAAAAACAGGAACTTACTCTCAAAACACACGCCAAAACACTTTATCTATTTCCTGATGCTGGCGATAGCAGGGAGCTAAACTATTTTTGATGAATGGCGCAAAAAGAAACGCCACCGGGGAGGTGGCGTTGATGAATCAATCACACTGGACTTTTATCGCCAGTCCACCGCGCGATGTCTCGCGGTATTTTGCGTTCATGTCCTTGCCCGTCTCGTACATCGTCTCGATCACTTTATCGAGGGAGACGCGTGCTTCGCTGGTACGGCGCATCGCCATACGAGCGGAGTTAATCGCTTTTACCGAAGCAATCGCATTACGCTCAATGCACGGAACCTGAACCTGTCCTGCAACCGGGTCACAGGTCAGCCCCAGATTGTGTTCCATGCCGATTTCAGCCGCGACACAGACCTGTTCCGGGCTGGCACCTAGCAGTTCTGCCAGGCCTGCCGCCGCCATGGAGCAGGCAACACCCACTTCACCCTGGCAACCGACTTCAGCACCGGAGATCGAGGCGTTCATTTTATACAGAATGCCAATGGCGCCGGAGGCCATAAAGTAACGGGTAAAGATTTCCGGGGTAACGGGCTGAATAAAGTGGTCGTAGTAAGCCAGTACGGCAGGCACGATGCCGCATGCGCCGTTGGTCGGTGCGGTAACAACGCGGCCACCGGCAGCATTCTCTTCATTCACGGCCAGGGCAAACATATTGACCCAATCGATCACAATCATCGGGTCACTGGACATCTTATCTGAAGATACCAGCAGACGGCGCAGGGCAGAAGCACGGCGCGGAACGCGCAGTGGGCCGGGTAGCACACCTTCGGTATTCAGACCGCGATCGATACATTCACGCATTGTCTGCCAGATATCGGTGAAATAGCGCTCGATATCAGCACGGCTGTGAACGGCCTGCTCATTCTTCATGATCATGCCGGAGAGTGACAGCCCGGTCATCTGGCAGTGGGCCAGCATCTCTTTGGCCGAGTTGAACGGATAAGGAACGGCGACTTCATTGACCACCGATTTACCGAAGTTCTCTTCGTCAACGATAAAGCCGCCGCCAACAGAATAGTAGGTTTTGCTGTAGATACGCAGCTCGCCAGCAAAAGCGTGAATGCTCATGCCATTCTCATGCAGCGACAGGTTATCGCTGCGGAACACCATGCCGCCTTCACGTGGGAAATCAACTTCGTGGGCACCGTTGGCCAGCAGCAGACGCTGACGCTCTTCGACATCGCGGATAAAAGCAGGGATCGCGTCGATATCAACGCTTTCTGGCGATGCGCCAGACAGCCCCATAATAATGGCGATATCGGTATGGTGGCCTTTGCCCGTCAGGGACAGAGAACCATAGACATCGACAGCAATACGCGTCACCGAAGAGAGCTGGCGATTGTTCACCAGATCGTCGACGAACTGTTTGCCGGCTTTCATTGGGCCAACCGTATGAGAACTCGACGGGCCAATGCCGATCTTAAACATGTCGAAAACGCTAATCACGTTGTACGCTCCTTGGAGGATTTTTTAATCACGCAGTGGGAGAAGAAAAATTCGGGCACCCACAATTTGCGTGAAATATAAATGAAAAAACGCCGTATTGCAGTGATTTGGATCGCCATGTGGCAATAATCTGGTGAAAAATAATGTAAAGGCGCATTTTGAAGCAACTAATGGCTGTATTTTAGCCTGTTTATCATTATTTAGCCACTTGCAGGCTTAGCTGACGAATAATTCCGGCGGTCATGCCCCAGATAAAGTAGTCATCGAACCACGAAAGCCACACGCGGTGCATCTCTCCCGAGCGCTGAATGTCCAGCGGCGCATAGCGCCCAAGCCGCAGTGCTTCGCGCAGCGGCATCTCAAATACCGATTCCACTTCGCCTTCGTTAGCATGCCAGTTCAGGCCAGGTGGCAGCACGCCGACCACTGGTGTCACCTGAAAACCGGTGCTGCTGGTCACCGGCGGCAGCACACCAATCACCCGCACCGCATCAGGCGGGACAGCGACTTCTTCCTGTGCTTCCCGCAGGGCGGTGGCCACCAGAGAACGATCGCTGCTGTCCATCATGCCACCAGGGAAAGCCACCTGGCCCGCATGTTTTCGCAGCGAAGCCGCACGGCGTGTCAGCAGTAGCGTTGGTTCAGGATGCGCAATAATCGGTACCAGCACAGCCGCCTGACGGCGTGGCAAATTTTGCTGACCTGCCAGCGGCGGTTGCAACAGGAAACGGGTCAGAAAGCCTGCCAGAGACGGATGCTCAGCGTTCATCAGGCGGTGACTCCAGGCAGGGCAAAATGCGGTTCACTTTATCAAACGTCTCCTGATACTCAGAGGCTTCATCACTGTCAGCGACAATACCGCCACCGGCAGCACAATATAGCGTACTGTTCTCAGCAATCAGTGTGCGAATGGTGATGCTGGTGTCCATTCGTCCGCAGACGCTGAGATAGCCAATACTGCCACACCAGGCATTACGCCGTTGAGGTTCCAGTGTTTCAATAATTTCCATTGCCCGCACTTTTGGCGCGCCGGTAATAGAACCGCCAGGGAAACAGGCGCGCAGCAGATCGCAAGCGGTCAGGTCAGGCTTTAGCTCGGCGGTAATCGTGCTGACAAGATGATGCACGGCCGGGAACGCTTCGACGACAAATAACTCAGGGACTTTCACCGTGCCAGGTGTCGCCACGCGACCGATATCATTGCGCAGCAGATCCACGATCATCAGATTTTCGCTGCGATCTTTCGGGGAGCTCGCCAGCTTCTCGCCTTGCAGGCGATCGGCTGCGGGGTCCGCCAGGCGGGGAAGCGTACCTTTAATCGGACGGGTTTCAATCTGCCGGTGGCGCAGTTTAATAAACCGTTCCGGAGAAAGACTGAGGATCACGCTATCTGGCAGACGGATAAAGGCGCTAAACGGCGCGCGGTTAGCGCGGCACAGCCGTAAAAAGGCCTGCCACTCATCGCCGTGGTAGCGGGCGGCGAAACGCTGCGCCAGATTGACCTGGTAGCAGTCCCCGGACAGTAACCACTGCTGCACCTGGCGAAATTTTTCGCCGTACCGCTCGCGCGTCATATTTGCCTGCCACGCGCTGGTCAGCTGGAAGGGCAGCGCGGGCGTTGCCTGCTGAGCATCCAGCCACGTCAGACGCGTTGCGAGGTCACCCTGAACGACCAGCGTTAGCGTCTTCTTATGATGATCGGCGATTAACGCCCAGTCATAGATGCCGACCGCCATATCCGGTGTCGTCAGCTGTTGTTCGGCCGTTGCGGGTATCCGCTCAAAACGGCGCCCCAGATCATAACCAAACAGGCCAAGCGCGCCGCCCTGAAAGGGCAGATCATCCTGCTGTTGTGCCTGAAATCCGCAGGCTGTTAACTGCTGCTGGAGCAGCGTCAGCGGGTCGTCTTCGCTGACGCGGCAGATGCCATCCCGTTCAATCACGGTCTCCATGCCGCGCGCGGTCAGCGTCACCCGGGGATCAGCCACCATAATATCGAATCGGTTGTCACTGTGATCGGCGAAACCGGAATGCAGCAGCATCGCCCAGGGCCGATGGGAGAGGCGGGCAAAGTGATGCTCAACGGCATCTGGCGTATACTTAAGAAGATGATAAACAGGCGACATGGTTCTTCAGCAGAGAAATTTCAATCAGACGCCAAGCGTGACATATTTTTATGTCGCTGGCATCTCTTTGTCGCCCGTGGAATAATCCGCACCGCAATTCACCCCAGGAGTCACTATGTCTATAGGATTACCCGCGCTATCACACGAACAGCAGCAGGAAGCGGTTGAACGCATTCAGAAGCTGATGTCAGAGGGCATGAGCAGCGGCCAGGCGATTACCATGGTAGCTGCCGAAATCCGTGAGAACCACACTGGCGGTAATGTTCCGGTGATGTTCGATGAAGAAGAAGAAGACTACATGGGTGATAACAACCACGACGACGAAGAAGAAGAGTACGACGAATAAGTGGTTAACCCCTGCCAGCCCGGCAGGGGAAAGCGTTACCTGGCAGCAATCACTTTAATTTCGACCAGATATTTCGGGTTCATCAGGTTGGCCTGCACGGTGCAGCGCACCGGTGCGTTACCCGGAGAGACCCACGCATCCCACGCGCGATTCATCGCCGCAAAATCCGCTTTATTCACCAGAAAAATGGTGGCATCCAAAATCTTACTTTTGTCTGAACCGACGCGGGTCAGTAGCTTATCGATCACCGCCAGGGCATTTGCCGTCTGCGCTTCAGCATCTTCATCCAGATTTTCCGGTACGCTGGTGTAATACACCGTGTCGTTATGAATGACGGCTTCGGACATGCGGTGTTCAGGATCAATACGTTCAATGGTCATGCTGGCTCCTTTTAAATGCACTTAAAACCGCGACAGACTGGCACAGATTAGCGGTGCCTGTCATCTAAAGGGTGGAGTGCGCTGGCGGATACTGCCATAATCACTGTCGATTTAACCAGGTGGTGAGGGTATGTGGTAGACGATTTTGCAGCAGATGGCGCTCTGGCGCAGGCGATTCCCGGCTTCAGGCCACGTGAACCTCAGCGCGAGATGGCGGCTGCGGTTGCACGTGCCATTGACAGCAAAAGTGAGCTGGTCGTGGAAGCCGGAACAGGGACCGGGAAAACCTATGCCTATCTGGCCCCGGCGCTGCGCTCGGGTAAAAAAGTGATCGTCTCAACCGGCTCGAAGGCGCTGCAGGATCAGCTCTACAGCCGCGATCTGCCCACGGTGGCGAAGGCACTCAAATTCAAAGGCATCATGGCGCTGCTGAAAGGGCGATCTAACTATCTCTGCCTGGAGCGTCTGGAGCAGCAGTCAATGGCCGGTGGTGAACTGGCGGTGCAGGCAATGAGCGACCTTGTTCATCTGCGCGGCTGGTCAAACGAAACCGTGGATGGTGATATCAGCACCTGCGGTGGCGTCGCGGAAGACAGCACTATCTGGCCGCTGGTCACCAGCACCAACGATAACTGCCTGGGCAGTGACTGCCCGCAATATAAAGACTGCTTTGTCGTGAAAGCGCGTCGTAAAGCGATGGATGCCGATGTGGTGGTGGTCAATCATCATCTGTTCCTGGCGGATATGGTGGTGAAGGAGAGTGGTTTTGCCGAGCTGATCCCCGATGCCGACGTGATGATCTTCGATGAAGCGCATCAGGTGCCCGATATCGCCAGCCAGTATTTCGGGCAACAGCTTTCCAGCCGCCAGCTGCTCGATCTGGCAAAAGACATCACCATTGCCTACCGTACCGAAGTCCGTGATATGCAGCAGCTTCAGAAGTCGGCCGATCGTCTGGCACAAAGCACCCAGGATTTTCGTCTGTCGTTAGGTGATCCCGGTTTTCGCGGAAACCTGCGAGAGCTGCTGAGCAATCCGCAGATCCAGCGTGCCCTGCTGTTGCTGGATGATGCACTAGAACTCTGTTACGACGTGGCGAAACTCTCACTGGGGCGCTCTGCGCTTCTGGATGCGGCATTCGAACGCGCCTCTCTCTATCGCGGGCGCCTTAAACGCCTGAAAGACACTACGCAGCCCGGTTTCAGCTACTGGTATGAATGTAACGCGCGTAATTTTGTGCTGGCGCTGACGCCGCTCTCCGTTTCCGACCGTTTCCGTGAAGTGATGGATGAGCGCCCGGCGAGCTGGATATTTACCTCGGCAACGCTGGCCGTGAATGAACAGATGACGCACTTTGTTGAGCGGCTTGGCGTTGGGCAAGCGGAAACGTTGATCCTGAACAGCCCGTTTGACTTCGCCCGCCAGGCACTCCTCTGCGTGCCGCGTAACCTGCCATCACCCAATCAACCCGGCGGTGCCCGCCAGTTGGCCAGAATGATGAAGCCGCTGATTGAGGCGAATAACGGCCGTTGTTTCTTCCTTTGTACGTCCCATCAGGTGATGCGTGAGCTGGCTGCCGAATTTCGTGCCTCCATGACGCTCCCGGTTCTGCTGCAGGGGGAAACCAGCAAGGGACAGATCCTCAAGCAGTTTGTTGCCGCTGGTAATGCGCTGCTGGTGGCGACGAACAGTTTTTGGGAAGGGGTGGATGTACGCGGCGATGCGTTATCACTGGTGATTATCGATAAACTGCCGTTTACCTCGCCGGAAGACCCGCTGCTGAAAGCCCGTATGGAAGACTGTAAAGTGCGTGGCGGTGAACCGTTCGATGACGTGCAGCTGCCTGATGCAGTGATCGCGCTTAAACAGGGCGTCGGACGTTTGATACGTGACGTTGATGACCGTGGCGTCCTTGTTATCTGCGATAATCGTCTGGTGATGCGCCCTTACGGAGCGGTATTTCTTAACAGCTTGCCGCCAACGCCGCGCACGCGCGATCTGCAAAAAGCCGTGGACTTTCTCCAGTCAACGAAGCAGCAGTAATTAATCCAACGGCAATGTGCTATGATGCGCGCCGAAAATTTTCTCCCCTGAGGTTGGTATGTCCACGCGAATTTTAGCCATTGATACGGCAACGGAAGCCTGTTCGGTTGCATTACTGAATGATGATCGGTTGCTGGCACATTTTGAACTTTGTGCTCGCGAGCATACGCAACGTATCCTGCCGCTGGTGCAGCAGATTTTGCAGGAAGGTGGCGTCGCGCTGAAGGACCTGGATGCGCTGGCCTTTGGCCGGGGGCCCGGAAGTTTTACCGGTGTGCGTATTGGTATCGGCATTGCTCAGGGGCTATCGTTAGGCGCAAACTTGCCGCTCATCGGCGTGTCCACGCTGAAAACGATGGCGCAAAGCGCCTGGCGGCTGCACGGTGCCAGCCGTGTTCTGGCCGCGATCGATGCGCGGATGGGCGAAGTGTATTGGGCCGAATATCAGCGTGATGAGCAGGGCAACTGGCTGGGTGAAGAGACGGAAGCGGTGCTGAAACCCGATGCAGCGGCGGCGCGGATGGCGGCGTTGAGCGGGCAGTGGGCCTGTGTGGGAACGGGCTGGCAAGCCTGGCCACAGCTGGCAGAAAACAGCATGCTGGCACTGACGTTATCAGACGTGACACTGCCCTGTGCCGAAGATATGCTGCCGCTGGCGCAACAGGCGCTGGCAGCCGGTATGACTGTCGCACCGGAACAGGCGGAACCCACCTATCTGCGTAATGAAGTGACATGGAAAAAATTACCGGGCCGCGAGTAGCGAGCGGCAACTATTTTAAGCGGTAGCAGTCGAAGTAGCATAACAACGGGGGAGTTTCTATGCGTAAATCCAGTGTCTGGCAGTGCAGCGTTCTGTTTTTAGCGTCGCTGGTATTAAGCGGCTGTGTCACCGTGCCTGACTCGATAAAAGGGTATTCAGAGACCCCGCAGCAGGATCTGGTGCGGGTGCTGAGTGCGCCTGAACTGTTTACCGGCCAGGAGTCGCGTTTTGGCGGTAAGGTCATCAAGGTGGATAACCGTAACGGGATGACACGCCTGGAAATTGCCGCGATGCCCCTTGACGAAGGCGCCAGGCCTACACTGGGTTCACCTTCTGTTGGCCGCATTTTTGCCGATGTGAACGGTTTTATCGATCCGGTCGATTTTAATCAGCAGATGGTCACCGTTGTCGGGACCATCAGCGGCACAGAGAAAGGTAAAATTGGTGAGGCGCAGTATAATTTCGTGGTCATCAAGGTCACCGGCTATCAGCGATGGCACATGACCCAGCAAATTGTTACGCCGCCGCAGCCGATTGATCCCTGGATCTGGTACGGTCCTGGTTATGGCCGCCATCGCGGAGGCTACTGGGGACCCGCTCCCTGGGGTTACTACAATCCCGGCCCCGCTCAGGTGCAGACGATCCTTACTCAATAACGCGCACCGCATAAAAAAATAAAGGGCAGATCCGCTGAATATCAGCGGATAGGCCTTTTTTTATTGATTCTCTCAGGATGAGAGAAATTTAGTGATGGGCTTCGCAACCTCTCAACACAGACCTGAGCAAACTGGTACGCTGAGTTAAAATAATGTTAACAGGCGCTATTCGGTCGAGGCTGCGATGACGACAAATTATCATTTTCGAGGTGATTCCTTGCATAAGGTTTGGTTAAACCGTTATCCGGCGGATGTCCCGGCGGATATTAATCCTGATCGTTACAGCTCTTTAATTGATCTGTTTGAACATGCTGTGCTGCGTTATGCCACGCAAACGGCGTTTATCAATATGGGGCAGAGTCTTTCTTTCCAGCAGTTGGATGACCGCAGCCGGGCTTTTGCTGCCTATTTGCAACAGGGATTAGGGCTGAAGAAAGGCGACCGCGTTGCGCTGATGATGCCGAACCTGCTGCAATACCCGATCGCGCTGTTCGGCATTCTTCGTGCAGGGATGATCGTGGTCAACGTCAATCCGCTTTATACCCCGCGTGAACTGGAACATCAGCTGAATGACAGCGGTGCCAGCGCTATCGTGATTGTCTCTAACTTTGCCCATACACTGGAAAAAGTGGTGGCGAAGACGACGGTGAAACATGTGATCCTCACCCGCCTGGGTGACCAGCTTTCGCCTGCAAAGGGAACGCTGGTGAACTTCGTGGTGAAATACATTAAAAAGATGGTGCCAAAATACCATCTTCCCGGTGCGATTTCTTTTCGTCAGGCGCTGCAAAACGGTGCGCAGATGGATTATATCAAGCCCGCGATCATCAATGACGATCTCGCCTTCCTGCAATATACCGGCGGGACCACCGGCGTGGCGAAAGGCGCGATGCTGACCCACCGGAATATGCAGGCGAACCTCGAACAGACCAAAGCCACCTACGGATCACTGCTGAAAGCCGGTAAAGAAACCGTGGTGACGGCGCTGCCGCTGTATCATATCTTTGCCCTGACGGTGAACTGCCTGCTGTTTATCGAACTGGGCGGCGCCAATCTGCTTATCACCAACCCACGGGATATTCCGGGGCTGGTCAAAGAGTTGGGTAAATATCCTTTCACCGCCATCACCGGCGTGAATACGCTGTTTAACGCACTGCTCAATGATGAGGCCTTTAACAAACTGGATTTCTCCACGCTGACGTTATCCGCAGGCGGCGGAATGTCGGTGCAAAAAGCGGTCGCCGAACGTTGGGAAAAACTCACAGGTCACTATCTGCTGGAAGGATATGGTCTGACCGAGTGTTCACCACTGGTTTCCGTGAACCCGTATGATATTCAGTGCCACAACGGCAGCATTGGCCTGCCGGTTCCCTCCACCGATATTATGCTGGTTGATGATGACGGTAATGAAGTGCCGGAAGGAGAGCCGGGTGAGTTGTGCATAAAAGGGCCACAGGTGATGCTGGGCTACTGGCAGCACCCGGATGCCACCGATGAAGTTTTAAAAAATGGATGGCTTCGCAGCGGCGATATTGTTACCGTTGACCACGAAGGTTTCCTGCGCATTATCGATCGTAAAAAGGATATGATTCTGGTTTCCGGTTTCAATGTTTATCCGAATGAGATTGAAGATGTTCTGATGCTGCACCCGAAAGTGCGTGAAGCGGCCGCTATCGGTGTTCCTAACGATGTGGCGGGTGAAACGGTGAAGATTTGTGTGGTGAAGAAAGATGAATCACTGACCAAAGACGAGCTAATCGCCCACTGCAAGCGGTATCTGACAGGCTATAAAATACCCAGAATTGTTGAGTTTCGGGATGAGCTTCCGAAGACCAACGTCGGCAAAATCCTGCGCCGTGAACTGCGTGAGGAAGCGATAAAAGCCCAACCCCCTTCAAACTAAGGGACGTTGTTTTTTTGCCGATATCTATCATGCCGGGCTACCCGGCATTTTTATTGCGCACTTACAGTTGACCACCGGCATCACCCGCCAGTGGCGAGAGAACGCTATTTTGAATTACATCATGATCACCACCAATGACGCGCTGGCTGAGGTTTGCCTGCGTGCCCGCCAGGTTCCTGCGTTGGCGCTGGATACTGAATTTGTTCGCACCCGCACCTATTACCCGCGACTGGGGTTAATCCAGTTGTTTGACGGTGAAACCATCTCGCTGATTGATCCTCTGCCGATTACCGACTGGACGCCGTTCCGTGAACTTCTCATGGACCAGCAGGTTGTCAAATATCTTCATGCCGGTAGTGAAGACCTCGAAGTCTTCCAGCATGAGTTTGGTGTGTTGCCGCAGCCGATGATTGATACACAGATCCTCGCCGCGTTCAGCGGCCGTCCACTCTCCTGCGGTTTTGCTACCATCGTTGAGTCCTTCACCGGGATCGCGCTGGATAAAAGCGAATCACGTACTGACTGGATCGCGCGTCCATTGACGGAAAAGCAATGCGTCTATGCCGCCGCCGACGTCTTCTATCTGTTACCGATTGCCGAAAAGCTGGTGGCAGAAACGGAAGCAGCAGGGCAGATGGCCGCTGCACTGGATGAGTGTCGCCTGCTGTGCCAGCGCCGCACCACCGTGGTTGACCCACAGGAAGCGTATCGTGAGATCACCAATGCCTGGCAACTGCGTCCGCGTCAGCTTGCTGCATTGCGCCTGCTGGCAGCATGGCGTTTGACGCTGGCCCGCGAAAAAGATATGGCAGTGAACTTTGTGGTGCGTGAAGAGAATCTGTGGAAGGTTGCACGCTTTATGCCGGGTTCCCTTGGTGAGCTTGATCATCTGGGGCTGCCGGGGCAGGAGATCCGTTTCCATGGTAAGGCGCTGGTGGCGATGGTTGCTGAAGCCAATGCGCTCGCTGACGATCAGCTGCCGGAAATGGTGCCGAATTTAATCGACCACCCGAATTACAAGCAGGTATTCAAAAGTCTCAAAGCCCTGGTGGCAGAAACGGCGGAGCAGCATGGCGTCAGCCAGGAACTGCTGGCATCGCGTCGACAGATTAATCAGTTGCTTAACTGGTACTGGAAATTGAAGCCACAGTCCGCTAAACCTGAGTTAGTGGATGGCTGGCGGGGAGCATTGCTGGAAGACGGAATTGCTAAGGTTTTAGCGAACTAAGGCCTGCAATTTTCCCCTGCACAATAGCAGGGGAAAATCATGAGCAGGAGAAAATCATTTTGGTGCTTCTTCCGTTTCCGTTTCCGGTAACGTTACGTTCAGTTCAAGAATAGAAATATCATCATCTTTTTGATCCAGCTTCACCGTCAGCATCTCCGGATCAATTTTTACGTATTTACAGATTACTTCCAGAATGTCCCTTTTCAACTGTGGTAGATAGTGGGGCTCGCTATCGCCCCTTCTGCGCTCTGCCACAATAATCTGTAGCCGTTCCTTGGCAATATTGGCTGTGCTCTTTTTTCGGGATAAAAAGAAATCGAGTAAGGCCATGGTTTATCCCCCAAACAGGCGTTTCAGGAAACCCTTCTTCTCTTCTTCAATGAAGCGGAAGGGACGATCTTCGCCGAGCAGACGGTCAACGGTATCAGCATAGGCTTTACCTGCGTCAGATTCGGCATCCAGGATCACGGGCTCACCCTGGTTCGAGGCACGCAATACGGACTGGTCTTCCGGGATAACGCCGGCCAGAGGGATGCGTAAAATCTCCAGCACATCTTCCATGCTTAACATGTCGCCACGATTCACACGGCCCGGATTGTAGCGAGTCAGTAACAGGTGTTCTTTAATGGCATCCTGTCCTCTTTCTGCACGGCGTGATTTAGAGGACAAAATACCAAGGATACGGTCGGAGTCACGAACTGAAGAGACTTCCGGGTTGGTGGTGATAATGGCTTCATCAGCAAAATATAACGCCATCAGTGCGCCGGTTTCGATACCTGCCGGTGAGTCACAAACGATAAAATCGAATTCCATCGTTGCGAGGTCATTCAGCACTTTTTCCACGCCATCGCGGGTCAAGGCATCTTTATCGCGCGTCTGGGAGGCCGGCAGAATAAACAGGTTTTCAGTGCGTTTGTCTTTGATTAACGCCTGGTTCAGTGTGGCATCACCCTGGATGACGTTAACGAAGTCATACACAACGCGGCGCTCACAGCCCATGATTAAATCGAGATTACGCAGGCCGATATCAAAGTCGATAACGACGGTTTTTTTCCCTTTCTGCGCCAAACCGGTAGCGATGGCCGCGCTGGACGTGGTTTTACCAACGCCTCCCTTACCCGATGTAACAACAATAATGCGTGCCATATAATAATTTCCTTAAGAAAAGAAAGGGCTCGAGAGCCTGGCTCAGTTCAATGTCTGTATAGTCAATGCGCCGTCCTTGAGACAAAGACGAGACGCTTTTCCGAAAAATTCAGCAGGGATTTGATCCATCAGCCAATAATTTCCAGCAATGGATACCAGCTCTGCAGATAAACTGGTGCAAAAAATCTGAGACAGTTTGTCGCCAGACGCGCCTGCCAGCGCACGGCCGCGCATCATGCCATAAATGTGGATATTGCCATCGGCGATCAGCTCAGCACCCGCGCTGACGCTGCTGGTCACGATCAGGTCGCAGTTTTTGGCATAAATCTGCTGACCGGAGCGCACCGGCGCACTGATAAGCCGGGTTTTTATCGCGGGTTGTTCGACCGGAATAGCCACAGGTGGCGCACTATCGGCATTGAGCTTCTGTTCTTTGCCTTCACTCAACACCGGCAGACCGGAACGGGCGATCATGCGCTTCAACTGCTCATCTTTGCAGCCGCTGATACCCACAATGTGCAGACCCGTTTCGGCGATTGCCTGCTGCATTTGTCGCCAGTTCACCTCTCGGGTTAACGAGGATACGTTGATCACCACTGGAGCATTTTTCAGAAAAGCCGGAGCCTGGCTGACTTTTTCCTGAATGGCTTTACGCACCGTTTCAGGGTCGGTGTGATGCAAATGAACGACCGACAGCGTAAAACTGCTGCCTTTTAACTCGATTGGCGATTGTGACATCTGTCCCGCTCAGTCCTGTTATTTCCCATCCTGGCTAAATCAACGCCGATTTCAGGCGTTAAATCAAGACAGGCAATATTCCGAAGTTCTGCAAGCATGTTATAGTTACTGTAATATTCAGGCAAGTCACCATCCAGGTTAATTCGAGTAAAAAATATGTTTTGTGTGATCTACAGAAGTCCCCAGCGCGACCAGACTTACCTTTATGTTGAAAAAAAAGACGATTTCTCACGCGTACCGGAAGCACTGCTGAAGGGCTTTGGTAAGCCGAAGCTGGCGATGTTACTGCCGCTAGACGGCAGCAAGAAGCTGGTGGGGGCGGATATTGAGAAAGTGAAAATCGCGCTACGTGATGAGGGGTTTTATTTACAATTGCCTCCACCGCTGGAAAGTCTACTTAAGATGCATCTTAACGATGTTAAAAAAGATTAATTCGGATTCATCTGCAAATATATCTCCACCGGTCAGGGATCGTCTTTTATTTTAAATTACCGGTGGAGATAGCGATAAAAGGATGCCCGCATGAAGCTCTCAGCCCTAAATTCCCTCGTGTTCTCTCTCTTTCTTGTGGGGAATTCTGCCAGCCACGCCGCCTTCCTCAACTCAGGTAACAGCGCAAACGCGTCCGACACTACGCTGGCACAGCAAGGGCGTGACCCGGCGCAGTTCCCTGCCTTTGTTGAACAACTCAAAGCCCAGGCTCGCCAGCAGGGCTTTGACGATGCCACGATAGAAACGGCGTTCACCGGCGTGCATTTTGTTGACCGGGTGATTAAATCCGATCGCGGGCAGCTGGAGAATAAGGTCACCCTTAACGATTACCTTTCCCGAGTGATCACGACGGAAAAGATCGCTCAGGGCCGGGAATACCGGCAGCAATACCTGAATCAACTCCAGCCGATAGCCGATGCGTCCGGTGTTCAAACCCCGTATATCGTTGCGCTGTGGGCGCTGGAGAGCCACTTCGGCAGGATCCAGGGTAAGGAGGAAGTGGTCTCTGCGCTGTCAACGCTGGCCTTTGAAGGGCGGCGCGAAGCCTTCTTCACCAAGGAGTTGATGGCTGCGCTTCGTATTATCCAGCGTCAACAGATGACGGCTGCTGAACTGAAGGGGTCGTGGGCGGGAGCGATGGGCCAGAGCCAGTTTATGCCAAGCTCGTTCCTGAATTACGGTAAGGATGGCGATGGTGATGGCAAAATTGATATCTGGAACAATCTGGATGATGTCTTTGCCTCCACCGCTAACTATTTACAACGGGAAGGCTGGCGAGCCGGGCAAGGGTGGGGCGTGGAAGTGACGCTGCCTGCTGATTTTAATGCGCAACTGGCGGGATTAAAAACGGCACAGGCCAAAACGCCGACGCAGTGGCAGCAGTCCGGCGTGCAGCTGCTGCATTCTGAACCGAACACCAGCAGCAGCCAGCGCGCCTGGATCATCACGCCACAGGACGGTGATGGCCGCTCATTCATGGTTTATGACAATTTCCGGACGCTGATGCACTGGAATCGGTCTTATTATTTCGCTATCAGTATTGGCATGATGGCCGATGCCATAGCCGCGCAGTAAAAAGAACAGCAAGCAGATATGCGGCGGCATGATGTCGGCGCAGCCACTCTAACGAAGCAGGGGAAAAGCATGTATCAGCACCATAACTGGCAGGGCGCACTGTTAGATTTTCCGGTGAGCAAAGTGGTTTGTGTGGGCAGTAACTACGCAAACCATATTAAAGAGATGGGCAGCGCGACGCCAACGGAACCTGTTCTGTTTATCAAGCCGGAAACCGCCCTGTGTGACATCCGCCAGCCGCTCGCTATTCCGAAAAACCTCGGTGCCGTTCATCATGAAGTCGAACTGGCGGTGCTGATTGGATCGACACTCAAGCACGCGACCGAAGAACACGTCGCGCAGGCGATTGCCGGTTATGGTGTTGCGCTGGATTTAACCTTACGCGATGTTCAGGCGGGCTGTAAGAAAGCCGGACAACCCTGGGAAAAAGCCAAAGGGTTCGATAATTCCTGCCCGCTGTCAGGCTTTATTCCGGTGAGTGAATTCAAACACGATCCGCAGAATGTCGAGTTAAAATTGATCGTCAACGGTGAGGTCCGCCAGCAGGGTATGACGGCGGAGATGATCCATAAAATCCTGCCGCTGATCGCTTATATGAGCCAGTTCTTCACCCTGCGCGCTGGCGATGTGATCCTCACCGGGACGCCAGAAGGTGTGGGCCCGATGGTTTCCGGCGACCGTCTTGAAGTGTCGCTGGGTGGTCACGGTGTTGCCACGCGCGTGCTGTAAAACTTGCAACTGAAGCCTAAACCCTCTATAAGGTGCGGGCTTTTACTTTTACCGGACACACAACATGACTGATACCCCTTTCTGGCAGCGTAAAACGCTGGAACAAATGAGCGACGAGGAATGGGAATCCTTATGTGATGGCTGTGGCCAGTGTTGCCTGAATAAATTGCAGGACGCCGACACCGATGAAATCTACTTCACCAACGTCGCCTGTAACCAGCTGAATATCAAAACCTGTCAGTGCCGTAACTATGAGCGACGCTTCGAACTGGAAGAGGACTGCATCAAGCTGACACGCGAAAATCTGCCCACCTTCCAATGGTTGCCACCAAGCTGTGCGTACCGTGTGCTGGCCGAAGGGAAAACCCTGCCGCCCTGGCATCCGCTGCGCAGCGGGTCGCGTGCGGCTATGCATGCTGCGCGTATTTCGGTACGCCATATTGCTGTGCATGAAAGTGAAGTGGTTGACTGGGAAGAGCATATTATCAACCGTCCGCGCAGGCACGGTAAATAGACGTTCAGAGTGGGTATGATGAGCAGAAAAGCTCCGCGAATGCGGAGCTTTTTTTTGTCGTTTAACGTGAGAACAGGTCGCGTCTTTTCGGTTTACATGGCTGACCAATCAGCACCAGCACGGCAACGATCAGATAGGCAGCAAAGATGCCGACCAGCCACTGCGGCATACCCAGGCTCAGAAATGACCAGGATTTCTCTGCACAGTCACCGCTGGCGACAAAGACGGAAGGCAACCATTTGTCCAGCGGCAGCCATGACGGAAAACGGGCTGCAAAATCACAGGTAGCAAACGGAGAGGGATGCAACTGAATCATGGTATGTTCCCAGGCCAGCCGCAGGCCTTCCCACGCACTGTATAACCAGATCAAAATAGCGGCCCAGCGCAACGGTGATTTCGGTGCGATGGCACCGACGATGCCAGCACCCATAATGCCGAACAGGGCACAGCGTTCATAAATACACATCACACAAGGCTTCAGCAGCATCACATGCTGAAAATAGAGCGCAGTCATCTCTAGCGCGAAAGCGGTCAGTGCCATTAGCAACCAGGCGCCCCGGCCACGGGAGCAGCTATTCAGGTATCTCAACATTAGTTTATCCGTCTGGAATACATTTAGACGGCAGTGTAAACGAAAAGCGTCCGCAATCCAGCCTGGAGGGAAAAATTTAAGCAGGAAAGTGACTTAAAATAATGTTTTCGAAGAAAAACGAAGACCTGCGAAGGGGCTGAATCCTGGTTTCGACAACGGGACGACAATGCCATATTTTTGCAGACGATCGTCTTTTCGCTCGCCGCCAGGCTAGGTGATGCCTGGTGCCTCTGGTATGATGAGCCGAATTTTTGACGTATTGAACGCAACGGAAGAAGAACGCTATGGTTATTAAGGCGCAGAGCCCTGCGGGTTTCGCGGAAGAGTACATCATTGAAAGTATCTGGAATAGCCGTTTTCCCCCGGGTTCAATCCTGCCCGCTGAACGCGAACTCTCCGAACTGATCGGTGTCACCCGAACCACATTACGAGAAGTCTTACAGCGCCTGGCGCGCGATGGCTGGCTGACCATTCAGCACGGCAAACCGACCAAAGTGAATAATTTCTGGGAAACCTCCGGGTTAAGTATTCTGGAAACACTGGCCCGTCTTGATCATGACAGCGTTCCGCAGTTAGTGGATAACCTGCTGTCAGTGCGCACCAATATTTCGTCTATCTTCATTCGTCGTGCTATCCGTACTTACCCGGATAAAGCGCGTGAGGTGCTGGAAACGGCGAGCCATGTAGACGATCAGGCGGAAGCCTACACCAACCTGGATTACAGTATCTTCCGTGGGCTGGCATTTGCCTCCGGCAACCCGATTTACGGTCTGATCATCAATGGGCTGAAAGGTCTGTATACGCGCGTTGGCCGTCACTATTTCTCCAACCCGGAAGCGCGGCGCCTGGCGCAGGCGTTTTACCAGCAGCTGCTGAATATCCTCCATACCCAGCAATACGAGCTGATTGTAGACAGCGTTCGCGACTATGGTCGCCGCAGCGGCGAAATCTGGCATGCCATGCAGACCAGTATGCCAACCGACCTGCCTCCCGCACGTCGTTAACGCGGATGTGAGCGATAAAAAAGGCTGACCCGATCGCGCGGTCAGCCTGGTTGTTCTTTCCTTAACAGCACGCAAGCCGTCAGGTCAGATTACGGTCCCTGGGCGAGGAGGGCAGCGTTCGAGGATCTCGACGGTGCCATCATCATTCTGCTGTTCCAGATTGATGTCAAAACCCCACAGACGGTGTACATGTTTCAACACTTCCCGACGGCTCTTATCCAGCGGAGCGCGGTTATGCGGCACATAGCGTAACGTCAGCGATCGGTCCCCACGCAGGTCCACGTCATACACCTGAATATTCGGTTCGAGATTGCTCAGATTATATTGAGCAGAAAGCTGCTGGCGAATCGCCCGGTAGCCCGCCTCATCATGAATGGCGGCAATTTCGAGGAAATTATTGCGGTCATCATCCATCACCGTGAACAGACGGAAATCGCGCATGATCTTCGGTGAAAGGAACTGGCTGATAAAGCTCTCGTCCTTAAACTCCTTCATGGCAAAGTGCAGGGTATCCAGCCAGTTGGATCCGGCAATATCCGGGAACCAGTGACGATCTTCTTCCGTTGGCTCCTCGCAGATGCGCTTAATATCCTGGAACATCGCAAAGCCAAGCGCATACGGGTTAATTCCGTTATACCACTGACTGTTGTAAGGCGGCTGGAAGACCACATTGGTGTGACTGTGCAGGAACTCCAGCATAAAGCGCTCAGAGACTTTCCCTTCGTCATACAGGTGATTAAGAATGGTGTAATGCCAGAACGTGGCCCATCCCTCGTTCATCACCTGCGTTTGTTTTTGCGGGTAGAAATACTGGCTGACCTTTCTGACAATGCGCAGACATTCACGCTGCCAGGGTTCCAGCAGCGGCGCATTCTTTTCCATAAAATACAGCAGATTTTCCTGCGGTTCGGATGGATAACGCGTATTGGCGAACTGTGCTTCCTCACGTTCACGTCGGGGCAGGGTGCGCCACAGCATGTTCACCTGGCTTTGCAGGTACTCTTCACGGCTCTGCTGCCGCGCTTTCTCTTCCTGCAAGGAAATTTTCTGCGGACGTTTATAGCGGTCAACGCCATAATTCATCAGCGCATGGCAGGAGTCGAGCAGCCGCTCAACGTTCTCCACGCCGTAGCGCTCCTCGCACTGCGTAATGTAGTTACGGGCGAAGATCAGGTAGTCGACGATGGAGCTGGCATCCGTCCAGCTGCGGAACAGATAGTTATTCTTGAAGAAGGAGTTGTGGCCATAACAGGCATGCGCCATCACCAGCGCCTGCATCGTCATGGTATTTTCTTCCATCAGATAGGCGATACAGGGATTGGAGTTAATAACGATTTCATAAGCCAGGCCTTGCTGACCGTGCTTATAGCGCTGCTCTGTCTCAATAAATTTCTTACCGAATGACCAGTGCGCATAGTTTATCGGCATCCCGACGCTGGAGTAAGCATCCATCATCTGTTCGGAGGTGATGACCTCTATCTGATGCGGGTAGGTATCCAGTCGGTAGGATTTAGCGACGCGGTCGATCTCCTTGAGATACACATCAAGCAGGTCGAAGGTCCAGTCTGGTCCATCATCGAGTCGTTTGCTGTCCTTAATCGGATCGTCAAAGATCGTGGTCATAGCGCACCCCTTTTTATAAAACCGGATTACCTTACGGCAGAATGTCCGTTTTCATCTCGACTTAACTGCGCAACGGAGGCGCTGATAAGCCTGGAATTAAAGCCAATATCTCAATGATAGTTCACTGTCTCGTATCCCTCTCGTTAAAACAATTGAAATCTTCGATACAAAATCCAGCGCTGTTTAAAAAAAGATTTTTACGTAACAATAAATTCATTAAAAACCTTGTTTGGCAGGATAATATCCTGTTTATAGCATTAAGTTATGACAGATTGATATTGTGCTGGCGTTTACGCATATGTGCTGCAATTAAATTATTATCTGCTACTTAATGTATTAAACCAGTGGTTTTAACTGAATTAAGCTAAGCATCTTGTTTTTATTTACCTGAAGGGTAAAAAAGATGTGAAATATGTCAGCGGAATGTGAGTGTTATCACTGGTGTTTTCATCCATGTTGATGCCGATCATCCAGTGCATAATTCTTTAATGTTTCTCTACGAGGTGGGTATGCGAGTTGTCATTCTGGGTAGTGGTGTGGTGGGTGTGGCAAGTGCCTGGTATCTGGCGCAGGCCGGGCATGAGGTGACGGTGATCGATCGCCAGCCCGCAGCCGCACTGGAGACCAGTGCAGCCAATGCCGGGCAGATTTCACCCGGATATGCAGCACCCTGGGCGGCACCGGGTGTGCCGTTTAAAGCGGTAAAATGGATGTTCCAGCGTCATGCTCCGCTGGCGATCCGCCTGGACGGCAGCCGCTTCCAGTTACAATGGATGTGGCAGATGTTGCGTAACTGCGATATGCGTCATTACCAGCAGAATAAAAGCCGTATGGTGCGAATTGCTGAATACAGCCGTGACTGCCTCAAAGCATTGCGCCAGGAAACGGGCATTGCCTATGAAGGGCGTCAGGGAGGAACATTACAGTTGTTCCGTACCACTCAACAGTTTGACAGTGCAGCGAAGGATATCGCAGTACTGAAAGAGGCTGGCGTGCCCTACGAACTGCTGGAGGCCGCGCAGCTGCTGCAGGCAGAACCGGCACTGGCGGCAACCCAGCACAAGCTGACGGGCGGTTTACGCTTACCCAATGATGAAACCGGGGATTGCCAGCTGTTTACCCAGCGTCTGGCGGCGATGGCGACAGCGGCGGGTGTCACCTTCCGTTTTAATACGCCGGTCGATGCGCTGGTACAGGACGGCAACCGCATCAGCGGTGTTAAATGTGGCGGCGAGATGGTCACGGCGGATGCGTATGTGGTGGCATTCGGTTCATTCTCCACCGCGCTGCTGGACGAGATTGTTAAGGTGCCTGTGTATCCACTGAAAGGGTATTCCCTGACGATACCGATCAAAGATGCGGCTGCTGCGCCGGTTTCAACGGTGCTGGATGAAACCTATAAAGTGGCCATCACCCGTTTTGACAATCGTATTCGCGTGGGCGGAATGGCAGAAATTGTTGGATTTAACACCAAACTGTTACCGGCACGGCGTCGCACGCTGGAAATGGTGGTCGGCGATCTCTTCCCGCAGGGCGGGCATATTGAGCAGGCAGATTTCTGGAGTGGTTTACGCCCAATGACGCCAGATGGCACGCCAATTGTCGGGCGTACCCCGTTGAAAAATCTTTTCCTTAATACCGGGCATGGTACTCTTGGCTGGACAATGGCCTGTGGTTCAGGACAGCTTCTTTCGGATATTATTAGCGGTATTACACCGGCAATTTCCGCTGATGATTTGTCTGTTATGCGGTATCTGCCTGGGTTTATTCCGGCGCCGGTTCGCTCACTGCACAGTGCCAATATTCGCTAACGCATCGTATTTTTTACAAGGAGAGAGTATGTCTCGTCCTATTCTCGCAACGATTAATCGCGCTGCGCTGAGGCAAAATCTGGCCGTCGCGCGCCAGGCAGCAGGCGGTTCGCGTCTCTGGTCAGTGGTGAAGGCTAACGCTTACGGTCACGGTATTGATCGCATCTGGCAGAGTCTGGTGGAAACGGATGGTTTTGCCTTACTCAACCTGGAAGAGGCCATTCTGTTACGCGAGCAGGGCTGGAAAAAACCGATCCTGCTGCTGGAGGGATTCTTTCATGAAGATGAGCTGGCGATCATCGATCAGTATCGCCTGACCACCAGTGTTCACAGCAACTGGCAAATTCAGGCGCTGGCAAAAGCCAGGCTGTCGGCTCCGCTGGATATTTATCTTAAAATGAACAGCGGTATGAACCGGCTGGGCTTCCAGCCCGATCAGGTGCATAACGCGTGGCAAAAATTGCGTTCACTGGCTAATGTCGGCGAAATGACGCTGATGGCCCACTTTGCCGAATCAGAAACCACTGAAGGTATTGCTGGCCCAATGCAGCGTATTGAGCAGGCCGCCGAAGGGCTGAATTGCGCACGTTCGCTGGCGAACTCTGCCGCAACGTTATGGCATCCGCAAACGCATCATGACTGGGTACGCCCCGGTATTATCCTCTACGGCGCGTCCCCCAGCGGTCAGTGGCAGGACATTGCCAGCAGTGGTTTGCAGCCCGTGATGACGATGACGACCGAGGTGATCGGCATTCAGCACCTGACGGCCGGTGCCGCTGTGGGATACGGTGCTCAGTACCGTGCATCAGCTGAACAGCGTATCGGTGTGGTGGCCTGTGGTTATGCCGATGGTTATCCGCGCCATGCGCCGACCGGAACGCCGATTTTGGTCGATGGCGTGATGACGCAGACGGTTGGGCGGGTTTCAATGGATATGATCACTGTCGACTTAACCCCGTGCCCGCAGGCGGGTATCGGCAGTCAGGTTGAACTGTGGGGCAATAACGTCAAGATTGATGATGTAGCATCTGCGGCCGGCACCGTCGGGTATGAGCTGATGTGCGCGCTCGCCCCCCGGGTGCCGGTGATCGTTGAATAATCTCAGAGCGCGGTCAGCGTACCGCGCACATTTTTACTGATACGCCAGGCGGTAAATGCCAGCAGCGCACCGGCCGCCATCATCAGCGCCAGCGCAGATTTCTCCGCAATCGGCAACGCCATCACTAACAGACCTGCTGACGATCCTCCCGCCATCTGAATAAAGCCTGCCAGCGCAGAAGCAACGCCAGCCTGCTGCTGATACGGTTCCAGCGCGTAACTGGTGGCAGGACCCACGGTAAAGGCCAGTCCGGCTACGGAGATAGCGACAGGCAGCATGTACAGCGCCCAGTGCGTCTGCATGGCCGCCGGGAACAGCATCACACCCGCCATTAATAAAATCGCGCCAAGGGTCATCGCCAGTGCGCCAATCGCCAGACAAATCGGTCGACCCAGTTTGCGGATCATCTTATTCACCAGCACGCTGACCAGCATAATCCAGAAGCCGTTAGCACCAAACGCGATGGAGAATTGCAGTGCGCTGAGTTTACCTTCGGTCATCAGCACCTGAGGTGCCAGAGAAACATACGTCAGCACCATGCCCAGTGCGCCCGCGTTGGCAAAAGCAAAGGCGAGGAAACGCGGCTGGCGCAGAATTTGCCAGTACTGGCGTATCGGCAGGCCTTTCACTTTCTGCGTATTCGCAGGGCGGGTTTCCGGCAGGAACATCATCACCAGTACGGCAATAAACACAGCATAACCGGTCAGGAACCAGAAGTTTGCCCGCCAGCCGAACGCATCGGCCAGGAATCCCCCCAGCATCGGTGCCAGAGCCGGAACGATATTCAGAGCGCCGTTCAGGAAGCCATAAGCGCGCGCGGCTTCTTCACCATTAAGACGGTCGCGTACGCCGCTGAATGCCACGACGGCAGTACAGCATACGGCACAGCCCTGAATGACGCGGGCACTGAGAAACTGTGGCCAGCCGGTGGCAGTGGCGGCCAGGACGCTTCCGGTGACATACAGCAGCAGACCAATCAACGCGATGGGTTTACGGCCAAGGTTGTCCACCAGCGGTCCGGCGATAATTTGCCCCAGACCCATCACCAGTAAAAACAGCGGGATCGTCGTCTGTATGGCGGAAACAGGCGTGTTCAGACCGACAGCGATATCGGGCAGCGTGGGTAAATAGAGGTCAATGCCTAACGGTGCAAGTAGCACCAGGCTGAGTAACAGTAACGTAAATTTTTGCATGAAAGGTGTGGCGTCCAGATTAAAGCGAGCCGGACAGGGTAGAGATAACAGGGGGAAAAGAAAAGGAGAAAGTGATAAAAGCCGCAAGGTATGTAGCCATCGTCATTGTCGGGGGCGGCAATGACGATGGCGGGCAGGATTTTCAGCTCAGGTTAATACGCGCCGTCACGGCGCAGTACCACACCGGCTGTTTTGAACAGAATGGCAATATCGGTCCACAGCGCCCAGTTTTTGACATACCAGGAGTCGAAGTAAACACGGGTGTCGTAGTCGATATCGTTACGCCCACTCACCTGCCACAGTCCTGTCATACCCGGTTTAGCCATCAGATAGTAATCCACATCACCGGCATAACGCTCCAGCTCTGCTTCAATCACCGGACGCGGACCCACCAGGCTCATCTCACCGCGAATGACGTTCCACAGCTGCGGCAGTTCATCCAGGCTGGTCTTACGCATAAACGAACCGATTTTGGTGACGCGGGGATCGTTCTTCAGCTTAAAGTCTTTATCCCACTCCGCGCGTGCCTCTTCACTGGTGGCCAACAGGTTTTCCAGTACTTCCTTCGAATTCATCACCATCGAACGGAATTTCAGGCATTTAAACTTCTTACCCTCCTGGCCAACACGCTCGTGACCGTAGATCGGGCTGCCGCCATCACGGCTGACCATCCAGCAGATCAGGCCAAATGCCGGAGCGAGGAACAGCAACAACAGCGAGGCAACCACCACGTCGAAGGTACGCTTGAGGAAGCGTGAAGAGCGTTTTGCCAGGTTATTGCTGACGCGCAGCAACATCACTTCATGACTGAAGATAAAGGACATATCCGTACCATACAGCGGTACGCCACGCAGCGTTGGCACCACGGAGACGGAGCGACACTTTTTCTTCGACAGCAGCTTCAGCCACTTATCGCGGATGGCCCGCTGGTCGTTCTCCATCGCCACAATAAACTGGGTGTTATCAAGGTCGACGGTATCCCAGACAATATCTTTGTGGGTGATCACCGGAATGCCATTGAAGCTGTCAGCGCCGTTCTTTTCCCCCATCGGGGCAACGAAGGCTTTGACGTCATAACCCAGCAGCTCTTCACTTTGCAGTGCGGCATAGGCTTCGCGGGCATTTCTACCGGAACCAATGATGATGGTATGTTTCTGCCACTGTCCCGCTTTCAGGATGGCATTCTTAACGCAGGAGCGCAGGAGAGGCACCAGGATCAGTGCATACAGCCAGGTGAAACTCCAGAGCATGCGGGAGAAATCCCATTTGGAAAACGCAATGAGTGCCAGGTCTAACAGTGAAAAAATGACCAGCGTTTTAATAATTTCTTTTAATTCAAACCAGAAGGGTTTGCGATACGTATAGTGGCGCAGACGCATCCAGAACCAGCCGGTACACAATACTGACATAATGGATTGGGCGATAAAGCGAACTTCAACTTCTTGCGGCGGGATAAAAATATCCAGGTTACCCCAAATACCCTGCAGCGTTGCTGCGGATAAAAACAGTGCCAGATTGATGGAGAGTAAATCTGAAAAACTTAACGCGACTTTCGCAATAATGTTTTTTCGTGTGCCGCTGAATGTTCGGCGACTTTCATTCAGTACCAGAGTACTTGCCATAATGCCTGCTCTCTTATCATGAGGAATCAATGACCTGACGAGGATAAAGCACGCGTCCAGGAGTCTCTTCACTAAACCTTATGGGTTTATCAGACTGACGTTGGTGTTGCCATTATCATAACTGTGTTCAGGGCAGCGGAGCGGTGGATGAGTTGACCACGCTATATCCGTCACATAATGAAGTAATGAGTATGCAGGAGTTATTTGAGTTAGTTAATACGGGATAATCCTAAAAGCAGATGAAAAATCAAACAGGGGATGAATCTGAAGTTCTGGCGCTAAATGAAAAAACAAATAAACAATATGACAATACGATAAACAAAAAAGCGCTATTTGATGAAACTGAAACCGCCAGGGATAAATATGGCGGTTTCAGATAAATCTTGTGGGGCTATTCTCTCTCTTCCTGAACCCGGACACCGATTTTGACGATCTCATTGGCTTCTTTCTCTGCCACCGTCCAGACCATGTTCTTCCATTCCACCTGGTCACCGACCACCGGCGCGCCGCCAATCATCCCCAGCACCAGCTGCCCCAGCGTTTGCTGAGTATCCGCTTCCTCATCCAGTTCAATGCCGTAAATCTCCGAGACATCGTGCAGGCGGGCATCGGCTTGCAAAATGAAGTCACCAAAGAAGCGCTGATCCAGCGACACCGGCGGGGTCTGGCTGAACAACTTACCCAGTGCGGGCAGGTCGCGTTCACGGCCAATCACGCACAGCACATCATTCTCTCTCAGGCGGGTGCTGCCAGAAGGGTGCAGCAGCAGGTTATCGCGGAACAACGCCGCAATACGGGTTTCTCGCGGCATTCTGAGGTCACGCAGTGCGGCACCGACACACCATTTGTCAGCGCTGAGCTGATAAACAAACTGCTCCCAGGGGTTTTCCGGGTGAATATCCAGACCGACGCGGGAAATAGGATAAGCCATCGGCGGAACCACAACCCTGGCCTTACGCGCTGCCCAGCCCAGTGATGTGCCCTGAACCATCAGTGACACCAGCACCACAAAGAAGGCAATATTAAAGAACAGAGAGGCATGGGGCAGTCCGGCCATCATTGGGAAGACGGCCAGAATAATCGGTACGGCACCTCTGAGTCCGACCCAGCTGATGAAAATCCTTTCACGAATATTGAAACCGCGAAACGGCAGCAGTCCGATCATTATCGACAGCGGGCGAGCCACTAGAATCAGACAGAGTGATAACAGCGTGGCCGGAATGGCGATATGCCAGAGGTCGGTAGGATTAACCAACAGACCCAGCACGAGGAACATGCCGATCTGACTCAGCCACGCCATGCCGTCAAAGGTTTGCAAAATGCCATGACGGTTGCGAATAGGGCGGTTACCCAGCACAAAGCCGCACAGGTAAACGGCGAGGATACCGCTGCCTTCCAGAGCGGTGGTCAGGGCGAACACCAGAATCCCTCCGCTGACGGCAAGCAGCGGATAGAGACCGCTGGCCAGCGACACACGATTTACCAGTTGCAGTAACGCCCAGCCGCCGCCCAGCCCCAGCACGATGCCCAGTCCAAACTGCTGCACCAGGTGCACGACAAACATCCAGCTCAATCCGCTCTGGCCCTGTTGGATCATTTCAATCAGGGTGATGGTCAGGAACACGGCCATTGGGTCATTACTGCCGGACTCAATTTCCAGTGTGGCGCTGACGCGTTCATTCAGGCCTTTACCGCCGAGCAGTGAGAACACCGCAGCGGCATCGGTGGAGCCGATAATTGCCCCGACAAGAAAACCGTTCATCAGATTCAAATCGAACAGCCAGGCGGCGGCGACGCCGGTCAGCCCGGCGGTGATCAGCACGCCCACCGTTGCCAGCGACAGCGCCGGACCGAGCGCGACTTTAAACGAGCTGGCCTGGGTTCGCATACCGCCATCCAGCAGGATCACGGCCAGTGCCAGGTTACTGATCAGATAAGCTGCGGGGTAGTTGTCAAAGGCGATCCCGCCGATACCGTCAACCCCTGCCAACATACCGAGCGCCAGGAAGATAACCAGAATCGGGATACCCAGTTTTGATGAAAACGAGCTGAGTAGAATGCTCGACGCAACCAGCACAGAACCAATAATGAACAGACTATAAATCGCGCTGGCTTCCAATGGGCATCTCTCCTGTGATGAGTAAAAAACCGCTTCACCATGTGAAGGGCCAAAATCTGTACGCAATTCATTTGCGGGCAGAAGAAAAAGATCAGTCAGAATAAAATATCGCAAAACAGCCAGAAGTAAATGCCGCTGAGTACGACAAAAATGGGCTTTATTTGACGCATTAGCGATGCAGAAGCGAAAAAATGGTGTGAAGGCCGGATAAAAGCCTGGCGGAGGACAGTATGACACGTGTTAAAAGCGGGGAAGGTATTATATGAAGAATTTCTCAGCCGACGACAGGCATCGGCTGAGCGGGGACATCAGTAATTTTCTTCTGCCTGTTTGTGGAACAGGGCACGGAACACCGGGTAGATATCTTCCGGTTCACGGATGTGCTGTATGGCAAAGTTATCGAAGGTCGATTGCAGATGTTCGTACTCACGCCATAAGGTTTGATGGGCGCGCCGGGTGATTTCGATATAGCTGTAGTAACGCACCACCGGCAGAATATTTTTTGCCAGTATTTCGTGACACAGCGGGGAGTCATCGGCCCAGTTATCCCCATCGGAAGCCTGTGCGGCATAAATATTCCACTGCGTCGGGTCGTAACGTTCTTTCACGACCTCATCCATCAGTTTCAGTGCGCTGGACACGATGGTCCCGCCCGTTTCCTGTGAGTAGAAAAACTCCTGCTCGTCGACTTCTTTTGCCTGGGTATGGTGACGGATATACACCACATCGACGTTTTTATACGTCCTGCTGAGGAACAGATACAGCAGAATATAAAAACGTTTAGCCATGTCTTTGGTGGCCTGGTCCATTGAACCTGACACATCCATCAGACAGAACATTACCGCCTGGCTGGAAGGCTCCGGGCGTTTTTCGAAGTTTTTATAGCGCAGGTCAAACGTATCAATAAAGGGCACGCGCTTGATGCGGGCGCGCAGCTCTTCAATCTCTTTACGCAACCGGTCTTCTTCCAGCAGCTGAGCAGGTTCACTGTTCTCAACCCGCAACAGCGATTCTTCCAGTTCAGCCAGCAGACGCCGTTTACCTGCCGTCATGGCGGTACGCCGCGCCAGTGAGTTTTGTAATGAACGTACCACGCTAATATTGGCCGGTACACCGTTCGCGGTATAACCCGCACGGTGGGTTTTATATTCATTGAGTTGTCGATGCTGATTCTTCTTCAAATTCGGCAACGCGAGATCTTCAAACAGCAAATCGAGATATTCATCTTTCGAAATATTAAAGACAAACTCATCCTGGCCTTCACCATCCTTTCCGGCATTGCCCTGGCCACTGCCGCTGCCACCGCCACCGCCCTGAGGGCGTTCCACGCGGTCATTCTGCACGAAATGGTCATTACCCGGATGAACACGATGGCGCTGGCCGCCGCGTCCCTGATGGAAACTCGGTTCGTTAATATCTTCAATTGGAATAGAGACGGATTCACCGCTCTCAACGTCGGTAACCGAACGCTTGTTGATGGCCTCGGCGATCGACTGTTTGATTTGCGATTTATAGCGGCGCAAAAAGCGCTGACGATTGACCGCGCTTTTGTTTTTACCGTTAAGACGCCGATCGATAAAATAGGCCATAGCTCCCCCAAACAGTGTTGCCAGACGGGTCAGGGCATCAGCCCTGGCCCGAACGGGTACGACTTCCGAATCAGGACGATTTTCTGACGCGCAGATACCATTCGCACAGCAGGCGAACCTGTTTGCGGGTGTAGCCTTTTTCCATCATACGGTCGACAAAGTCGTCGTGTTTTTTCTGTTCGTCGGTGGACGTTTTGGCGTTAAACGAAATGACCGGCAGCAGCTCTTCGGTGTTCGAGAACATTTTCTTCTCGATCACGGTGCGCAGCTTCTCGTAGCTGGTCCAGTTCGGATTACGGCCGTTATTATGAGCACGGGCGCGCAGGACAAAGTTGACGATCTCATTACGGAAGTCTTTCGGGTTACTGATCCCGGCGGGCTTCTCAATTTTTTCCAACTCCGCGTTCAGGGATTCCCGGTCAAACAACTGCCCGGTATCCGGATCTCGATACTCCTGATCCTGAATCCAAAAATCAGCATAGGTCACATAGCGGTCGAAGATGTTTTGACCATATTCAGAGTATGACTCCAGATAAGCCGTCTGGATCTCTTTGCCGATAAACTCAGCATATTTCGGGATCAGGTAGCCTTTCAGGTGTTCAAGGTATTTCTCCGCCTGCTCCTGTGGGAACTGCTCACGATCGATCTGCTGTTCCAGCACGTAGAACAGATGCACCGGGTTAGCCGCGACTTCAGCATGGTCAAAGTTGAACACGCGGGAGAGGATTTTGAAGGCGAAGCGGGTGGAAAGCCCGTTCATGCCTTCGTCTACACCCGCGTAATCGCGGTACTCCTGATAGGATTTCGACTTAGGATCGGTATCCTTCAGGCTTTCACCGTCGTAGACGCGCATTTTCGAATAAATACTGGAGTTTTCCGGTTCTTTCAAGCGCGAGAGAATCGAGAAACGAGCCAGTGTTTCCAGCGTACCCGGCGCGCAAGGTGCATGGGTCAGCTCACTGTTGACCAGCAGCTTGTCGTAGATTTTGATCTCTTCCGACACGCGCAGGCAGTAAGGCACTTTGACGATATAAACACGGTCAAGAAACGCTTCGTTATTTTTGTTGTTACGGAAGGTCACCCACTCAGATTCGTTGGAGTGCGCGAGGATTATGCCGTTAAACGGCAGGGCAGAGATCCCCTCAGTCCCGTTATAATTCCCTTCCTGGGTGGCGGTCAGCAGCGGATGCAGCACCTTGATGGGCGCTTTAAACATCTCAACGAACTCCATAATCCCCTGGTTTGCCCGGCATAGCGCACCGGAATAACCATAAGCATCAGGATCGTTTTGTGCGTGGTTTTCCAGCTTGCGGATATCCACTTTACCGACCAGCGCCGAAATATCCTGGTTGTTTTCATCGCCGGGTTCGGTTTTGGCAATTGCCACCTGTTCCAGAATAGAAGGCCAGACTTTGACCACTTTGAAGCGGGTGATATCACCACCGAAATCGTGAAGGCGTTTGGCGGCCCACGGCGACATAATGGTGCCCAGATAACGACGTGGCACGCCGTACTCTTTATCCAGAATGTTGGCATCTTCCTGCGGATTAAACAGGCACAGCGGATGGTCATTTACCGGGCTACGTTCGCCATCTGCCGTGAGCACATAGATGGGCACACGTTGCATCAATGATTTCAGTCTTTCGGCCAGAGAGGATTTCCCTCCACCCACCGGCCCCAGCAGATACAGGATCTGTTTCCTCTCTTCCAGGCCCTGCGCTGCATGTTTCAGGTAGGAAACGATTTGTTCAATCGCATCCTCCATACCATAAAATTCTTCGAATGCAGGGTAGCGGGCAACCACACGGTTAGAGAACAGTCGGGAAAGGCGTGGCTCCAGAGCGGTATCTACCATCACTGGCTCACCAATAGCCATTAACAGTCGTTCCGCCGCATTGACGTATGCACTGCGATCTTGCCGGCAAACCGTAAGAAATTCCTGCAGTGTGAACTCTTCGTCCTTGGCAGCTTCATAGCGCTGACGGTAGTGATCGAATATATTCATGGCGATGCCCGTCCTTTCGTTTTTAGCACAGGTACCAGGAGCCTAAGTTTGGTCAGCCCCTGAAGGAACTTACAGTGAGTACAGCAACCCTTATGCCAACCTGACTTTTTTTATCGGGAAACACAAAATTGCTGGTCACTCTGCTCGTTGGAATTTAGCGTCTTATAAATAAGCGTAGATTGCATTTAGGAAATTTCCTGATTTACTGAGCATTTTCAATGAAATTTCAATAACAAAGTCATAAACCAGCTATACCATCCCCTTGGTTGATGCGGTCTGACGGGCTTTTGTAAACATCAACATCAGTCCGTTGCGATAGCATTTCGTCGGGTTATTGATTATATGTGCTACTAATAATGTAAATGTATGACTCAATACAACCATACTGTTTAGACTGATGACCGATTGTTATATTAATGGACTGAATAAATTGTGAACCAATTCAAACTTACAGCGCTTACCGCTCTTTTACCTGTCTGTTTTGCTGCGCCTCTCGCACAAGCCAATCCGTTAACGCTGGGCGCATCGCTGCTTTATAGCCAAAGCCCCTACAAGAGCGGCCAGGACCGCTACTATCCGGTTCCCATCATCAATTATGAGGGCGACAGCTTCTATATCCGTAGCCTTCAGGCCGGGTATTTCCTTTGGAAAGACCAGCAGGACCAGCTGTCACTGACGGTGCTTGGCTCACCGCAAAACTATGATCCGGATGAGGCCGATGACGGGGATATGAAATCGCTGAACAAGCGCCATATGACTCTGATGGGCGGTCTGGCGTATCGTCATTCAGCCGACTGGGGTATCGTTCGCACCACGCTGGTAGGCGACATGCTGGATAACAGCAACGGTATTATCTGGGACCTGACCTACCTGTATCGCTTTGAATTCGGCCAGTTCACCCTGACGCCGGGTATCGGTGCGTTATGGAACAGCTCAAACCAGAACGAGTATTACTATGGTATCTCGTCTGCGGAATCCCGCCGCAGTGGTCTGGATCGCTACGATCCGGACAGTAGCTGGAGCCCGTATGTTGAACTGACCGCCGGCTGGGCCATCAGTGACAACTGGAATGCGACACTTTCTGGTCGTTACAGCCGGCTTGGCGATGAAATCAAAGACAGTCCGATGGTGGACAAAGATTCACAGATGCTGTTGTGGACCGGGGTCAGCTATACCTTCTGATGCTATCGCTATGCACTAAAAAGGGGCGCTTTGCGCCCTTTTTTATCATTGTTGCGCCCTAAAAAAGTGCATGGAGAGAAAGATGAGCCGAGTCGTCACGTTTGCCGATGGCACCGACCTGCCTGCAATAGGTCAGGGTACATGGTTTATGGGGGAAGATGCCGCTCAGCGTCACCAGGAAGTCGCTGCATTACAGGCCGGACTGGAGAGAGGGCTGACGCTGATTGATACCGCTGAGATGTATGCCGATGGTGGCGCTGAACGCGTGGTTGGGGAAGCCTTGCGCGGGCGACGTGATCAAGCCTTCCTTGTCTCCAAGGTCTACCCGTGGAATGCCAGTGAAGTGGATGCGGTTGATGCCTGTGAGCGCAGCCTGACGCGCTTAAACACCGATTATCTCGATCTCTATCTGCTGCACTGGCGGGGGAATATCCCGCTGGAAGAGACGCTGCGGGCGATGCAAACATTGCAGCAGCAGGGAAAAATTCGCCGCTGGGGTGTGTCTAACTTTGACAGTGATGACCTCCACGAGTTACTGGCTGAAGAGGGCGGTGCGCAGTGTGCCACCAACCAGGTGCTTTATCATCTGGCCTCTCGCGGTATTGAGTACGATGTGTTACCTGACTGTCAGCAATTAGCGATGCCGCTGATGGCTTACTGTCCACTGGCGCAGGCAGGCCGGTTACGCGCGGAGCTGATGAGTCACCCGACGCTGACCCGGATTGCACAACAAAAGGGCATCAGCATGGCGCAGCTGTTGCTGGCGTGGGTGATCCGCAAAGAGGGCGTCATGGCGATCCCGAAAGCGAGCAACATTGCGCACGTTGATGACAATGCGGCGGCGCTTAAGGTGGTACTGACCAGCGAGGAGCTGGCGCTGATCAATCAGGCGTTTCCTCCGCCAGCAACAAAGCAGCCGCTGGATGTGGTCTGAATTCGGATCGGGCAGAGCTGGGAGCGGCCCGGAAAGGGTCGCTCCAGTCTATCCTTAACGCTTGCTGCGCACCCGGAAGGTGCTCGCCAGGCGGGCAGGTTGTTCACCCGCGCTTTTCATCGGCTGGCTAACATGGGCCGTTTCCACGCACACCATGGTTTTAAAACCTTCGTTAGCCATATCACTCATACTGCATGACAGTTCTGCACCCGGGTTCCAGGTGACAACGTCACTTTGGTGATGATGATAAACCTCAATCACGCGCTGCCCGGCCTTGTCGTCAATCAGGCTGCAATCTGCCGGTTGGGTATAGATGCGGTCGACGCGTTGCGGGTAGGTCTGTTTACCGTCGACAGAGGCACCAGTGACACCGTTGTTGACCTTGTCGATATAGCTCTGGCCCAGACCGCTGACTTCAACGTCTGCAATGTCGGCCACTTCGAAATAGCTGTGCAGTGCGGCGGTGGCATCGAAGTCACCGTGGGCCTCCAGCTCTATTTCACAGCGATCGCTGAAGCGGAAACGGGCAAACAGCGTAAAATCGTGCGGCCAGAGTTTCTTCGTTTGCTCACTGCTTTTTAATTCGAAGGTCAGCATCACGCTGCTGTCATTTTCATCGTGAGCGGTCAGCGTCCACGGCAGAACACGGGCAAAGCCATGTGCAGGTTCACCGGCCGGGCCAAACCACGGCCAGCAGATCGGGACACCACCACGAATAGCTTTACCGGGGTTCCAGGCGGTTTTATCACTTAACCAGACCACCGGTTTTTCACCGGAAGGTTGCCAGGCAATCAGTTGGGCGCCCTGTAAGGTCACGGCAGCACGCACTTTAGGATGCGTCACGACCACCACGGGTAATTCGCCAATCTGACGCTGGGAGAGGTAAGGGGTAATCTGGTTAATCACGGGCAGTGAAAAGAGTTTCTCGTTCATGAGTCAGCCTTCTGAAATTTAACCATAAAAAAAGGGCGACTTCCGTCGCCCTCAGTCTCATTCACGTCGCTTATTTAGCGATGTGAGCAACCAGGTCCAGGACCTTGTTGGAGTAGCCAGTTTCGTTATCGTACCAGGAAACCAGTTTAACGAAAGTGTCGCTCAGTGCGATACCCGCTTTCGCATCAAAGATAGAAGTCAGTGTTTCACCGTTGAAATCGGTAGAAACAACTTCGTCTTCGGTGTAACCCAGAACGCCTTTCATCTCGCCTTCGGCAGCAGCTTTAATCACAGCACAAATTTCTTTGTATGTAGCTGGTTTAGCCAGACGTGCAGTCAGGTCAACAACAGAAACGTTAGGGGTAGGAACGCGGAACGCCATACCAGTCAGTTTGCCGTTCAGCTCAGGAATCACTTTACCTACCGCTTTAGCAGCACCGGTAGAAGAAGGGATGATGTTCTGAGATGCGCCGCGGCCGCCGCGCCAGTCTTTGTGAGACGGGCCATCAACGGTTTTCTGAGTAGCGGTAGTTGCGTGAACAGTTGTCATCAGTGCTTCAACGATACCGAAGTTGTCGTTGATCACTTTAGCCAGTGGTGCCAGGCAGTTGGTGGTACAGGAAGCGTTAGACACGATATCCTGGCCAGCATATGACTTGTGGTTTACACCCATAACGAACATAGGGGTGTCATCTTTAGATGGGCCAGTCAGTACAACTTTCTTCGCGCCAGCTTCGATGTGTTTACGTGCAGTTTCGTCAGTCAGGAAGATGCCCGTTGCTTCTGCAACCACATCCACGCCTACTGCATCCCACTTCAGGTTCGCCGGATCACGCTCAGCGGTAACACGGATGGTTTTGCCGTTAACAACCAGATGGCCGTCTTTGACTTCCACGGTGCCTTTGAAACGGCCGTGAGTTGAGTCGTATTTCAGCATGTAAGCCATGTACTCTGCGTCCAGCAGATCGTTGATTGCAACGATTTCTACATCAGAACGTTCCTGAGCAGCACGGAAAACGATGCGACCGATACGGCCAAAACCGTTGATACCTACTTTGATAGTCATATATTCCACCAGCTTGTTGATAGTGAATAAAAGGTTGGCTGTAAAATTACAAAAACCATACCAGGCGTCAAGCGGAATCGTGTCAATTGTTGCGACAAATCAAACTGTCGAACAGGAATTATTCAACACAAAACCTATTTCTTGACGCGTGAACAACATTGATCTTGGGGCAAGTTGCCCGAATATAAAGGGGTGATGGTTCCAAAGAGTGATCCGCATCACAAATTCGGCGTTGTCTGGATCACCTTATGCACCCGACTCGAAAAATTCACCTGCTCTTGTTAAGTATTTGTTAGAATACCAGCCGATAAATTCAGAATAACACTGCCAGAGAGTCTAACATGGCTAAAGATGATACACCTTTCTCACCCGAAAATGTGTTAACCGAGATGCAGCGCTACGTTACCCAGCAGCGTGGCACAGAACCGCCGTATTCCGGCAAATTGCTGCATAACAAGCACGAAGGCATCTATCACTGCCTGGTTTGTCAGGCTCCGCTGTTTCTGTCCGGGTCAAAATATGACTCCGGCTGTGGCTGGCCGAGCTTCTATGAACCCTACAGTGATGACGCCATTCGCTATCTGGAAGATGAAACTCACGGCATGCAACGCATTGAAATCCGGTGCGGAAGCTGTGATTCTCACCTCGGTCATGTGTTCCCGGATGGTCCGCAGCCGACCGGTGAGCGCTTCTGCGTTAACTCCGCTTCGTTGAGTTTTACCGACGAAGACGGCAACAGCACTCAGGGCTAGGAGTCGTGATGGAACTGGACGAAATGATTGCCAGTATGACGCCAGAAGTGTATCAGCGACTGGTGACGGCCGTAGAAATCGGCAAGTGGGCTGATGGCGTGGCACTGACGCCGGAGCAGAAAGAGAACAGCCTGCAACTGGTCCTGCTGTGGCAGGCGCGTCACAATGAAAACCCGCAACATATGAGTGTAGCGAAAGGCGGGGAAATTGTGACGAAAAGCAAGAAACAGCTCAAAGAAGAGTTCGGGATCAGCGACGACGCGATCACGCGAATAAAACTCCAGTAAATTATTCCTCCCGGAATAATTCTTGCTGATGATATCACCGGGTGGGGCTTTTCCCGCCCGGTGTTTTCGTTGCGTTTAGATAATTTTCGCGCCTGCCCTGGCCATTTCTGTCAGGGCCTTCTGGCTGTCACCTGCCTGCAAATTGACCCCACGGCATCCGGCACTCACCAGGGTGACCTGATATCCCAGCGCCAGCGCATCCAGCACGCTGTATTTAACACAGTAGTCGATTGCCAGGCCCATTACCGTCAGCGCCGTTATGCCGTTCGCCTGGAGCCAGGCATGTAAGTGCGTCTGGTGACGCTGGCCGTTATCATAGAACGCACTGTAGCTGTCGACATCCGGGTTCTCCCCTTTGCACACCTGCAGTGTCAGCAGCGCCTGGTTAAGCTGTGGGTGCAGCTGCGCACCGTGGCTGTGCTGCACGCAGTGATCCGGCCACCACATTTGCGGCAGGCCGTTAAGCTCACCTACGGTCCCTGGCTGCGTACCTGCGCTGGTGGCAAAACTACCGTGTCCTGCCGGATGCCAGTCCAGCGTGGCAATCACCGGCTCACCGCGCTGATGAAACTCGGCAGCGAGGCGGTTTCCCACCGCAATGGTCTGATCACCTTCACTGACGGCCAGCGCGCCACCAGAACAAAAGTCATTTTGCAGATCAATCAACAACAACGCCTCGCGGTCACGCATCAGTTACTCCATTGAATTAGTCCGGGGTCAGTTCACCACGCAGGTTCTGTTTCATCAGCTGACGAATGTCGTTGCTGGTCAGATCCTGGCTCAGAAGGAAGTGCAGTTTGGTCAGTGTTGCCTCAACGGTCAGGTCGGCACCGCTCACGACACCGGCAAGGGCCAGTGCGTTTCCGGTGGCATAGCCGCCCATATTCACCTTACCGGACATGCACTGCGTGAGGTTCACGACCACAATGCCGCGCTCAGACGCTTCTTTCAGTTCCTGCAGGAACTCTTTGTTCTGCGGCGCATTCCCGACGCCATAGGAACGCAGGATCAGTGCTTTTACCGGCTGTTGCAGGAAATTACGTACAACGGCAGCTGAAATGCCCGGATAGATCGTCACCACGCCAATCGGCTGCGGTGTAATCGGATGCACGATCAGCGCTCCCTGACCGGCGGGGGCCGCGGGGGTATTCAGACGACGAATATGGATACCGGCTTCCAGCAGCGGGGCGAGGTTGGGCGAATCAAACGCATTGAAACCGTCAGCGTGCGCCTTGGTGGTGCGGTTACCGCGATAAAGCGTGTTATTGAAGAATAACGTCACTTCATTAATCGGGTAATTAGCGGCAACAAACAGGGAGTTCAGCAGGTTTTGCTGGCCGTCGGATCGCAGTTGCTCCAGGGGGATCTGTGAGCCGGTCACAATCACGGGTTTGGCCAGGTTTTCCAGCATGAACGACAGCGCAGAGGCAGTAAATGCCATGGTGTCGGTGCCGTGCAAAATGACAAAACCATCGTAATTGTCATAATTCTGACGAATGTCATCCGCAATCGATTGCCAGTCTTGCGGCGTCATATCGGAGGAGTCGATCAGCGGCTGGTATTCATGGATGGTGAAATCAGGCATCTCCGGGCGATGAAACTCCGGCATATTGGCCAGTTGACGTTGCAGATGGCCGGAGACCGGGATAAAGCCGTGTTCAGAGCGCTGCATACCGATCGTACCGCCCGTATAGGCGACGTAAATGGATTTCTTTTGCATTAGTAAACTCAAGACTTGCCAAAAAAGCGCAGTATAAGGGGAAAACAGGGGAAAAGCAGCCCGACCAGATGGCGTCGGGCTGAATAGTGATCGCGGTCACCGCTATTTGACGTTACCGCAGCTCAGACAGAAGGCGTAACGGTTCTGAGGATCGTTCAGATCGCCCATCAGTCCTGGCTGATCTTTCATGGTATTCATCACATCCATCATCGGCGCGGGTAACCAGGCTTTCAGCGTTTCAGGCAGTGCCGCGTGTGCGGAGGCATCGACCTGGCTGAACAGCACCTCAATCAGGCTGGGGTCATTCTGATACCAGCTGAGCTGAGGTTGCTTGAGTTTGGCCAGCTCTGCGGCTTTGGCGACGGCATCGTCAAAGTCACCCAGCGCATCCACCAGCCCGTTTGCTTTCGCGTCGCTGCCGGTCCAGACATGGCCCTGTGCAATCTGGTCAATCTGTTCCGGTGTTTTGTTGCGCGACGTCGCCACCAGACCGAGGAAGTTTTTATAGCCATTCTCGATGCTCAACTGCATCAGCTGTTGCACTTCTGTTGGCAGCGCCTTGGTGCTGGCAATATCAGCCAGCGGTGAGGTCGCTACGCCGTCAGTGTGTACGCCGATCGCATCCAGTGAGTTCTCAACCGTGTTAATCACGCCGAAAATCCCGATGGAACCGGTCAGCGTATTCGGGCTGGCAATGATGTAGTTAGCCGGTGTAGACACCCAGTAACCGCCTGATGCTGCCATACCGCCCATCGATACCACCACCGGCTTACCCGCTGCTTTTGCGGCTGCCAGCTCTTCACGGATGGTTTCAGATGCCGTCACGCTGCCGCCAGGGCTGTTCACGCGGAAAACGATCGCTTTGATTTTCGGATCAAGGCGCGCATCCCGGATCTCCATTGCGGTGGTGTCACCACCAACGCTGCCCGGTGTTTCTTCGCCATCCATGATCGCGCCATTGGCCATGATGACCGCGACGTTGCCATCGGTGGTCGGGGTGTTTTTCAGCGGATAGTCATAAATGCTGGTGCCGTTATAGTCTTTCGCCTGTTTATCCCAGCCGAATGTTTTCACCAGTTGCTGATCCACAATGGACGGAGAAGCCAGTTCATCCACCAGCTTGGCGTCTTTGGCATACTGAGCCGTATCGCCACCGACTTTCTGCAAGCCATCCAGCACGCCCTGCGCACCCGGGAACACCTGGTCTGCGGTGATCTGACGGTTGGCCGCCAGTGTATTCACATAGTTTTGCCACAGCTCACCGACCCAGCGACTGTCGGCATCCCGTGCCGCAGGTGACATATCATCACGCAGGAAAGGCTCAACGGCTGATTTATACGTCCCGACGCGGAAGACATGAGAGCTGACTTTCAGCTTATCCAGCAGGGTTTTGTAGTAGAGACCGTTGGTGGCAAAGCCGTGCAAGTCGACCGTTCCCTGTGGGGAGAGGTAGATCTTATTCGCGAAGCTGGCGAGGTAATATTGCGCCTGGCTGTAGCTGTCGCCCGTGGCGTAAATCGGTTTGCCGCTGTCGCGGAACTCGCGCAGTGCTTTACCAATATATTGCAGTGACGGCTGATCAGCGCCAGCAAAGTTGCGTAAATCCAGCACCATGCCGGTAATTTTTGCATCCCCTTTTGCCTGGCGAATGGCATCCACCACGTCAAACAGGGAATTTTCTTTCAGGCGATCGCTGCTGGCACCCAGCAGCTGGCGGCTCAGTTTACTCATCGTATTGCTGACGGACGGTTTATCGACCACCACACCGCTGAGGTTGACGGTCAGCGCACCTTTCTGAACATCGGCAGGCGTGCTGGCACTGTTAAACTGCAACCAGATACCTGCGCCTACCAGGATCAGCAAAATAAGGAAAAGGTTGAGAATAAATTCGCGTACGAAATTCAGCACCCGCCATGTCCACTTAAAAAAATTAGCGATAATTCGCCACAAGACGCGCATAAACTCTCCATAATCGCAATGAAATACCCGATACGCGTGATGTCGGTGACAGCGTAACCGCTAAACCGGGCAGTAATAGCTCACATCCTAAATAGCAGTGGCGTAATTGTCAGCAGGAAAAAGCGCAATGCTGTAACAAAACATCATCCTGTGCTAGTTTCTGCGGGATACAAATTATTATCAGGAGGAAGTTATGGACGCTCTGGAATTACTGGTTAACCGTCGCTCAGCATCCCGTCTGGCGGTGCCAGCGCCGGCAGGTGAGGTACTGGAAAACATTCTGCAGGCAGGTATGCGCGCTCCCGATCACGGCACCTTGCAGCCGTGGCGTTTCATCATCATTGAAAATGAAGGCCGCGATCGCTTCAGCGCGCTGCTGGAAAAAGTCTCACGTGATGCACAGCTGGATGACAAAGCCATCGAAAAAGCGCAGCAGGCGCCATTCCGTGCCCCGATGATTATTACCGTGGTTGCTCACTGTGAAGAGCATCCAAAGGTGCCGCGCTGGGAGCAGGTGGTTTCTGCTGGCTGCGCCGTGATGGCAATGCAGATGGCCGCAGCGGCACAGGGTTTTAACGGCATCTGGCGCAGCGGTGCCTGGACAGAAGACGAAACGGTACGCCAGGCATTCGGTTGCCGCACGCAGGATGCCATTGTCGGTTTCCTCTATCTGGGCACCCCGCAGTTGAAATCCTCAACCACTATCCAGTCGCCAGATAGCGCACCATTCGTCAGCTATTTCTGAGTGATACAGATGAACGAGAACACGATTCGTCTGACGCAGTACAGCCACGGAGCAGGCCGGAAGGGCCGTTATTGAAGTCAAACCCTGAGCAGGATTTACCCACGGATGCGTTTGTTTATTGCCGAGAAACCCAGTCTTGCCCGTGCTATTGCGGATGTCCTGCCCAAGCCACATCGTCGTGGTGATGGTTATATTGCCTGTGGTCCCGACCAGGTGGTGACCTGGTGCGTGGGGCACCTGTTAGAACAGGCGCAGCCTGACAGTTATAACAGCCGTTTTGCCCGCTGGTCGCTGGCTGACCTGCCTATTGTGCCGGAAAAGTGGCAGCTGAAGCCGCGCCCGTCGGTCGCCAAGCAGCTTAATGTCATCAAAGGCTTGCTGGAGCAGGCCAGTGAAGTGGTTCACGCAGGTGACCCGGACCGCGAAGGTCAGCTTCTGGTCGATGAAGTGCTGGACTACCTGACCATGCCGGTGGAGAAGCGGGCAAAGGTACAGCGTTGCCTGATTAACGATCTCAACCCGCAGGCGGTGGAAAGAGCTATTGGGCGACTGCGCGAAAACCGCGAATTCATTCCGCTGTGCGTCTCGGCGCTGGCGCGTTCACGCGCTGACTGGTTGTATGGCATCAACATGACCCGTGCATACACCCTGTTGGGGCGTAATGCTGGCTATGATGGCGTTCTGTCTGTGGGGCGTGTTCAGACGCCCGTGCTCGGACTGGTGGTGCGCCGCGATGAAGAAATTGAAAACTTCGTGGCGAAAGATTTTTTTGAAGTGAAAGCGCATATCGTCACGCCAAAGGATGAACGCTTTGTCGCGCTGTGGCAGCCCAGTGACTCCTGCGAGCCTTATCAGGATGAAGAGGGGCGTTTGCTGCATCGCCCGCTGGCGGATCATGTGGTGGCGCGTATTGATGGCCAGCCCGCACTGGTTACCAGCTATAACGACAAACGTGAGAACGATACGGCACCGCTGCCGTTTTCACTGTCGGCGTTACAGATTGAAGCGGGTAAACGTTTTGGTCTGAGCGCACAGATTGTTCTCGATACCTGTCAGCGTCTGTATGAAACCCATAAGCTGATCACCTATCCGCGTTCTGACAGTCGCTATCTGCCCGATGAACACTTTGCCGGGCGTCAGGCAGTACTGAATGCCATTAATGCCCATCAGCCCGATCTGACACCGCCTGCCGATTTCAACAGCGACCAGAAGAATCGCTGCTGGGATGATAAAAAAGTGGATGCGCACCATGCCATTGTCCCCACAGCGCGCAGCAGCCGGGTCTCTCTGACGGAGAACGAACAGCAGATCTATCGGCTGATCGCCACCCAGTATCTGATGCAGTTCTGCCCGGATGCGGTGTATCGCAAGTGCGTGATCGAACTGGATATCGCGGGGGGTAAGTTTGTGGCTAAGGCGCGGTTCCTTGCTGAAGCGGGCTGGCGTGCGCTGCTGGGCAGCAAAGAGCGTGATGAAGAGAACGATGGCACGCCGCTACCGGTAGTGGCGAAGGGCGATGAGCTGTTGTGCGAGCGCGGGGAAGTGGTTGATAAGCAGACCCAGCCGCCGCGACCCTTTACGGATGCCACGTTACTTTCGGCGATGACGGGCATTGCACGCTTTGTTCAGGATAAAGATCTCAAGAAAGTGCTGCGTGCGACCGATGGTTTAGGTACGGAAGCTACGCGCGCCGGGATTATCGAGCTGTTGTTTAAACGCACGTTCTTATTCAAGAAAGGGCGTTATATCCACTCCAGCCCGGCGGGTCGCGCGTTAATCCATTCACTGCCGGAGATGGCCGCACGGCCTGATATGACCGCGCAGTGGGAGTCAACGCTGACTAAAATCAGTGAGAAACAGTGTCGCTATCAGGACTTTATGTTCCCGCTGGTCGAAACACTGCACAGTCTTATCCATCAGGCGCGACAGCAACCCGCTGCGCATGCATTCCGGGGCTTACCGGCACCGGCGACGAACAAAGCGAAAAAACCGCGCCGTAAGGCGGCAAAAGAGAAGGAGAGCGAGTGATGAAATTGCGTCTGGCTATGTTACTGCTGCTGGCTATTAGCGCCCCGACGATGGCCGAACGTTACACCAGTAACGGCCACGGTAATAATAACGGCGGCAATACTGATGTCGTGGTCGATCTGCCACCGGAAGTCTGGACTCAGGGGAGCGGCAACAGTCAGCCACCGTGTCAACGCTGCTGTATCTATGAGAACCGGAGCTATACCGAAGGTGCCGTACTGAAAAGTGAAGGGGTTCTGTTGCAGTGCGCACGTGATGAGCAATCGCTGGGAACCAACAATCTCATCTGGCGGATTGTGAAGTAAAAACATCATCGTTGGTGTTGCAGGGCGGCGGGGTGCCGTCCTGCAACAGGATATCAGCGCGATAAATTACAGTGAAAACTCTGCCCAAATTGGCGCATGATCTGACGGCTTTTCCATCCCGCGAATGTCATAATCAATCCCGGTCGCGATGCAGCGCTCCGCCAGCGGTTTGCTGGCCAGTACCAGATCGATACGCAGTCCACGATTGTCATCGAAACCTTTAGAACGGTAGTCGAACCAGGAGAAGCGGTCATTAGCTTCCGGGTTCTGTGCGCGCCAGGTATCGACCAGCCCCCAGTTCATCAGACGATCCATCCATTCACGCTCTTCCGGAAGGAAAGAGCACTTGCCGGTGCGCAACCAGCGCTTGCGGCTCTCTTCACCGATGCCAATATCCAGATCGGTGCTGCTGATATTCATATCGCCCATGATCAGAATCTGATTGTCAGTACTTTGCTGCTCCAGATAGCTTTGCAGATCGCGATAGAATTTCTCTTTTGCCGGGAATTTGGTGGCATGGTCACGGCTTTCACCCTGAGGGAAATAGCCGTTAAGCACCGTCACAATGCCGGAAGCCGTCGGGATATCGGCCATAATCATACGACGCTGAGCGTCTTCATCATCACCGTCAAAGCCACGGCGCACGGCAAGCGGCTCTGCTTTGGTCATCAGCGCAACGCCGTAGTGGCCTTTTTGACCGTGGTAAAAAACGTGGTAGCCGAGTTTAGCGACCTCTTCGAGAGGAAACATATCGTCGTGAACTTTCGTTTCTTGCAGGCCGATAACATCCGGCTGATGCTGCTCAACGATCGCTTGAAGCTGATGCGGGCGCGCACGCAGCCCATTGATATTAAAAGAAAGAAATTTCATAGCACAGGCCATTTTGCGTGGAAAAAGTGGGCCGAATGGTAGCAGGTTTTGCCAGCAGAAAGAAATATTGCTGCGATTGATAAAGGGGAGATGAAAGTGTGGAGCAAGTTTGGAAGTATCTGGATATTTGAAGATGGTGGTGGGGGAAGGATTATTCGTCGCTAAGCTCCTCACCCTGCGGGCCGCCATAAATGGCGTTGTCTCACTGCGTTCGACGCAAACCTTCGGTCGAAGCTTCTCATTCTTCCCCAACGGGAATATGAAAGCGTGATGCAGTTTGGGAGTATTTAGGTATTAGAAGATGGTGGTGGGGGAAGGATTCGAACCTTCGAAGTCGATGACGGCAGATTTACAGTCTGCTCCCTTTGGCCGCTCGGGAACCCCACCAGGGGAAGCGTGTTAACAAGTTCAGAATCTTTACTGCGGAAGGATAACTGCGTCGCTGCGCTCTCCCAGAAATGGTGGTGGGGGAAGGATTCGAACCTTCGAAGTCGATGACGGCAGATTTACAGTCTGCTCCCTTTGGCCGCTCGGGAACCCCACCACTGGCCTGATTACTGTGCTTGTTAAGCGGGGCGCATCATATCAAATGAAGTGATGCTGTAAAGCCCCGTTTTGCATAAAACAGCGTGTTTGCCGTTTTTTTGCCCGTGATGCTGTTTTGTCAGACAAAACAGCATCATCCGGCTCACAAAATGATGGTGCGGTTGCCGTAAACAAAGACGCGCTGAGCCAGTACCTGATAAAGGGCACGGCTCAGGGCATTTTTCTCAACGTCACGACCCGCACGCATCATATCTTCAGCGGTGTAGGTGTGATCAACATGGATCACGTCCTGCATAATGATCGGGCCTTCATCCAGGTTGTCATTCACGTAGTGCGCGGTCGCACCGATGATCTTCACTCCGCGCTCATATGCCTGATGATACGGGCGCGCACCGATAAAGGCGGGCAGGAATGAGTGGTGGATATTGATGATCTGATTTGGGTAACGCTGCACAAAGCCCGGAGTCAGCACGCGCATGTATTTTGCCAACACCACATAATCAGGCTGGTAGCGGTCGATTTCCGCAGCCATATTATTGTCATGCTCTTCGCGGGTTAACCCTTCATGGCTGACCAGAACGAAGGGAATGTCAAAACGCTCAACCAGCGTGCGCAGTGTGTCATGGTTGCCAATGACGGCGGCAATCTCGACATCCAGACCACCGTAGGCGCTTTTCATCAGCAGGTCGCCCAGGCAGTGCGCTTCTTTCGTCACGAGGATAACAATGCGACGACGACCTGCGGGTTGCAGTTCACGCACGGATCCAACAGGCAGCGCGCTGTCGAGATCGGCCAGCAGCGTACCGTCATTAAAAATGCCTTCCAGCTCAGTGCGCATAAAAAAGCGACCGGTGCGGTGATCGACAAACTCATTGTTTTGCACAATGTTCAGTTCGTGTTTGTAGCAAATATTGGTTATTTTCGCGATCAACCCTTTAGCGTCAGGGCAGATAGTGCGTAGAACTTTACGTTGCAGTGTTTGCGCTTGCATTGCGATGGTAATCCTGTCGATACAAAAGGGAAAACCGGGTCACGACTGACCACAGCATTTCTTGTATTTTTTGCCAGAGCCACATGGACACTGGTCATTACGCCCGATTGGCGGGAAAATTCCGTCGATATAGTACCAGCGTTGTTCCTCACGAAGAAAGCGCGAACGTTCATGAATAAAACTTTCACGCCCATTTTCCGTGAATCGGGCAAAAAATGTCACATAACCCTGGGGCTTATCCGGCACTATTTCACTGTTAAGGATGGTTAATCCCCGCCAGTGAGTATGAGGATAGCTCTCTTCAATACTGGCTGAGAACCGCTCTGCGTGGCACGACGGGTGCCAGGTCGCCACCAGATAGGGTGTGTCCTGCTTCACATAAGCGCTGTAGCGTGAGCGCATCAGGCTTTCTGGTGTGGCGGGGAGAGCGCTACCGTTTAGATACGATTCGCAACATAGGCTATACTGCAACCCGCTACCGCACGGACAATGTTCAGACACGTTGACTCCGGAAGTGTTATGACAGGTAAGAAGATATTCAGGCGTCATGATAACCGGGCAGACGCGGTGATGCCATTTTGTTCGTTGAGCACTGGCCAGAGGTGGAATGAGACAGGTAAAAATCGGGCTTGCGCTGGGATCGGGAGCAGCCAAAGGATGGGCGCACATTGGTGTTATTAATGCCCTTGAACGTGCTGGAATTCGCATTGACGTGGTAGCTGGATGCTCTGTCGGTGCTCTGGTGGGCGCAACCTATGCGACTCATCGTCTGCCATTGATGGAGCGCTGGGTGCGATCTTTCAGCTACTGGCAGGTCATTCGCTTGATGGATTTCTCCTGGCGACGTGGCGGGCTAATCCGTGGCGAGCGAGTCTTCAGTCATGTCCGCAGTTTGATCAACTGTGACACCATCCAGCAGTGCGCAATGCCTTTTGGTGCCGTCGCCACTAACCTCAGTACCGGACGCGAACTGTGGCTGACGGAAGGCGATTTGCATCAGGCCGTCCGGGCTTCCTGCAGTATGCCAGGCTTACTGGCACCGGTGAGCTGGAACGGTTACTGGCTGGTGGATGGTGCGGTAGTCAATCCTGTTCCTATCTCTTTGACGCGTGCGTTGGGGGCCGATATCGTGATTGCGGTCGACCTTCAGCATGACGCACATCTTATGCAGCAGGAACTCTTCTCGGTCACGCCAGAATCGGATATCGACACTCACTTACCTGAGCCGAACAGTTGGAGCGGTCGACTGCGCCAGCGCATCGGACGCATCAAATCACGTAAGATGCACTATACGCCGGGCGCGATGGAAATCATGTCCACATCCATTCAGGTTTTGGAAAACCGGCTTAAGCGTAATCGCATGGCAGGCGATCCTCCTGATGTGCTGATACAGCCATTCTGTCCGCAAATCTCCACCCTGGATTTTCATCGGGCGGAGGAAGCGATTGAAGCGGGGAGATTATCCGTTGAGAAAAAAATGGACGAACTGTTACCGCTGGTGCGTGACAGGCAATAGAGTGGTCGATTGAGCATGCTACTTCAGGCAATTCTGAGAGGCGCAAAAGGCGTTTATAGACCACTATTGAGGTATCTGTTATGCAGGGGGACACAATGGAAAAACCATTAAACGGAAAACATATTCTCATCGTCGAGGACGAAGTCGTTTTCCGTTCCCTGCTGGATAATTTTCTCACCGCTCTAGGGGCCGTTGTCAGTCTGGCGGATGACGGTATCCACGCGCTTGAAATGATGGTTCATACGCCTCCTGACCTGATGATTTGTGATCTTGCGATGCCGCGCATGGGCGGTATTCAGCTGGTTGAGCATGTGCGCAGCAAGGGGGGGGCGTTGCCGATCCTTGTGATATCTGCCACGGAGAATATGTCGGACATTGCGCACGTTCTGCGATTAGGTGTGCAGGATGTCCTGCTGAAACCGGTGAAAGACCTCGGTCGGCTGCGCGAAGCTGTTTTTGAATGTCTTTATCCCTCGATGTTTACCTCTAAAGTGGAAGAAGATGAGCAGCTGTTTCAGGACTGGGACGCGCTGGTTAGCGATCCACAGGCCGCTGCAAAATTACTGAAAGAGCTGCAACCCCCCGTGCAACAGACAATTGCTCACTGTCGAGTGAACTATCGCCAGCTCACCATGGCAGAACAGCCTGGGCTGGTCCTGGATGTCGCGGCATTGTCTGAGAAAGATCTGGCCTTTTACTGTCTGGATGTTACCCGTGCAGGCGACAACGGCGTTCTGGCTGCATTATTGTTGCGGGCACTGTTCAACGGTCTGTTACAGGAACAGTTATCAGGGCAGGGACCGCGCTTGCCTGAACTCGGCGCATTACTTAAACAGGTCAATCTTTTATTACGTCAGGCCAACCTGAAAGGGCAATTCCCGCTACTGGTTGGCTATTATCACCAGGGATTAAAGAACCTGATCCTGGTTTCTGCTGGTTTAAACGCCTCTCTCAATGTTCATACCCACCAAATCCAGTTGAGCAACGGTGTCCCTCTTGGCACGCTCGGCAGCACACATCTTAATCAAATTAGCCAGCGTTGTGATGCCTGGCAATGTCAGGTATGGGGCGCCGGAGGGCGGCTACGCCTGATGTTGTCTACAGAATAACCACCCCGTGACTATTTTCATCTGGCCCTGGCAGACAGGGCCAGAGATAAGCTTTACACTTGGGTAATAGTCTTAATTTGCGCTGAAATGGTTTAACCAGGATAAATCCGCGTGGGTTCAACTGGTATACTCACTTCGTTTTTTAACTCGACATATCAAGTAATAACTTGAACGGCCTAAAGAGAGGTACTTTGATGTCTGCCTATAAGTCCAAAGTAAAAAAAGCGGTTATCCCTGTTGCTGGTTTGGGAACGCGTATGTTACCTGCCACAAAAGCGATTCCAAAAGAGATGCTGCCGCTGGTTGATAAGCCGCTGATTCAGTATGTCGTAAACGAATGTATCGCCGCAGGAATTAATGAAATTGTGCTGGTTACGCACTCTTCCAAAAACTCCATTGAAAACCACTTCGACACCAGTTTTGAACTGGAAGCGATGCTGGAAAAGCGTGTTAAGCGTCAGCTGCTGGAAGAGATCCAGTCCATCTGTCCACCGCACGTCACCATCATGCAGGTCCGTCAGGGTCTGGCGAAAGGCCTCGGCCACGCAGTGATGTGTGCCTGGCCTGTGATTGGCAATGAGCCTGTTGCGGTGATCCTGCCAGACGTGATTATCGACGAATACGAATCTGACCTGTCTACCGAGAACCTGGCAGAGATGATGAAGCGCTTCGACGAAACCGGTCACAGCCAGATCATGGTTGAGCCAGTAGCCGATGTGACGGCGTATGGCGTTGTTGACTGCCAGGGCGCAGAGCTGAAGCCGGGCGATAGCGCACCGATGGTCGGTGTGGTCGAGAAGCCAAAAGCTGACAAAGCACCCTCCAACCTCGCGGTTGTGGGGCGCTACATTCTGTCTGCGGATATCTGGCCACTGCTGGCGAAAACCCCTCCAGGTGCCGGTGATGAAATCCAGCTGACGGATTCAATCGCCATGCTGATGGAGAAAGAAACCGTAGAAGCTTATCACCTGAAAGGTGTGAGCCACGACTGTGGTAACAAACTGGGCTACATGCAGGCTTTCGTTGAGTACGGTGTGCGTCACAACACACTGGGCAGCGATTTCAAAGCCTGGCTGGAAACCACCGTTGGTAATAAAAAGTAAGTTTAATTTCTAACCGGGACAATTCAATGAAAGTCACCGTATTTGGTATCGGCTATGTTGGTCTGGTTCAGGCTGCAGTTCTGGCCGAAGTCGGACATGACGTTCTTTGCATCGATGTCGACGAGAACAAAGTCGAGAATCTGAAGAAAGGGATCATTCCTATATTTGAACCGGGCCTGACGCCGCTGGTTATGCAGAACTATGAGGCGGGCCGCCTGAAGTTCTCCACGAACGCTGAAGATGGCGTCAACCATGGTGTTATGCAGTTTATTGCTGTCGGTACGCCACCGGATGAAGATGGTTCGGCTGACCTGAAGTATGTGACAGCGGTTGCACGCACCATTGCGCAGCACATGAAAGACCACAAAGTGGTGCTGGACAAGTCAACCGTGCCAGTAGGTACGGCTGACCGTGTGCGTAAGGTCATGGAAGAAACCCTGAAAGAGCGCGGCGTATCGCTGACCTTTGATGTGGTCTCTAACCCTGAGTTCCTGAAAGAAGGCGCGGCAGTCAGCGACTGCATGCGTCCAGAGCGTATTGTTATCGGTACGGATAATGATGACGTTGTCGAGCTGCTGCGTGAGCTGTACGAGCCGTTCAACCGTAATCACGACCGTATGATCCTGATGGATATTCGTAGTGCTGAACTGACCAAGTATGCAGCAAACTGCATGCTGGCGACTAAAATCAGCTTTATGAACGAAATCTCCAACCTGGCCGAGCGCCTGGGTGCAGATGTTGAAAAAGTCCGCCAGGGTATTGGTTCTGATTCGCGTATTGGCTACTCCTTCATCTATCCGGGCTGCGGTTACGGTGGTTCCTGCTTCCCGAAAGATGTGCAGGCACTGATCCGTACCGCTGAGCAGATTGGCTACACGCCGCGTCTGTTAAAAGCGGTGGAAGATGTCAACGACTCGCAGAAGAACAAGCTGCCAACCTTTATCAAGCGTCATTTTGGTGAAAATTTACAGGGCAAAACCTTTGCCGTGTGGGGGCTGTCATTTAAGCCAAACACCGATGATATGCGTGAAGCTTCCAGCCGTGTTCTGATGGAAGCGTTATGGCAGGCAGGGGCAACGGTTCAGGCCTTTGACCCTGAAGCCATGGACGAAGCCCAGCGCATCTATGGTCATCGCAGCGATCTGAAGCTGATGGGAACCAAAGAAGCGGCACTTCAGGGGGCAGATGGCCTGGTTATCTGTACTGAATGGCAAAACTTCCGTGCACCTGATTTTGATGTGATTAAAAATGCTCTGAAAGAACCCGTGATTTTTGATGGTCGTAACCTGTATGATCCAGAAAGAATCAGCAAACGCGGTTTTGTTTATTATGCAATCGGCCGCGGAGCATCTCTACAAATTGCATAATTAAACGAGGGTAGTATGAAATATCTGGTCACCGGCGCAGCAGGCTTCATTGGCTTTCATGTCACGCAACGTCTGCTTGCCGCCGGTCACCAGGTTGTCGGTCTCGACAACCTGAATGATTATTATGATGTGAATCTCAAGACCGCACGTCTTGATCAGATTAACCCCCACCCTGAATTCACCTTTGTGAAAGGCGATCTTGCCGATCGTGAAGGTATGGCCGACCTGTTTCGAACGCAAGGCTTCCAGCGTGTTATCCACCTCGCAGCACAGGCGGGTGTTCGCTACTCACTGGATAACCCTCTGGCATACGCTGACGCTAACCTGATTGGTCATCTCAATATTCTGGAAGGGTGTCGCCACAATAAAGTGGAACATCTGCTGTATGCTTCTTCCAGCTCGGTATATGGCCTTAATCGTAAAATGCCATTCTCGACAGATGACTCCGTTGACCATCCTGTTTCACTGTATGCGGCGACCAAGAAGGCGAATGAGCTGATGTCGCATACCTATTCTCATCTGTACGGTATTCCCACCACGGGATTGCGCTTCTTTACGGTATACGGTCCGTGGGGGCGTCCTGATATGGCGCTATTTAAGTTTACCCGCGCTATTCTTGCGGGTGAAAAAATCGACGTTTATAACCACGGACAGATGCGCCGCGACTTTACCTATATCGACGATATTGCTGAAGCGGTTGTACGCCTGCAGGACGTTATCCCGCAAGCGGATAAAGACTGGACGGTGGAGAGTGGCAGCCCGGCAACCAGCTCTGCACCGTACCGGGTATATAATATCGGTAACAGCCAGCCTGTGACGCTGATGGCGTATATTGAAGCGCTGGAAAATGCACTGGGGCAGGTGGCTGATAAAAATATGTTACCGATGCAGCCTGGTGATGTGATGGAAACCAGTGCCGATACGACGGCGTTATATCAGGTTATCGGCTTCAAGCCGAAAACGTCGGTGGAAGAGGGTGTTGCGAGCTTTGTAGAGTGGTACAAAGGTTTCTACCCGGTTTAATTTCCGGTCGATACTCAAAGAAAAAGGAAGCCATTGGCTTCCTTTTTTATCTGTACCTGGTGATAACAACTAAAAATAGGACCAAAAAAACCCCATTTAATTATGGGGTAGTAGAGAAGGACCTTGAGCAGAATTACAGAAGAAAGTCTTCCAGCTTCTTGCCTTGCTCTTCAATGGCTTTTTTGATGACTGCTGGAGTACGACCCTGGCCTGTCCAGGTCTTGCTTTCGCCATTCTCATCAATGTAAGAATATTTAGCAGGGCGCGCAGCACGTTTAGCTTTACCTGGCGCTTTAGCCGCAGCCAGAGTAGACAGTAATTCATTTGGATCAATGCCGTCAGCGATCAGCATATCGCGGTATTGCTGCAGTTTACGTGTACGCTCTTCAACTTCAGCCTGAGCCTGGTTATCTTCGTCACGACGTTCATTAACGACAACTTCCAGCTTCTCCAGCATTTCTTCCAGCGTTTCCAGGCTACATTCTCTCGCCTGAGCACGCAGTGTACGGATGTTGTTCAGAATTTTAAGTGCTTCGCTCATTGTCCAATTCTCTAAATTATATTGATAGGGATGTTTCTGCCTGATAATAATAGTGTTCGTCATTCGGAACTGCAATAGTTAATTTTGTAAGAAAGCCGAATGAGCTAATAAAGCATAATATTTAGTTAAAAAAAAAGAGTCAAAATATGATGTGCTAGCTAAATAATGCCCTTTTCAGTCGATGCTTGCACTGATGGAACGCGTTCCTCGTTAACATTTGTTAATTGTTAAATCTTGCGCGGCCTGTACGATACATACCATCTTGCCACTATTTATTACCGGGTTATTATCGGTGCCAGGGCCTTAACAACCGTGTTTATGTTACACTCCGGCCATCTTTAGCGACATGGGGGGCGGGGCTCTATGGCTCAACTTTATTTCTATTACTCGGCCATGAACGCCGGTAAGTCAACGGCATTACTGCAGTCTTCTTATAACTATCATGAGCGTGGTATGCGCACGCTGGTGTATACCGCAGAGATTGATAATCGCTTTGGCGCGGGGCGGGTGAGTTCGCGCATTGGGCTTTCTTCTCCGGCTAAATTGTATAATAACAACACTTCGCTGTTTAGTGAGATAAACGCAGAACACCAGATCGAACCGATTCACTGTGTGCTGGTGGATGAAAGTCAGTTTTTGACACGCGATCAGGTGAAAGCATTATCTGATGTTGTTGATAATTTAGATATACCTGTACTTTGTTATGGTTTGCGTACAGATTTTCGGGGTGAGTTATTTATCGGCAGTCAGTACCTGCTGGCCTGGTCAGATAAACTGGTTGAATTAAAAACCATCTGTCATTGTGGCAGGAAAGCCAGCATGGTATTACGCCTGAATGAAAGCGGAAAACCCTTTAAAGAAGGGGCTCAGGTGGTGATTGGCGGTAATGAACGTTACGTTTCCGTATGTCGTAAACACTACTATGAAGCGCTTGACAGCGGATCGATGGTGGCTATTTACGGGCATCGTCATTCCGAAGACAATGCCTGAAAGTATTCTCTTACATAAAAGGTGAGTGTGGTTTAGCTTATACCGTTTATAAGCATTGCTTACTATTTCATGCACCTTTATGTATTAAAAAACCCGCCAGATGGCGGGTTTTTTTGTGTCACGAAGGATTTAGTGTTTCACTTTACGTTCTGCTTTCTTAACTTCACCTGCAGATTCAGTGGCTGTTACCGCTTCTGCCACATTGGCGAAAGGCTCAACAAAGTCACGACCGTAGAAGCTATCCAGCATAATCTGTTTCAACTCAGCAATCAGCGGATAACGTGGGTTAGCGCCGGTACACTGGTCATCGAAAGCATCATCAGCCAGCTTATCCACTTTTGCCAGGAAGTCTGCTTCCTGAACGCCCGCTTCGCGGATGGATTTAGGAATGCCCAGTTCTGCTTTCATGCCATCCAGCCACACCAGCAGTTTTTCGATTTTCTGCGCAGTGCGGTCACCCGGTGCGCTGAGGCGCAGGTGATCGGCGACTTCAGCGTAACGACGACGTGCCTGAGGACGGTCATACTGGCTGAACGCGGTCTGTTTGGTTGGGTTGTCATTGGCGTTATAGCGGATAACGTTGCAAATCAACAGTGAGTTCGCCAGACCGTGTGGGATGTGGAACTCTGAACCCAGTTTATGGGCCATTGAGTGACAAACCCCAAGGAAGGCGTTGGCAAAGGCAATCCCAGCAATGGTCGCGGCGTTGTGAACGCGTTCACGTGCAACCGGGTTTTTCGCGCCTTCGTTGTAACTGGCTGGCAAGTTTTCCTGCAGCAGTTTTAACGCCTGAAGTGCCTGGCCGTCAGAGTATTCGTTAGCCAGCACGGAAACGTAGGCTTCCAGTGCGTGGGTCACGGCATCCAGTCCACCGAAGGCACACAGGGATTTCGGCATATCCATGACCAGGTTGGCGTCAACAATCGCCATGTCCGGGGTCAGCGCATAGTCTGCCAGTGGGTATTTCTGGCCCGTTGCATCGTCGGTAACAACCGCAAACGGCGTCACTTCTGAACCGGTACCTGACGTTGTGGTTACCGCGATCATTTTCGCTTTCACGCCCATTTTCGGGAACTTGTAGATGCGTTTACGGATATCCATAAAGCGCAGCGCCAGTTCTTCGAAAGAGGTTTCAGGGTGTTCGTACATTACCCACATGATTTTCGCTGCATCCATCGGTGAACCACCGCCCAGGGCGATAATCACGTCAGGTTTGAACGAAAGCATCTGCTCAGCACCTTTGCGAACGATACTCAGCGTTGGGTCGGCTTCCACTTCGAAGAACACTTCGGTTTCAACGCCACGTGCTTTCAGCACGTTGACGACCTGGTCCGCATAACCATTATTAAACAGGAAGCGGTCGGTCACGATAAAGGCGCGTTTCGCCCCGTCGGTAGCCACTTCATCCAGAGCAATAGGCAGTGAACCGCGACGGAAGTAGATAGATTTAGGAAGCTTGTGCCACAACATATTCTCTGCTCGCTTGGCCACGGTTTTCTTGTTGATCAGATGTTTTGGTCCGACGTTTTCAGAAATCGAGTTACCACCCCATGAGCCGCAGCCCAATGTCAGTGATGGTGCGAGTTTGAAGTTGTAGAGGTCACCGATACCACCCTGAGAAGCAGGGGTGTTAATCAGAATGCGCGCAGTCTTCATTTTGTCGCCGAAGAAATTCACGCGTTCACGTTCGTTATCCTGGTCGGTATACAGGCAAGAGGTATGACCGATACCGCCCATTGCCACCAGTTTTTCTGCTTTGCTGACGGCGTCATTGAAGTCTTTGGCACGATACATGGCAAGCGTCGGAGACAGTTTTTCGTGAGCGAAAGGCTCTGACTCATCGACCAGCTTCACTTCACCGATCAGAATTTTGGTGGTGCCCGGTACGGTAATACCGGCCATTTCCGCAATTTTCACCGCAGGCTGACCAACAATGGCTGCATTCAGTGCGCCATTCTTCAGAATAATATCCTGAATGGCTTTCAGCTCTTTACCCTGCAACATGTAGCCGCCGTGGCTGGCAAAGCGTTCACGCACTGCATCATAAACGCTGTCGACCACAATCACTGATTGCTCAGAAGCACAGATAACACCGTTGTCGAAGGTTTTTGACATCAGAATAGAAGCAACGGCACGTTTGATATCCGCCGTTTCATCGATCACGACAGGTGTATTACCTGCACCAACGCCGATGGCAGGCTTACCAGAGCTGTAGGCCGCTTTCACCATGCCCGGACCGCCGGTTGCCAGAATCAGGTTGATATCAGGGTGATGCATCAGCTGATTGGACAGCTCAACAGAAGGGACATCAATCCACCCGATAATATCTTTCGGGGCACCCGCAGCAATCGCGGCCTGCAAAACAATATCCGCAGCTTTATTGGTGGCGTTCTTAGCACGTGGGTGCGGCGAGAAGATGATCCCATTACGGGTCTTCAGGCTGATCAGTGCCTTAAAGATAGCGGTAGAGGTTGGGTTAGTGGTTGGGACGATACCGCAGATGATGCCGGTCGGTTCTGCGATGGTGATTGTACCGAAAGTGTCATCGGTCGCGAGAATGCCGCAGGTTTTTTCGTCTTTGTAAGCGTTATAGATGTATTCGGAAGCAAAGTGGTTTTTGATAACTTTATCTTCAACAATCCCCATGCCGGATTCGGCAACGGCCATTTTGGCCAGTGGGATACGGGCATCCGCTGCAGCAAATGCTGCGGCCCGGAAGATTTTGTCTACTTGTTCTTGCGTGAAGTTGGCATATTCACGCTGGGCTTGTTTAACACGTTCAACCAGTGCATTAAGTTCAGTGATATTAGTAACGGCCATGTGGCTCTCCTGAAAGTTAAACTCTATTAGTAAACAAGTCAGAACTAGCAATTATAGTCATGTCGGACAACACTGCCTGCCAGGGCTTGCCGAATGGCTAAAAACGTTCTAATAGGTTTACTAAAAGAGTCTGTGGTACAGGTTATTACAGATCCCTTTCGGTACGTTATCATCTTCCTTTGATGTCCCTGAGCATAGCGGTTGTGCCGGGGTGAAAAGATGATTTAGATCATTATTTATGTAAGCTGATACCATTCAGCCATTGGAATAATCTGATCTGAATAAAAGTCATCTTTTGTGCAAAAAATATGCGCTTTTTTGTTTTTTATTGTGCTGAAATGTGAGGTTTCAGCAGTCATAATCGCTGGCTTTACGCTGATAATTTGGTGTGATATTCCGGTCTTTGGGGGATAGTCATTATCAGCGATTTCTATTACATTAGCGGCCATCAATCGTCCCCCACAGGAGCGCATGTGAATCCTGCTCTTTTAGATCTCTCTGGCTATATCAAATTTTTCGTTGGTCTGTTTGCACTGGTCAACCCGATTGGGATCATCCCGGTGTTCATCAGTATGACCAGCTACCAGATTCCGGCAGCGAGGAATAAAACCAACCTGACAGCCAATCTGTCGGTGGCGATTATTCTGTGGACGGCGCTGTTTCTCGGTGACGGCATCCTGCATATTTTTGGCATCTCGATTGATTCTTTCCGTATTGCGGGCGGCATTCTGGTGGTGACCATCGCAATGTCGATGATCAGTGGGAAGCTGGGTGAAGATAAACAGAACAAACAGGAAAAGTCAGAAAGCGCTAACCGCGAAAGTATTGGCGTTGTGCCACTGGCGCTGCCGCTGATGGCCGGGCCGGGTGCTATCAGCTCGACCATTGTCTGGAGCACCCGCTACCATAGCTGGCAAAACCTGCTCGGCTTTACCCTGGCCATTGCGCTGTTTGCTTTTTGTTGTTGGCTGTTATTCCGCGCCGCCCCCTTGATGGTCAGAGTACTGGGGCAAACGGGGATTAACGTCGTAACTCGTATTATGGGCTTACTGTTGATGGCGTTAGGGATTGAATTTGTCGTGACTGGCCTTCGGGCACTGTTCCCCGGGCTTACAAATTAACCCGGTTAAAATTCTGAATTGGTAAATATAAAGCGCATTTAATGCGCTTTTTTTTAACACCCCTATCCCGTAATGCACTGAAAAGGTGCAACACACCATTTTGGTGTATTGTTTTGGTGCATTTATTCATTTCTCTTACATTAACGTGGCAATTATTAATGTAATTACTGCAAACGATATGATTATCCATGCAATTGTAGGGGGTGTGATTTTTTTAACATCACAACATAGCGCGGAGTGGCGTTATTTGTGGTTTTTACTGCTGGTTTTTCGTTAAATAGCAGTGTTAATGTAATTATTACTCATATTTATACGATATTTGCTTAAAAATCATTCGAAAAAAATCCTGTTTTTGAAAAAACTCACGCTATAACCCCTCTTTATTACTATTTATCATCAATTTAGCTGTTATTTTTCAATAATAAATAACGCTTTATCCCTGCTTTTTATCGTGATAAAAGAGAAATGGTTAACATTTTTGCTATTTAGCTTTAGCGCAAATGCAGCCCTTCTGATAATTTTTTAATGGCGTTGATAAAAAGTGGCACTGGAAATGCAATCCCAAGGGGGGCGTTCTGAAGTCTTACCGCTCCCCATGCCAGACCGAACATGACAACGTGCGGCACCGCCGGGCGTTGAAAGGTGATAGCAAGCAGTTCTCAGCAGTACAGAGTATAAAAAAAACAAACCGGGTAGCCTCGTTCCGCTGCCCGATGAAGTTTTCCCGAAAATAGGGTAACCGCGGTGCCTGTCACACGTCGGTATTAATAAAAACTGGAATAGGTAAAAAAATGATCAACATCACGAAGAAGAGTCTGATCGCCGTGGGCGTGATGGCGGCGCTGGGATCAATGACAGCACAGCAGGCTTTTGCAGCATCCGTGCCGGCAGGTGTCGAGCTGGCTGCGAAGCAGGAGTTAGTAAAAGGTAACGGTGCAGAATTACAGTCACTTGACCCGCATAAAATAGAAGGTGTGCCGGAATCTAACGTCAACCGTGACCTGCTTGAAGGTCTGGTTATCAGTGACCTGCAGGGGCACCCGATTCCAGGCGTGGCCGAGAGCTGGGACAATAAAGACGGCAAGGTGTGGACATTCCACCTGCGCAACAACGCCAAATGGTCCAATGGCGAGCCGGTAACGGCACAAGACTTCGTTTACAGCTGGCAGCGTCTCGCCGATCCGAAAACAGCTTCTCCTTACGCCAGTTACCTGCAGTACGGCCATCTGGCGAACATCGACGATATTATTGCGGGTAAAAAAAGCCCGGACACGCTGGGCGTGAAGGCGATCGATGCGCATACGCTGGAAGTCACACTGAGCGAGCCGGTACCTTATTTCTATAAACTGCTGATCCATCCTTCCATGTCCCCGGTGAATAAAGCGGCGGTAGATAAATTTGGTGAGAAGTGGACTCAGCCCGCTAACTGGGTGGGTAACGGCGCCTTCAAACTCTCTGAGTGGGTGGTGAACGAACGCATTGTTCTGGTGCGTAATACCGATTACTGGGACAACGCGGAAACCAAACTGGATAAAGTCACCTTCCTGCCGATCTCATCTGAAGTGACCGATGTTAACCGCTACCGCAGCGGCGGCAGCGATATGACCTACAACAACATGCCGATTGAGCTGTTCCAGAAGCTGAAAAAAGATATCCCGACCGAAGTGCATGTTGACCCTTATCTCTGTACTTACTATTACGAAATCAATAACCAGAAAGCACCGTTCAACGATCCGCGCGTTCGTGCTGCGCTGAAACTGGGTATTGACCGCGACATCATCGTTAATAAAGTGAAAGGACAGGGCGATCTGCCTGCCTACAGTTTCACTCCGCCTTATACCGAAGGTATTAAGCTGACGCCGCCAGAGTGGTTTGGCTGGTCCCAGGAAAAACGTAATGAAGAAGCGAAAAAATTACTGGCTGAAGCAGGTTACACTGCGGATAAACCACTGACCTTCAATCTGCTGTATAACACCTCCGATCTGCATAAGAAGCTGGCGATCGCTGCCGCGTCGATCTGGAAGAAAAACCTGGGTGTGAACGTTAAACTGGAAAACCAGGAGTGGAAGACCTTCCTGGATACGCGTCACCAGGGCAACTTTGATGTAGCACGTGCAGGCTGGTGCGCTGACTACAACGAACCGACCACCTTCTTAGGCACCATGCAGTCAAAAAGCAGCAACAACACCTCCCACTATAAGAGTGAAGCCTTCGATAAAGCGATGGATGCGGCACTGGCATCAGCGGACGAAGCGACCCGCGCTACCCGTTATGCCGATGCTGAGAAAATCCTCGATAAAGATTCCGTCATCGTGCCGGTCTATTACTACGTCAATGCCCGTCTGGTGAAACCTTACGTCGGCGGCTACACAGGTAAAGATCCGCTGGATAACGTTTACGATAAAAACTTGTACATCATTAAACATTAATGGTCGTTCCCGGGGAGGGGTAACTCTCCCCGGCAGATCTTTTATAGAGCAGTGCTGAGGCAGTAAGCCGGGCAGGTAGGGCAATGTTAAAATTTATCTTTCGTCGTTTTCTTGAAGCGATCCCGACGTTATTTATTCTGATCACCATCTCCTTTTTTATGATGCGTCTGGCTCCCGGAAGTCCGTTTACCGGCGAGCGCACGCTGTCACCTGAAGTTATGGCCAATATTGAAGCCAAATATCATTTAAACGATCCGATCCTGACGCAGTACTTCAGTTATCTGAAGCAGCTGGCGCACGGGGATTTTGGTCCATCGTTTAAATACAAAGATTATACGGTCAACGATCTGGTGGCCGGGTCATTCCCTGTGTCGGCCAAACTGGGGGCAGCTGCGTTTCTGTTTGCCCTGGTACTGGGCGTCAGTGCGGGCGTGATTGCCGCGCTAAAACAGAACACAAAATGGGATTATGCCGTGATGGGCGTGGCGATGACCGGGATCGTTATTCCCAGTTTCGTTGTGGCGCCGCTACTGGTGCTGCTGTTCTCGATTACCCTGAAGTGGCTGCCCGGGGGCGGCTGGAATGGCGGGGCGCTGAAATTTATGATCCTGCCGATGGTGGCGTTGTCGCTGGCCTACATTGCCAGCATCGCGCGTATTACCCGTGGTTCGATGATCGAAGTGCTGCACTCCAACTTTATTCGTACTGCCCGCGCCAAGGGGCTGCCGATGCATCGTATCGTTCTGTGTCATGCGCTGAAGCCCGCGCTGCTGCCGGTGCTCTCCTACCTTGGCCCGGCCTTTGTCGGCATCATTACCGGTTCAATGGTTATTGAAACCATTTACGGTCTGCCGGGCATTGGCCAGCTGTTTGTTAACGGGGCACTGAACCGTGACTATTCGCTGGTATTAAGCCTGACGATTCTGGTCGGGGCGCTGACCATTCTGTTCAATGCGATTGTTGACGTGCTGTATGCGGTCATCGATCCAAAAATTCGTTACTGATCCAGGAGCTGGGGATGATTTTTGTTAAGAAAAACAGCGAAGCTCTGGATAACTTCAGTGAAAAGCTTGAGATCGAAGGGCGTAGCCTGTGGCAGGATGCGCGCCGACGCTTTATCCATAACCGTGCCGCGGTAGCCAGCCTGTTTGTGCTGCTGCTGGTGGCACTGTTTGTGATTTTTGCACCGATGCTGTCGGCGTTCACCTACGACGACACGGACTGGGCAATGATGTCAGCGGCACCGGATATGAGTTCGGGCCACTATATGGGCACTGACTCGTCAGGGCGTGACCTGTTGGTACGTGTGGCGATTGGTGGGCGTATCTCCTTGATGGTCGGGATTGCTGCTGCGCTGGTGGCGGTGCTGCTCGGTACGCTGTACGGCACGCTGGCGGGATATCTTGGCGGGCGCGTTGATTCCCTGATGATGCGCGTGCTTGAGATCCTCAACTCCTTCCCGTTTATGTTCTTCGTTATCCTGCTGGTCACCTTCTTTGGTCAAAATATTCTGCTGATTTTCGTCGCCATCGGCATGGTGTCGTGGCTGGATATGGCGCGTATTGTGCGCGGACAGACGTTGAGCCTGAAACGTAAAGAGTTTATCGAAGCGGCGGAAGTGGGCGGGGTGTCCACCTTCAATATCGTTCTGCGCCATATCGTCCCCAATGTGTTGGGCGTGGTGGTGGTGTATGCCTCACTGCTGGTGCCGAGCATGATCCTGTTTGAATCCTTCCTGAGTTTCCTCGGCCTCGGCACGCAGGAACCGCTGAGCAGCTGGGGAGCGTTGCTCAGTGACGGTGCTAACTCGATGGAGGTTTCACCCTGGCTGCTGCTTTATCCAGCCGGTTTTCTGGTGATTACCCTGTTCTGTTTCAACTTTATTGGCGATGGCCTGCGTGATGCCCTCGACCCGAAAGACCGTTAAGGAGTTTCCCTATGAGCGTAATTGAACTTCAGCCAGCAATGGCAAAAACCCAGGGAAGCGAACGGCTGCTGGATGTGAAAGATCTGCGTGTGACGTTCAGCACTCCCGATGGGGATGTCACGGCAGTGAACGATTTGAACTTCAGCCTGAGTGCGGGTGAAACCCTCGGCATTGTCGGGGAGTCCGGCTCAGGAAAATCGCAGACCGCGTTTGCCCTGATGGGACTGCTGGCCAGCAACGGCCGCATCGGTGGTTCAGCCCGTTTTAACGGCAGTGAGATCCTTAACCTGCCGGAAAAACAGCTCAACAAGCTGCGTGCCGAACAGATTGCGATGATCTTCCAGGACCCGATGACCTCGCTGAACCCGTATATGCGTGTTGGCCAGCAACTGATGGAAGTGCTGCAACTGCATAAAGGCATGAATGGGGCGCAGGCATTTGAAGAATCCGTCCGCATGCTCGATGCGGTAAAAATGCCGGAAGCCCGTAAGCGCATGAAAATGTTTCCCCACGAATTCTCCGGGGGCATGCGTCAGCGTGTGATGATCGCGATGGCGCTGTTGTGTCGTCCAAAGCTGCTGATTGCGGATGAGCCGACGACCGCACTCGATGTGACGGTGCAGGCGCAGATCATGACCCTGCTGAACGAACTCAAACGCGAATTTAACACCGCGATTATTATGATTACCCACGATCTGGGTGTGGTGGCGGGGATCTGCGACCAGGTGATGGTGATGTACGCCGGTCGGACTATGGAATATGGAAAAGCGCGTGACGTCTTCTACCATCCGTCACATCCTTACTCCATTGGCCTGTTGAATGCGGTGCCGCGACTTGATGCGGATGAAGGTGAAACACTGATGACCATTCCGGGTAACCCACCGAATCTGTCTCGCCTGCCGAAAGGCTGCCCGTTCCAGCCGCGCTGCCTGCATGCGATGGATATCTGTTCCAGCGCGCCGCCACTTGAGGCGTTCGGTGAAGGACGTCTGCGTGCCTGCTTTAAGCCCGTGGAGGAGTTGGTATGACATCGGTTGCTGAGAAAAAAGTGCTGCTGGAAATCGCCGATCTGAAGGTGCATTTCGATATCAAAGATGGTCATCAGTGGTTCTGGCAGCCGCCAAAAACCCTGAAAGCCGTCGATGGCGTTAGCCTGCGTCTGTACGAGGGGGAAACCCTGGGCGTGGTGGGCGAATCCGGTTGCGGTAAATCCACCCTGGCGCGCGCGATTATCGGGCTGGTGAAAGCGACAGAGGGCCGGGTGGCGTGGTTAGGACGCGATCTGTTAGGGCAGAGTGCTGACGAATGGCGTGCCGCGCGCAGCGATATCCAGATGATCTTCCAGGACCCCCTGGCATCGCTGAACCCGCGTATGAATATCGGAGAGATTATTGCGGAACCGCTGCGCACCTATCACCCGAAGATGCCGCGCCAGGAAGTGAAAGATCGTGTGAAGGAGATGATGCTGAAGGTCGGTCTGCTGCCTAACCTGATAAACCGTTATCCCCATGAGTTTTCTGGCGGGCAGTGCCAGCGTATCGGTATTGCACGTGCGCTGATCCTCGAACCGAAGCTGATTATCTGTGATGAACCGGTATCGGCGCTGGATGTGTCTATTCAGGCGCAGGTGGTCAATCTGCTGCAAAAGTTGCAGCGTGAGATGGGGCTGTCGCTGATCTTTATCGCGCACGATCTGGCTGTTGTGAAACATATCTCTGACCGCGTACTGGTGATGTATCTCGGACATGCCGTGGAGTTGGGCACCTATGATGAGGTGTATCAGAATCCACAGCATCCTTATACGCGGGCGCTGATGTCAGCAGTACCGATCCCCGATCCCGATCTGGAAAAGCAGAAGGTGATTCAACTGCTGGAAGGGGAGCTGCCATCGCCGATCAACCCGCCATCCGGCTGTGTGTTCCGCACGCGTTGCCCGATTGCCGGGCCGGAGTGCGCGAAAACCCGGCCATTGCTGGAGGGCAGTTTCCGTCACGCGGTCTCCTGCCTGAAAGTGGACCCGCTCTAGCGCTTATCCCCCGTTAACATCGCTGTCGAGCCGCATTGAACCTTCAATGCGGTTTTTTTTATTCCCCCCGTTTAGTGCTTGAACTTCCAATGGCTGGATCCTAGAACTACGCTTTCGCACAAAGCATGGAGGATTTATGGATCAGGAAGAACAGGGATGGCGTAACCGCCTGTATATTTTTTTATTTGATGTCAGCACTCTCGCGGGGCGGCGGTTTGAAGTTTTTTGGGTGATCACCACGCTTGTCAGCGTGTTCACGTTGTTTGTGGAGTCTTCCGAGCCGCATAAAATCTCTCTCGACATCAAAGACGCCTCTGTTTTTCTCCTTCTGGAATATGTCTTTACACTGCTCTTTAGCCTTGAGTATCTGCTGCGCGTGCTCACCACGCCACGGCCGCTGCAGTATGTAACGAGCTTTTTTGGATTTATCGATCTGGTTACCACGCTGCCGCTGTACCTATTCTGGCTTTGGCCGGAAATGGCCCTGAGCTATATGATGGCGATAAGGCTGCTGCGTGTGTTGCGCCTGCTGAGACTGATCAAACTCCTGCGCTATATGGGATCGGCCAATGTACTGTGGGAAACGCTGGTCAGTGCGCGTAAGAAGCTCTGCCTGTTTTTTGGCGGTGTGATGATATTGCTCTGTGTGTTCGGCGGACTCATGTATGTGATTGAAGGCCCTGAGCACGGCTTTACCAGTCTGCCCGTTGCGGTGTACTGGGCGGTGGTCACTATGACAACGGTGGGTTACGGGGATATCACGCCTCATACTCCGCTGGGGCGCATGCTCTCGTCAGTGCTGATACTGCTTGGCTATTCGTTGATCGCCATTCCAACGGGCGTAATGAGCTCGTATATGACGGATGTGATGCAGCGTAATCGCCACCGGCGTCACTGCACCGGGTGTCAGCAGACCGGCCATGACGATGATGCGCATTTCTGCAAAGGCTGCGGGGGAAGGCTGGACGATAAAAATAAAGAAGGCCCGGATTAACCGGGCCTGATAGCCGTAAGCGGGCTTACTCTTTCCACAAAATATGGCAGAGCTTATGGTCCTTCTCGCGGCAGAGAAGCACGCGGGCAAACACGTCGGTAATCGGTTCGCCGTCTTCTTCGCCCAGCCCAATCACCACCTCAGCGAAAAAGTCAGGGTTCAGGTCGAAATCGACATGTTCAGCCCAGTCTTCCGCAGGATCATACAGCTCTGCGCCGCCGCGTTCTTCAAACTGGAGGTTGAACAGAATGACGTCGGCCGGGTCAAGGTTATCAACTGCCAGCTCAAGGAAAATATCGTAAGCCTGTTCCAGCGTCTCGTCTTCGGTAAGGCGGTTGTTCAAATCCATAATATGTCCTGTGGTGCCATTGGGGGCTGTGCATTTTTGCTCGTTTTACAGCAATGGACTGAAGAAGTAAAACAGTCGTTCAACGATGCGCTGCCAGTAAGCACGGCGTGACCAGCGTTTTCCGTCAACCAGACGTGAACGGGCGATATAATCATCCTGAACGCGCGCCAGGTCACTGCCAAAGCCATCATCATCAATGACCAGAGTGATCTCGAAATTCAGCCACAGGCTGCGCATATCGAGGTTTACCGTCCCCACCAGACTGAGCTGCCCATCCACCAGAATGCTCTTGGTATGCAGCAGCCCGCCTTCGAACTGATAGATTTTCACCCCGGCGTCCAGCAGTTCACCAAAGAAAGCACGGCTGGCCCAACCGACCAGCACGGAGTCATTGTGCCGTGGCACAATAATGCTGACCTCAACGCCCCGGTAAGCCGCCGTGCAGATGGCATGGAGTAAATCGTCACTGGGAACGAAGTAGGGCGTGGTCATGATCAGCTGTTCGCGCGCGGAATAGACCGCCGTGAGCAGCGCCTGATGGATCATATCTTCCGGGAAGCCAGGGCCTGAGGCGATCACCTGAATGGTGTGGCCGCTCTCGGCTTCAAACGGCATCACATTATCATCGGGCGGTGGCGGCAAAATACGCTTACCGGTTTCAATTTCCCAGTCGCAGGAGTAGATAATGCCCATCGTGGTGGCGACCGGGCCTTCCATACGCGCCATCAAATCCACCCACTGGCCAACGCCTGCGTCCTGTTTAAAGTAACGCGGGTCCACCAGGTTCATACTGCCGGTGTAGGCAATATAGTTATCGATTAACACCACCTTCCGGTGCTGGCGCAGATCCATGCGGCGCAGGAAAACACGCAGCAGGCTGACTTTCAGCGCTTCCACCACATCCACACCGGCGTTGCGCATCATGGCAGCCCACGGACTGCGGAAAAAGTCGACGCTGCCTGCGGAATCGAGCATTAAACGGCAGTGAACACCGCGCCGCGCCGCAGCCATCAGCGCTTCTGCGACTTCATCGGCCTGTCCGCCAGGCTGCCAGATATAGAACACCATCTCAATGTTGTGGCGTGCCAGCTGAATATCGCGCACCAGCGTGCGCAGGGTATCGTCAGTGCTGGTCAGCAGTTGCAGCTGATTGCCTTTTACCCCGGCGATCCCCTGACGGTTCTCGCACAGCTGAAACAGTGAGCGGGCAACGTCACTGTTGGTTTCAGCAAAGATATGATGACTGGATTTCAATTCGTTAAGCCAGCGCGCCGTGGAAGGCCACATGGTGCGCGCACGCTCTGCCCGGCGCTTTCCCAGATGAAGTTCGCCGAAGGAGAGATAAGCGATAATTCCCACCAGCGGCAGGATATAGATAATCAGCAGCCATGCCATGGCAGAGGGCACCGCGCGGCGCTTCATCAGAATGCGCAAGGTCACACTGGCAATCAGTAACCAGTAGCCAAATACCAGCAGCCAGCTCATCACGGTGTAAAAAGTGGTCATTAAGTGAAAGTCCTGTTCACGCGGAAGTCTCTGGAGTTTACGTGCAGATGACAACGCTGGGAACCTTTAAACCGTAATCAGGTTAAAGAGATCGGACCTTGTGGGGAGAAAGAAAGGTTTATAATACGTCGCGAGTTTTTACTGTACACAGAGCCACAGACTGAGGGTGTCATGAGACGAAGCAGAAATGAAGTTGCACGCTGGCGCATGAGTCGCCAGGTACAGCGTCGCCGGGCGCGTTGGTTAGAAGGGCAGTCACGTCGTTATGGCCGCATGCACTCATTTCGCCATATGGTCAGTCAACAGCAGCGTCGTTCAATTCTGTTTATTACGCAGCATCACTGATACGTCTGGTGTTTCCGGCGGTTCACCGAACCGCCGGCCGCGATTAGAACGCGCGTTTGAAAGGCTTAACATCCACCTTTTTATACACGCCAGCCGCAATATACGGGTCATCCTGAGCCCAGGATTGCGCAGCTTCCAGTGAAGTAAACTCGGCGATAATCGTTGACCCGGTAAAACCCGCCACGCCAGGTTCATTGGTGTCCACCGCAGGCATTGGGCCAGCGATAATCAGACGACCTTCATCACGCAGCAATTGCAGGCGCGCAAGGTGAGCAGGGCGCACAGCGGTGCGTTTATCCAGTGAGTCAGCATTATCTTCAGCGTAAATTACGTAGAGCACCTTCATAACTCCTGTCGGGGATGAGATTCGGCATCACGTTAAGTGATCGTTAACTTTTGTGCAAACGAAACATAATTTGCCCTTGATAAAGGTCAGGTTGCTGCCTTTAAAAACGCAAATCCGCGATTGATCGTGAGAGGTTATTGAAATTGATTGCTATTTGCATTTAAAATCACCCCTTCACATTTTGACCAGAAAGATTATGACGACGCTAACAACTGATCTACCTCGCCGCTCACCTTTGCCATTGCTGATTTCGGTCGTACTGCATGGATCGGTGATCGGGGCACTGCTGTACGCCTCATTTCATCAGGTGGTCGAAATGCCAAAAGCGTCTCAGCCCATCAGCGTGTCGATGGTGGCACCTGAAGTGCAACCCGAACCTGCGCCCCCCGTTGTTGAACCCGAACCTGAACCGGTGGTGGAACCTGAACCGGCTCCGGAGCCACCGAAGCCTGAACCGGTGCCGATCCCGAAACCTGAACCTAAGCCAAAGCCTAAACCGAAGCCGGTGAAGAAAGAAGTGGTTAAGCCAAAGCAGGACGTGAAACCGCGCCCGGCGGCCCCGGCGGAAACCCGGCCAACAGAGCAGACAAAGCCATCCACGGCACCGAAGACCTCGCAGACTCCGTCTACGGCCGTTTCAACAGGTCCACGAGCGCTGACCGTGGGTAAGCCATCCTATCCGTCACGCGCCTTTGCGCTGCGTGTGGAAGGGCGGGTACGCGTGCAGTTTGACGTCGATAGCTCAGGACAGGTCGATAACATCCGTATCCTCTCTGCTGAACCACGTAATATGTTTGAGCGGGAAGTGAAGCAGGCAATGCGCAAATGGCGCTATGAAGCAGGCAAGCCAGGTAAGGACATTACGATGAATATTGTGTTCAAAATCAATGGCGGCACCAGCATCGAATAAAATTAGCCAGTATCATTAGCCAGTATCTTTTGCACCATGGCTGTGTTGGCTGCCTTCGCTAACCCCGGTCACTTACTCATGTAAGCTCCCGGGGATTAGCTCGTTTGCCGCCTTGCCCTAGCACAAAATCTACAGGCTAATTAAGAGTAGTAACCCTGGTCACCGACTAATGTCAGTTCGCGGGGTTGCCCTCGTACAAAATCTACAGGCTAATCAGGCGTCGGGAATTACTGCGCAGTATCCAGCGTGAAATTGATTTTATCATCGGGCAGGGAGCGCGGTTTTCCGTCCGGGTCGACGGCGACGTAAATAAACACCGCTTCGGTGGTGCAGTAGCGTTGCCCGATAGGTTCAGACGACACTTTCTTGATCCAGACTTCAATATTGATCGTGATCGAGCTGGTGCCGGTGCGGATGCAGCGTGCATGGCAGGTCACCACATCGCCCACCGCGACCGGTTTCAAAAAGGTCATCCCGTCAGCGCGTACGGTGACCACACGTCCTTCCGCAATCTCTTTGGCCAGAATAGCGCCGCCCATATCCATCTGCGACATCAGCCAGCCACCGAAAATATCACCGTTGGCATTGGTGTCTGCTGGCATGGCGAGGGTGCGCAGCACCATCTCACCCTGCGGGGTTCTTAATTCTTCGCTCATTGTAATATTCCTGACATTGCTGATTTCAAATGACCTGCTCGCCCGACAGAGTGTCCCGTCGGGCATTTAACGCTTATTTTTCTTCTTGTTGTGGCATCAGACGGTAAATATAGACACCGCTTAATAACGTAAACAGCAGGGTTAAGGCACTCAGACCGAAGACTTTAAAGTTCATCCAGATGTCCTGGGAAAGCCAGAAAGCCACATAGATGTTGGCCAGGCCGCAGGTGAGGAAAAAGATCGCCCAGGCAATATTCAGGCGTCGCCAGGCAAATTCCGGCAACTGAATCTCTTTGCCCAGCATTTTCTGGATAAGAGGTTGTTTCATAAACCACTGGCTGAACAGCAGTGCGATAGCAAACAGACCGTAAATAATGGTGACTTTCCATTTAATAAAGTCTGGATTATGCAGCGCAATCGTCAGGGTGCCAAAAATGGCCACCAGAGCGAAGGTGATCAGCGACATTTTTTCCAGCTTGCGATACAGCAGCCAGCTGGCGACCAGCGCCAGGCCTGAGGCCACAATCAATGCGCCAGACGCAACAAAAATGTCGTACAGCTTGTAGAAGACAAAAAAGACTACAAGAGGGAGAAAGTCGAGTAACTGCTTCATAGCGGCTTCCAAATAACAGACTAAACCGAAATATTATGAACCGGGAATGTCTCTGTCGAGGCATTCCCCATTAATTAACGTAACAGCATATACAGGCGTGACAAATAGATAATCAGTATGGCTGAAATCAGATTGCTAATGGCGTTCAGCAGCACGGAGGCCACATCAGCCGGTAACCACAGCAGTGAAGAGGCCAGCAGCAGCACAATCAGTTTCGCCACAATCCACAGAACAACAGCCGGAGCCACCAGTTTCATCTGGCTCCATCCCAGGCGAACGCTGGTGCGCATTGCCGCGAAAACGCCAGTTTTCTCTGTGTTCATGATGATCGGTGACAACGCCAGCGTAACGGCCAGTAACACACCCGGCACCACCAGCACCATAAAGCCAAGCTGAATCACTAACGTCATCAGGAACGTCAGCAGCAGCAGGCGCGGTAACAGCGGTGCAGAAGCACCAATGGCCCGCAGTGCGCTGACACGCTGCCCGGATGACACCATCGGGATCAGACACAGCATGCCACCCAGCAGCAGCACATTCCCCACCAGCGAGGCGAACGTCCCCGCGGCAGAGGCTTTTAGCAGCACCTTTTGTTGCTCCGGCGACATGTTTTGAATCATTTCCATCAGGCTGCCGGCCGAACCTGCGGCACCGTCACCCAGGATCTTCATCTGTTCGGCGTCGGGTGTAAATGCCTTGCCGAGCATCATGGTGATAAATGAGGTCAGAAGCGCCATCAGTATAATGGTAACCATCTGATGGCGGAAAAAATTCCCCGTGTCACGGTATAGCGAACCCGCCGTGATAGACATGTACTCTCCTTGAAAGGCCGGTGTTATAGACCGGGCGATTGTACATGCTCAGATGGGGTGCTGGCACTCAGATTGACATAACTTTCGATTTAAGAAGGTATTACCGCGACTTTCACGCGCTGCAGCATGACATTTCCCGGCATCAGACCTGACGGTGCGCCATTTCTCGTTTTCCCTTTCTCGATCAATAAGATGAATTCCTGTGCGAATCGGCCAAATTTGATCTAAATCAACCCTATGTTTTATATCAGTTTTATACGGATTGATTCACATGACCTTTTGCGTAAATCAGCGTAAATATATGCGTGATTTCGCACTAAGGCCTCGTAGCAGGCCACATGCTGACAACTTTTTGATAAAAGGAATGGTTATGAAACTGAAAGCACTGGCACTGGCTCTTGTTACCTTACTTCCTGTTGTTGCCTCCGCCCACGAAGCCGGGGACTTCTTTATGCGCGTCGGCTCAGCGACCGTTCGTCCGACCGGTGGCTCTGACAATGTCATGGGGCTGGGTGAGTTCGATATCGATAACAATACCCAGCTGGGTCTGACTTTTACCTATATGGCGACTGACAATATGGGTATTGAGTTGCTCGGTGCAACCCCATTTAAACATCACGTGGGACTCCAGGCGACGGGCACACTGGCTACGGTTCATCAACTGCCACCCACGCTAATGGCACAGTGGTACTTCATGGGCAATACCAGCAAATGGCAGCCTTATGCGGGTATTGGCGTCAACTACACCATGTTCTATGACACTGACTTTAATGACACCGGGCGAGCGGCAGGGCTGAGTAACCTGAACGTGAAGAACTCCTGGGGTATTGCGGGGCAGTTAGGTCTTGATTATCAATTAACGCCAGACTGGATGCTGAATGCATCACTGTGGTACATGGATATTAATACTAAAGTCAGTTTCGACTCTCAGACGGCAGGCCATCAGAGTATTGATACGCACATTAACCCGTTCGTGTTCTTCTTCGGGGCGGGTTACCGTTTCTAAGCTTCGGCAGAAACAAGAAAGGCGCGAACGTCGCGCCTTTTTCTGTTTTTACAGGGTGTTACTTAATCTGCATATTATTTACCACCGATTTCACCCCTGCCACACCACGAGTGACCTGCACGGCACGGTTTGCCGCCTGCGGAGAACTGACAAAACCGCTTAACTGCACGCGGCCTTTAAAGGTCTCAACATTGATTTCTGTCGACTTCAGCGACTTATCATTCAGCAACCCGGCTTTCACCTTGGTTGTCACCACCGTATCGTCAATATATCCGCCAGTACCTTCTTTGGTTGCCGTAGGCGCACAGGCGCTGACGGACAGCGTCACAACAGCGGCAATAACCAGACCCGATAAGACTTTAAACAATTTCATTGCATCTCTCCCTGTCGTCATCAAAAGGCAGTCATCCGCGTGATTGCGGTTCACAGTAATAGTTGTTCACAGAGGGGAGGAAAGCAAATCGGGAGTGTGACAAACAGAAAGAAAATAATGCCTTATTACAGAAATAAGGCATTAACAGAGATTAGCTGCGGGTGGCGGCTTTCAGCGAGCTGGCAAACGCGGTCAGCTCTTTCAGCATCACATCCGGTTGGGCCAGGTTGTTCTCAATGATTTTGACAATCGGCGGGCCTGAATCGCCCCGGCGGCACCTGAAAGTTCACTCAGACACGCGGCAAATCAGCATCACTAAGTAAGACGGCAAGGTAAGGAATAATTTCACTGATAGTTTTAGTGTCTACCATCATAAACTATTCTTTGAGGTTCGTATGGAGTATGCCTTAGCAGCAAAGATAGAGGCACGTATCAAACGTGAGTTGCCAGTAGGATTTATAAGTAAAAACGAAATGAAGGATGGTTATACTGAAACCGCCAGCCCTGACTGTTTAGATCAGATGCTGGCGATTTATGAAGAAGAGATAGCTACTACTATGAATCCTTTTTTGCGAGTGATGTGAAGTCAAATTTTTCGTTAAAAGGTATGTTTAATATTTCTTCGGTTATTCTGCTTTGTATTTCAAATGTTTCAAAAAGCTTGTTGTTACCAATTAGTAAAAAAATGAAGTCATTGATGTTGTTATCACTATGTGAGTGTATTTGTTTAACGGTTTCGATTGAATGTCCAATATCAAACATTGATTGACCGAATTTTTCACTTTCTTTAAAAATGATCCTCCAGTTCGTAAATAGCTGATGTAGAATCAAAAGGTCAAATATTTTTTTATGTAGATCTTCGATGCTTTTTATTATATCGGAGGCTGTTCTGGTCGTTGGCTCTCTAAATTCAATTTCTGAACCGCATTCATTAATATGGCGTAGCTTATACGAGATATCTAACATCTTTAAAGAAAAGGATGAATATTCATTCATGAATTCCTCTGCTTTTTTAAACGCAGCATCATTGATTTTACTGTTCAACCATTTATTAACTTTAAATCCAGTGTAACCAGCAAGCATTAACGCACCGCCAGCAAATGCCGCTGAGAAAGCATCTGGGCTGATTTCTTCGGAAAAGTAGAATAGATCTACTAAAGATAAAGAGTAAACACCAGCAAAGAAACTAACTACACCAATCGGGTTAAAAAAAACTTTCATCCATTTAACCGGCTTTTCAAAATATAACATATTCATTCCTTGAGGGATCTACATTAAGAGGATATTACAATGAGTTCATTTAGAGAACAACTTAAACAAGGAGCGTTTCAACGTTCCAAAACAATACAGTCAAAGATTCATAAATTCATTGGTAACTTCACCATTACCGAAGAAGGATACTGTGAATTTGACTTTAGTAAGGAAGAAAACTTCTTCTTACTGAAAGCTTCCTGGATCGATTCTAAGCGGTGTGAGGGGGAGTGCGATAAGCATGTCACATGGTGTAAGATAACCCTGCAACGTTGCTTAGGGGAAGGATTCAGTAGTGAAAAGTGCTAAGGAAGTATGGAGCTTTGTTAAAGCTTATATCGGAAAGTATTACATAGCATTCTTGTTTGGTGGTGTGATGTGGATGCTACTGGATGTTTATGCTACCAAGGGTATAGATGCTTCTTTTGTTTCTGCTTGTACGGATGTTTCTTTAGTAGTCTTTGCTTTCATTACATTATTTTCAGCCAAAAAGGAATGGGCGAAGTGGTTAAAACAAGATGGGTATAAAATTGCTTCAGAGTTAATGAATGACAAGTTTATAAAAACATTTGAGATTAGTAATGATTTAAGCAATCAGATTAGAAATGTCGAAAATGCAGCGGCAGGTATAATTAATTCCCTGCCAAAGGAAGCTTTAAATATTGAAGATTTTAGCTCAGTGCATAAAGTTGCAAATCTTTCAATGAGGCTAAGGTCTAAATTCGAAAAGCTTAATGAGAGTGTAAGTCCATTAAGAGAGGAGCTTTATAAAAATATATTTCCACTAAGTCAGGAAATACAGTTTACTATATTAAAAATGAGAAATAATGGTGTTGATTTTTCCAAAAACAATAGTGGCCTCATGTTAAATGAACATTTTACTGATTTTTCTTCTTTAACAATACAATGTGAAAATTGTTATGTTGCAATTTCTCAATATTTGTTTGCTATGAAAATGACTAACAATCCATTTAATGAGTGTGAAGATTTCATTTTAAGTAAATTTAACTACGGGCAACTTGATAAGGTTTTTGAGATAAAATCGCATGTAGATGAAATTAAAAGGTTAGCAAGTGTGATACGTGCAAATCTTAACGAATTAACTGTAGCGGCTAAGAATAAAAAAACCATTGCTGATTACTTCGATTTATAATTGAGTGGTAAAAATTCAATCATATTCTCGGTGAAATATCTAAGGGGTTTTCTAAAGAAAAGAGTTGTACCCCCAAGTAGTGGTTGCATAAGGTTCTGAATTGTAATGAGTTTAATCTAAGGTGCTGATTGGCAGGATATGAATTACTTTTTTAAATGATTGTCGGCATTGCCCCGTTATTTTGTTCAAAGTTGTTCACAGAGGGGAGGAAAGCAAATCGGGAGTGTGACAAACAGAAAGAAAATAATGCCTTATTACAGAAATAAGGCATTAACCGGGATTAGCTGCGGGTGGCGGCCTTCAGCGAGCTGGCAAACGCGGTCAGCTCTTTCAGCATCACATCCGGTTGGGCCAGGTTCTTCTCAATGATTTTGACAATTGCCGAGCCTGAAATCGCCCCGGCGGCACCGGAACCGATCGCCTCTTTAACCTGTGACGGCTCAGAAATACCAAAGCCCTGCAATGCCGGTGCCGCATGGTATTCGCGCAGCTTGTCGACCAGATGTTTCAGCGGCAGATTGGCGCGGGTTTCGGAACCCGTCACCCCGGCGCGCGACAGCAGGTAGGTATAACCCCGGCCGTGCGATGCGATTTCACGCAGCAGATCGTCGCTGGCGTTCGGCGGGCAGATAAAGATCGGGGCGATGTTATGGCGCAGGGCCGACTGCCGGAAGGGCGCTGACTCTTCTACCGGGACATCCGCTATCAGCACCGAATCAACGCCCGCCTGCTGGCAACGCGCATAGAAATTATCGATGCCGTTGGAGAACACCAGGTTAGCGTACATCAGCAGGCCAATCGGCAGCTCCGGGTATTTCTGGCGAATAGCGGCCAGCATCTCGAAGCATTGTGATGGCGTCACGCCTGCGGCGAAGGCGCGCAGGTTAGCATTCTGAATGGTCGGGCCATCTGCCAGCGGATCGGAGAAGGGAATGCCCAGTTCCAGGGCGTCCGCGCCGCCAGCCACCAGGGCATCAATGATCTGCAATGACAGTTCAGGATTGGGGTCACCAAGGGTAACGAAGGGCACAAAAGCGCCTTCTTTACGATCTGCCAGGCGTTTAAAACAGAGGTCGTAACGTTCCATCAAATTTCTCCCTTAGCGGTAAAGATGTCATGCACGGTGAAGATGTCTTTGTCACCACGGCCGGAAAGGTTCACCACCAGCAGTTGCTCTTTCTCCGGGGCTTCGCGCATCATTTTCAGGGCATGAGCCAGCGCGTGTGACGACTCCAGTGCAGGAATGATCCCCTCGCTGCGGCACAGCGTTTTGAAGGCATCCAGCGCTTCGTCATCCGTAACGGAGACGTAATCGGCGCGGCCAATGCTGTTGAGATAGGCGTGCTGCGGGCCGACTGACGGGAAGTCGAGACCGGCAGAAATCGAGTAAGACTCTTCAATCTGGCCGTCGTGGGTTTGCATCATGGGGGACTTCATCCCGAAATAGATGCCAACGCGGCCATGCTTCAGCGGCGCGCCGTGCTCACCGCTTTCAATACCGTGACCGGCAGGTTCAACGCCGATCAGACCGACGCTGGTGTCATCAATAAAATCAGCAAACATACCGATAGCATTAGAACCGCCACCGACACAGGCAATCAACGCATCCGGCAGACGGCCTTCTTTTTCCAGGATCTGCGCTTTGGTCTCTTCACCAATCATGCGCTGGAACTCACGCACGATGGTCGGGAACGGATGCGGGCCTGCTGCGGTGCCCAGCATATAGTGGGCGGTTTCATAGCTGCCCGACCAGTCGCGCAGCGCTTCGTTACAGGCATCTTTCAGCGTTGAGGAACCGCTGTGTACCGGGATCACTTCTGCGCCCATCAGTTTCATACGGAACACGTTCGGCGACTGGCGTTCGATATCTTTCGCGCCCATATAGATACGGCATTTCAGGCCCAGCAGGGCGCTGGCAAGGGCAGACGCCACGCCGTGCTGACCGGCACCCGTCTCCGCGATAATCTCTGTTTTCCCCATGCGCTTAGCCAGCAATGCCTGGCCCAGCACCTGGTTGGTTTTGTGCGCGCCGCCGTGCAGCAGGTCTTCACGCTTCAGATACAGGCGGGTTTTGGTGCCTTTTGTCAGGTTCTTACACAGGGTAAGAGCGGTAGGGCGGCCAGCATAGTTTTTCAGCAGGTCGGTAAATTCCGCCTGAAATGCCGGGTCACTCTGGGCGCTGATAAAAGCATCTTCCAGCTGGATCAGCGCAGGCATCAGGATCTGCGGCACATACATGCCGCCAAACTCACCAAAATACGGATTTAATCGGGTCATGTCGTTTCTCTTTATCAGTAGGCTTTCAGTGTCTGAAACACTGAGGCAATTTTACCGGCATCTTTCACTCCAGGGGCACTTTCCACGCCGGAGTTGAAGTCGAGGCCCGCACAGCCGAGCTGTGCCGCCTGTACGCAATTTTCTGCACCCAGCCCACCGGCCAGCAGCACATTCCCCAGCGACTGACCTGCAAGCAACGACCAGTCGAAGGCCTGACCGCTGCCGCCCTTGCCGTGGTCGAAGACGTAGCGGTCAACACCCGTCCAGTCACGGTCGGGCAGGCTGTCGCTGATGCTGAACGCTTTCCAGATTTTTACTGTTTCCGGCAGTTCGCGGCGTAACTGGCAAACGTAGTCGCGATCTTCATCCCCATGCAGCTGCACGGCGAAGAGGTTAAGCTGTTGTGCGTAAGTGACAACGTCACTGATGGAATTGTTACGGAACACGCCAACATACTTCAGGGCAGCGGCGGGGATCACCTGCTGAGCCTGTTCGATGCTGATCTGGCGCGGTGAACCCTCGGCAAAGATCAGGCCACCGTACAGTGCTCCCGCCTCCAGTGCGTTGCGGGCATCTTCGGCACGCGTCAGGCCGCAGACTTTATTGTCACCGATAATCACCCGACGAACGGCGGCAGCGAGGTCATCTTCTGACATCAGCGCCGAACCAATCAGGAAGCCGTTAGCAAAGCGGCTCAGTTCGCGCACTTGCGCATAATTGTTGATGCCGGACTCGCTGATCACCGTGACGCCATGAGCGACTTTCGGTGCCAGGCGGCGGGTGCGATCCAGGTCGATGGAGAGGTCGCGCAGGTCACGGTTATTAATGCCGACCACTTTGGCACCCAGCGCGGTCGCGCGCTCCAGCTCTTCATCGCTGATCACTTCCGTCAGCACGCCCATGTTCAGGCTGTGCGCCACGGCTGCCAGCTGGCGATACTGATCGTCATTCAGCACCGAGAGCATCAGCAGAATGGCATCGGCCTGATAATGGCGCGCCAGGTAGATCTGATACGGGTCAATAATAAAGTCTTTGCACAGCACTGGCTGGGTCACAATACCGCTGACGATGGGCAGGAAATCAAAGCTTCCCTGGAAGTATTTCTCATCCGTCAGCACCGAAATGGCAGAGGCATAATGCTTATACACGCCAGCGATCACGGCCGGGTCAAAGTCTTCGCGGATCACGCCTTTCGAGGGCGATGCCTTTTTGCATTCCAGAATAAACACGGTGCGCGCACCTTTCAGCGCGTCGTAAAAGCTGCGCGTCGAGGGCGTGATGCCGTTCTGGAAGGTGGCCAGCGGCTGCTGCAACTGACGCTCTGCCAGCCACACCGCTTTGTCCTGAACGATTTTAGTGAGTACGGTTTCCTGCATGATTATCCTCTTGCTGCCAGTGCGACCACATGCTCGTAGGCTTTGCCGCTGCGAATAGTTTTCAGCGCCTGTTGGGCATTGTGTCGTAAGTCTTCATGACCAAAAATTTTCAGCAACAGGGCGACGTTTGCCGCTACGGCTTCTTCGTGCGCCAGCTCGCCATTACCCTGGAGTAAACGCGTTAAAATGTCACGGTTTTCTTCCGGTGAACCCCCGGCCAGCGCCTCTTGCGGGTGATAGCTCAGGCCAAAATCTTCGGCGGTTAACTGGTAACTGGTGATCTCGCCGTCACGCAGTTCTGCCACATGGGTAGCGCTGTGCAGCGCCACTTCATCCATGCCACCGCCATGTACCACTGCCGCACGCTGGTAACCCAGCACTTTCAGCGTCTGCGCAATCGGCAGCACCAGTTCCGGGCTGTAAACACCGATCACCGCCAGCGGCGGGCGTGCCGGGTTAATTAACGGGCCAAGCACGTTAAAGATAGTGCGCGTCTTCAGCTCTTTGCGCACCGGCATCGCATGACGAAAACCGCTGTGATACTGAGGGGCAAACAGGAAGCAGACGTTCAGTTCATCCAGCGCCTGGCGTGCCTGCTCGGCGGGCAAATCCAGGCTGATGCCGAAAGCGGCCAGCAAGTCGGACGAGCCAGATTTACTGGAAACACTGCGGTTACCGTGCTTCGCCACTTTCAGTCCGCACGCGGCAGCCACAAATGCGCTGGCGGTGGAAATATTAATGCTGTTACTGCCGTCACCGCCGGTCCCGACGATATCTGCAAACGGATAATCCGGGCGCGGGAAGGGCTTCGCGTCTTCTAACAAGGCAGTGGCCGCCCCGGCAATTTCCTGCGGGCGCTCGCCGCGGATCTTCATGGCGATCAGCGCCCCCGCCAGCTGGGTCGGCTCCAGCTGCCCGGTAATAATCGCCGAAAACAGCTGGTGGCTCTCTGCCTGCGTCAGGATCTCGGCCTGGTATAATTTTTCCAGAATAGTGTTCATTGCTGTCTCCTTGATCACGCCAGCGCCCAGGCAAGAGTGTTTTCCAGCAGGCGTGCGCCCTGGCTGGTAAGAATAGATTCCGGGTGGAACTGGAAGCCACAGACACGGTTGGCGTCATCACGAACGGCCATCACCATGCCGTTATAGGTGGCGTTAACCGTTAATCCCTCGGGAATATTGCTGCCGACCAGCGAGTGGTAACGCGCGACCGGTAAGGGGTTGTTCAGCCCGGCAAACATGCCCTGATCGTCATGCTCAATCGCCGAGGCTTTCCCGTGCAGGATTTCGCCCGCCTGGCCCACGTGGCCGCCATAGGCTTCAACAATCGCCTGATGGCCGAGGCAGATACCGATAATCGGCAGCTGGCCGCGTAACGCCTGTAACAGCTCAGGCATACAGCCCGCTTCTGATGGCGCGCCCGGTCCAGGAGAGAGCATCAGCACCGGATTTTCCATCTGCTGTAAACGCGCAATCAGCTGGTCCGCCGGAACGTTGTTACGGTAAATCACCACGTTATGGCCAAAGGCACGTAACTGGTCGACGAGGTTGTAGGTAAATGAGTCGAAGTTATCGAGCAGCAGAATATCGGCCATCAGAACATCTCCTTGCTGTGGTGCGCTGTAGCGATTGCACGCAGAACGGCGCGCGCTTTATTGCGGCTTTCATCCGCTTCCGCCTGCGGATGAGAATCCAGAACCACCCCGGCGCCGGCCTGAACCGTTGCCACGCCGTCTTCAACGTAGGCAGAGCGGATAACAATGCAGGTATCCAGGTCGCCGCTGGCAGTAAAGTAACCGACCGCACCGCCGTAGCTGCCGCGACGGGTGCCTTCAGCTTTAGCAATCAGCTGCATGGCACGCACTTTCGGTGCGCCGCTCAGGGTGCCCATATTCATGCAGGCACGATAAGCATGCAGCACATCGATATCGCCACGCAGCTGGCCGACCACGCGGGAAACCAGATGCATCACAAAGGTGTAACGGTCCACTTTGGTCAGGTCGGCGACATAACGGGTGCCTGGCTCACAGATGCGCGCCAGATCGTTACGAGCGAGGTCAACCAGCATCAGATGCTCAGCCATCTCTTTATGGTCGGTGCGCATTTCCAGCTCAATGCGGCTGTCGAGGTCGCGATCCAGCGATCCATCCGCATGGCGGCCGCGTGGGCGGGTACCGGCAATCGGGTAGATTTCAATCTGGTTACTGATGGCGTCATATTTCAGTGAGCTTTCCGGCGAGGCACCAAACAGGCTGAACTCGCGATCCTGCATAAAGAACATATACGGGCTTGGGTTGCTGTTCTTCAGCGTGTCATAGGCAGCCAGCGGCGACGGGCAGGGCAGCGAGAAGCGGCGGGAGGGCACCACCTGGAAGATCTCGCCGATGCGGATCGCGTCCTGCATCTGGCGCACCACCTGGCAGTAGTCCTCATCACTCTGGCTGACGCTGAGCTGCATGTTTTCGACGGTCTTCACTGGCAGCGCGCTAGCGGGTTGCAGCATCTGACCGTGCAGTTGCTCAATGCGGCTTTGCAGGCGCATAAACTCGGAAGGTGAATGAGTAAAGAGGCTGGCCTGCAGCCGCGCGCTTTGCGTCTGATGGTCAATCACCAGCAGCGTTTCTGCCAGATAGAAGCAGTAGTCCGGGCAGCGCTGTTCATTCTTTAATTCTGGCAGTGACTCAAAACCGGCCACCAGGTCATAAGCAAACAGGCCGCCGAGCAGCACGGCTTCGCGCTCTTCTGCCGGGGCGTTCACCAGCTGGGGGATCAGGCGCAGTGCATCAAATACCGACAGCGCACGCAGATTGGCGTCTTCATCAAGGAAAGCGTGGTTGACCGGGAACACCAGTTCGCGGCCATCCGGGCGCACGCTGTTCTCAACCGATTCCGGCAGCGCGGCATCCAGCAGCGGCAGCAACGCGCGACCATTCTCTGACAGCGCCTGCACCTGCACACGGTTATCGAGGGCGCTGATGCGCAGGGCGCTATCAACAATCAGCAGGCTTTTCAGGTTGCACTTGCTGTCAACATCCGCAGATTCCAGCAGCAGCGTCTCGGAGCGGGCGGCACAAAGCTGATGAAACACAGCGGCCGGATCTTCGCGGTAAGGTGCGTTGCCGGTAATCAACTTCACTGTAGGTTTGGCATTTTGCATGTGATGTTCTCTGTTTTTTGCTCAAAAAAAAGCCCGCATCAGGCGGGCTTGAGTATCTGCACTACGTATTAACCGTGCATGACAACCTCGCCCTTTCAGGGAGAAGTACGCCACCAACCAGTTATCAGAGAGAATGAATATGTCATGATACAGAGACCTTGCTTGTGAACTTGCGTACTAGTTAACTGGTTCGCAGGAGAAAAGTCAATACTCTTTTTCCCTTAAGGCAAAATGTCGGTATCATGCTGCGATATTTTTCTGTCTTTGCCGGAGTCGTTTTGACCGCAGTTGCCGCCTCACTCAGTGCTTTCCCTATCTACGATCTACACAGCCACACGCGGGCTTCCGACGGGTTACTGACCCCGGAGCAACTGGTCTTGCGTGCGGTGGAACAGCGCGTGGGCGTGCTGGCTATCACCGACCACGATACAACGGACGGCATTAAGCCTGCGCGTGAAGCGATTGCGCGTCATGCACTGCCGTTGCAGCTGATCAATGGTGTGGAGATCTCAACGTTGTGGGAGAACCATGAAATCCATATCGTCGGCCTGGGCATTGATATTGACCACCCACAGATGATCGCCTTCCTGGCAGAACAGAGCCAGCGGCGTCTGGCGCGCGCGGAACTGATCGCTGAACGGCTGGAAAAAGCCCATATTCCCGGCGCACTGGCGGGGGCGCTGGCGCTGGCAGAAGGCGGTGCCGTGACGCGTGGGCATTTTGCCCGCTTTCTGATTAACGCCGGTAAAGCGGACACCATGCAGCAGGTATTTAAAAATTACCTGGCACGCGGCAAAACCGGTTATGCCCCGCCACAGTGGTGTACAATTAAACAAGCTATTGATGCCATTCATCATTCTGGTGGCCGCGCAGTGGTGGCCCATCCGGGTCGCTACGGTTTGTCGGCAAAATGGCTGAAACGTCTGCTGGCTCACTTCAGCGAGCAGGGCGGCGAGGCGATGGAAGTGGCGCAGTGTCAGCAGGCACCCAATGAGCGTCAGCAGCTGGCACGCTATGCGCAGGACTATCAGTTAGCGGCCTCGCAAGGCTCTGACTTCCATCAGGCCTGCCCCTGGATTGAACTGGGAAAAAAATTGTGGCTGCCTGGCGGTGTCGAAGCGGTATGGCATCGTTTTCCTGAAATTGTTAATCAGGTTTGTGGCAGTGAAGCGCAAACAAGAGGTGTGTGATGAGTCAATTTTTCTATATTCACCCGGATAATCCTCAGCCGCGTCTGATCAAGCAGGCGGTTGAAATGCTCAACAAGGGCAGTGTGATTGTCTATCCGACCGATTCTGGCTATGCACTGGGATGTAAGCTGGAAGATAAAAGCGCGATGGAGCGTATTTGCCGCATTCGTCAGCTGGACGGTAACCATAACTTTACCCTGATGTGTCGTGACCTCTCCGAGTTGTCGACCTATGCGCACGTGGATAACACCGCGTTTCGCCTGATCAAGAACAACACGCCAGGGAACTACACGTTTATTCTGAAAGCCACCAAAGAGGTGCCACGCCGTCTGATGAGCGAGAAACGCAAGACGATCGGTCTGCGCGTACCCTCAAACCCGATTGCGCTGGAACTGCTGGAAGCACTGAATGAGCCGATGATGTCGACGTCACTGATGTTGCCGGGAAATGACTTTACCGAGTCCGATCCCGAAGCGATCCAGGATGAAATTGGCAAACTGGTGGACTTGATTATTCATGGCGGGTATCTCGGGCAGCAGCCGACCACCGTCATTGATTTAACGGAAAATACCCCGGAAGTGATCCGCGAGGGTGTGGGCGATATTCAGCCCTTTCTGTAAGCGATAATAACAGGCCGCTGGGAATGGGCCTGTTATTCATTCTCATTCGTTGTTATTACGATGTTGATTTGCTCAGCCACTCTTTAAAATCCTTATACGGGATATACAACGAAACATCCTTAAGAGGAACTGGAGATTTACGCGGTCTTTTTATTTCGTTAGTGAAGCCAATAATTACGCCACCAATGGTGTCATCACTATTATAAACCGCACCGCCCGACATACCTTTTACTACGCCAGCATTGGATGCCATCGCCACGCAAGGTCGTTTATTCCATTCATTACGGATCCCCGTCAGGGCCAGATTAACACCTGATGATTCAACCGGCATGGCAGAAATAAAGCTGTAACCGTACATTTTCACGGATTCGCCAATGGCGCCGTCGCGAAATTTCGGCAGCGATTTCATGTCGTTTTTATGGTAGATGATCGCCAGATCGCAGTAGGGATGATAGGCCTTCACTTTCTGCACAGAAAGCTTTGCCACATGCGCTGCAGTCAGGCTGTACTCAGGGGTGATGGGGATACTGGTGCCCAGCGCGCCGATACCGAGAATGGTCGGAATGCCGGTGAAGTTCATATCTACGCGTTTCATAGCTTCGCTGCTGTAGTCATATTTGCCTACAGAGCAGCCGGTCAGCATGAGCAATGCCAACGCCGGCAGGGTGTTTTTAATTTTCATAATGATCACATTTTGTCGGACACGTCAGTAAAATCCCTGGTGAGGAGTAATGACGTGTAATGCCGATGCTGAGTGTTACTCAGCGTGTTTTTTTAGGAGCTTTCACTCCTGTTTTACTGCTAACAACAAAAAGAAAACGAAATTTTTATGTTTTACGTTAAACGTCTATTTATAATATATATTTAACTATCTATTTATGTGGCGCTCTTCTGCCTGGGTGAATTCTACACAAACTTATAAGTTGATCAAATTAATATCGCAGCCTTAACCTTAAAAGGCCGGATAATCCAGAATTAACCCAACCTGCTGTATAAATTAACTGACTATTTGGTGTTTGTTCTCCTGTATCCTCGGGTGATAGGCGTTATGACAGCATAAAATAATGCAAAACAGTTTCAGGTTGGTATTTGAAACTAAAAAAAACAAAAAAGCTGGAGTCACGGACTAGTGTTCACGCGTAGATACGGAGTTTTCGGGTTGGCGCCAGGCCTGGCGCGGTCTGAGCGGTTCAATAAATAAGGGGGGCGCCATGCAGTAACTTGCTGTTATTACGATTAATTCATTTTTTTGTGAATGAATAAAAAATGCGCTAAATGATAAGTATTTATCCTTTGATTCAATCGGGTGACTGTTAAGTCTTTTAGGTGTAATGAAGGTGATGTTTGAGAGGGCGAACAAACAGGCCGAGTCCTTGTTGCCTGATACGGCAATGCCGTCTGTCGTCTCGGCTGAGGAAGATAAAGTGAAATGAGAGGATCCACTGTGAGGTGGACCGTCATTGCTGCTGAAGTGAGTCGCAAACATCTCAACGCGATACACAATGGGCGATGTTTAATCTAAAAGCCGGTCATAGTTTTTAAGGCGGTAATTCAGGGATGAGACGCCCCAAAACACAATGAAAATCGCCACGGCCGCGTAGCCTACGCTGCTCATGTGGCTGTTCAATCGCTCAACAACGTGCCATATCCCCCCGTGCAAATTCAGCTTGTCCGCCATCAGCCCCAGCGCTTCCAGTCCGCCGATAAACAGGGCGATAAACACGCTGGATGCGGTAATGGTCATGTTGTAATACAGCTTGCGAACCGGTTTATCAAACGCCCAGCCGTATGCGCCGACCATGACAACATTGTCGAGTGAGTCGATCAGCGCCATGCCGCTGGCGAACAGCGCCGGGAAAATCAAAATAGTCCAGACGGACATCCCGGAAGACGCGCCCGCCGCAGAAATACCCAGCAGACCGATTTCCGTGGCGGTATCAAACCCCAGCCCGAACAAAAAACCCACCAGATACATCTGCCAGCTCTTATTCACCAGATTAAACGCGAAGCTGAAAATACGGCTCATGACACCGCCCTGAACCTGATTCAGCTCTTCTTTATCTGTAAAAGTCTTCCCCTGTTTCACCTTCTGAAAACGGCGATAGACATCCCGCAGGATCAGCGCATTGAGCAGCGCCATTATCAGTAAAAATAGCGCAGAAACCAGCGTGCCGATGGTGCTGCCATAACCATGCAGCCAGCCAATTTTATTGCCGAAAACCAGCGATGTGGCTGCAATCGCCACGCAGGCCAGCACCACAATGCTGGAGTGCCCGAGAGAGAAAAACATCCCAACCGCCACCGGTCGCTGACCCTGCTGCATCAGCTTACGGGTCACGTTATCGATAGCCGCAATATGATCCGCATCGACCGCATGCCGCAGGCCATAGCCGTAAGCCAGCAACGCTGCGGCCATCAGCGCGGCATGATGGCGAAACGCCACCAGTGCCCAGCCCCAGGCCAGTAAGTTGACGGCCAGCAGTCCAGGCAGCAGCCAGCAAGCGCTGCGGTGTGTATGAAAGAAAGCGCGATTAATCATAGATATCCTGTTTTATTTCACTGAAAGTTATACGGTCGCGGCGGTTTGCCGTCGGGCGCAGGCGATGACCGCCTGACCGAGTGCCAGTCCGCCGTCGCCAGCGGGAATGCTGTGCGGCATCAGCACATGAAGGGGAGCCAGGTGCTGGTGTAAGCGCTGACGAAGTAACCGGTTATGCAACACGCCGCCGCCTAATGCGACGGTGCGAATGCCCGTTTGTGCGGCGTGATAATGCGCGAGGGCGGCAAACCCCTGCGCCAGCGCATCATGAAACGCGAAGGCCCTTGCCGCAGGCGCCGCTTGCCAGTTCAGCCATTGCTGCCAGAACGTGGCTAAATCCAAAAAGTGGCCATTCGCCGTATGTAAAAGAGGGATCGAAATCGGATGTGCTTCGCTCTGCGCCTGATGAGCCAACGCTTCCAGACGGCAGGCAGCTTCGCCCTCCCAGCTCAGCGTATCGGGTGCGCAGCCCAGCGCCGCTGCCACGGCGTCAAATAAGCGCCCGCAAGAAGAGGCCAGCGGTGAATTAATCCGCGCGGTGATGGCTTTCGATAAAGACGGCCACGGATGAGCAGATAATACCCGGGCGTCGGGGTATGTTTGCCAGTTCGGTACAAATGCCAGCCACTGAGCCAAAAGATTGCGCCAGGGCTGTTGCGATGCACGATCGCCTCCCGCTAAAGCAACGGCGGGTAAGCCTCCGATAGGCTCACAGTGCAGATAATTAACCTGTAAACATTCGCCGCCCCACAGCGCATCCCCGGCGCCATACCCGAGACCGTCGAGAGCCAGCCCGATAACCGAATTGCCATCCAGCGGCCACTGATGTTCCGCCAGACAGGCGGCAATATGCGCATGGTGATGAAGCACGTCAACCACCCGTATACCGTAGCTTTCAGCCTGAACGTGGCTGACATAAGCGGGGTGCGCATCGCGGGCAATCGCCACCGGCGTGCATTCATAAAGCTGCTGAAAATGTTCAATGGCCTGTTGCTGCTGCCGGGCGATATCGCCGTCAGCCAGTGAACCGAAATGTGCGCTGAGAATGGCCTGATTGCCGCGCACCATGCAGAACGTATTTTTGAGATCGCCGCCCAGTGCCAGCAGCGGCGGCTGGGTGTCGAAACCGGCGGGCAGGGGCAGAACGTCGGGCACAAAACCCCGCGCACGGCGTAAAACTTCGGTGCCCTGCGGTGTCACACGCACCAGTGAATCATCGGCGCGCTGAACAATGTCGCGGTTATGCAACAGCCAGACGTCGGCAATGTTGTCGAGCTGATGCAGTGCGTCGTCATTGTTCAGGACCGGCGCGCGCCCCGCCGCATTACCCGACGTCATCACCAGCGGCGTGCCGCAGGCCTGCATCAGCAAATGATGTAACGGCGTAAACGGCAGCATCAGCCCGACTTCGTCCAGATCCGGTGCCACCGCCGCGCACAAAGGCGACGTGGCGCTTTTTGCCGTCAGCACAATCGGCGCAGCAGGGGAGCTGAGCATTTCGCGTAACGCAAACTGCGGGCTGCCGTCGCCGCACTGCGCCAGCCAGCTGACATCCGGCAGCATCACCGCCAGCGGTTTTGACGGGCGATGTTTGCGTTCCCGCAGCCGCATCACTGCGCGCTGTTGCGTGGCATCGCACGCCAGATGAAAACCGCCAAGCCCTTTAATCGCGACAATTTCACCCGCCTGCAAGGCGGCCACGGCGAAGTCCAGCGCCGCACTTCCCTGCGCCAGCGTTGCGCCGTTATGCCGTGTGGCGCGGACTTGCGGCCCGCAGTTCGGGCAGGCGACCGGTTGCGCATGAAAGCGCCGGTCGGCGGGGTTTTGATATTCCTGCTGACATTGCGGGCACAGCGGAAATTCCGCCATGCTGGTAGAAGGGCGGTCGTAAGGCATCGCGCGGATAAGGGTGAATCTCGGGCCGCAGTGCGTACAGTTGGTGAAGGCATAGCCGAAACGGCGGTCACCGGGGCGGGTTATTTCCTTCAGACACGCCGGGCAGGTCGCTGCGTCGGGCGCCACCTGCGTACTCATCTGCTGACGACGGCTGTTGGTAATGGCGAAATTTTGTGGGGGAGTGTGCCAGTCGAAACGCGCAATGCTGACGCTGTCGATGCGAGCGAGCGGCGGACATTCGCGTTTCACCTGTGCGATAAACGCGTCGATATCAACCGGCTGAAAAAGTCTGATTTCCACGCCCGCGCTGTCATTACACACTTCGCCGCGCAGGTGCATCCGCTTCGCCAGTTGCCAGATAAATGGCCGAAAACCGACGCCCTGAACCTTGCCGCAGAGACGGATCACGTGAGAATAAAACATACAGCCTCCTGGTCTTTCGGGAAATCTGGCCGTGCGGCTTCCCCGGATAAGAGGGGAAGCCGCTGAAAACTAAATTTCCACTACCGGGATCACGTCTTCAACGGCACTGCGCAGGCGCGCTTTCATGTCGCTGTAGGTTTGCTGTGCGTAGTTCTCCGCCCAGCGCTGGTCGGCAATCTGCTCAACGTTAACGGCGCAGTATTTGGTTTCCGGCGTTTTGGAAATCGGATCCAGATTTTCCTGCGTCAGTTCGTTACAGGCACCAATCCACCACTGATAGGTCATGTACACCGCGCCGATATTGATACGTTCATTGAAGTTGGCGCGGGAAATGACTTTGCCACGACGCGAGGCGACCCAGACCAGTTGCTGGTCGCGGATACCCAGCGCTTCAGCGTCCTGCGGGTGCATCTGCACGAAGCCCGGTTCGTCGGCCAGCGTTTGCAGGGCAGCACAGTTGCCGGTCATTGAACGGCAGGAATAGTGGCCGACTTCGCGGACGGTACACAGCACCAGCGGATAGCTGTCATCCGGGACTTCTGCTGGTGCGCGCCACGGAGCGGCAAACAGCTGGCCTTTACCGGTTGGCGTATCAAAGCGATTGTCCGCATAAAGGTACGGCGTCCCAGGGCTTTCGAGGGTGGTACAAGGCCACTGAATGTGCCCGAGTTCGCCCATTTTTTCGTAGGTGGCGCCATAGAACAGCGGGCAAAGCTCACGCATTTCGTCCCAGATTTCCTGGTTATCGTTGTAATGCATCGGATAACCCAGCTCTGTCGCCAGCAGGCTGATGATTTCCCAGTCGCGTTTAACGTTGTATTTCGGCTCAATGGCTTTCTCAAAACGCTGGAAGCCGCGGTCGGCACAAGAGAAGACGCCGCCGTGTTCGCCCCAGGACGTGGCAGGCAAAATGACGTCGGCCTGTTCTGCCGTTTTGGTCATGAAGATGTCCTGCACCACCACGAAGTCCAGCGCCTCGAAGCCTTTACGGACCAGGCTTAAATCAGCTTCGGTCTGAAGCGGATCTTCGCCCATGATGTAATAGGCTTTCACATGGCCTTCAATCGCCAGATGGGGGATTTCGGTGATGCGGTGGCCGATTTCGGCGTCCATCTGGTGAACATCAATGCCCCACGCATCGGCAAATTTTGCCCGTACTTTGGCGTCGGTAACCGACTGATAGCCGGGGAATTCATTCGGCAGAACGCCCATGTCGCAGGCACCCTGCACATTATTCTGTCCGCGTACCGGCCCGACGCCGACGTTGGCGCGGCCCAGGTTCCCGGTCAGCAATGCCAGCCCGGCCAGCCCTTTCACCACGTCCACGGCCTGACCAAACTGCGTCACGCCCATGCCCCACATAATGGTGGCAGAAGGGGCGGCGGCGTAAGTGCGCATCGCCTGACGGATTTGTTGTGCGGAAACGCCGGTCTGTTCGGCGACCGCTTCCGGTGAATAATCGGCAACGTTTCTGCGGTATTCCTCGAAGCCTTCGGTGTATTTCGCCACGTAGTCGTGGTCATACAGATTTTCTTCGATCAGCACATGGGCGAACGCATTGACCAGCGCCATGTTGCAGCCGTTTTTGATTTGCAGATGCTGATCGGCAATGCGCGCGGTTTCGATACGGCGCGGGTCACAGACGATAATCTGTGCGCCTTTTTCTTTGGCTTTGATCACGCGGCGCGCGACGATCGGGTGGGAATCGGCGCAGTTATAGCCGATCACCAGCAGGCATTTTGAATTCTCAATATCGCTGATGGAGTTACTCATCGCACCGTTGCCCAGCGTCGCCTGCAAACCGGCGACGGAGGGACCGTGACACACGCGGGCGCAGCAGTCGACGTTGTTGGTGCCGATAACCGCGCGGGCGAATTTCTGCATCACATAGTTGGTTTCGTTGCCAGTACCGCGGGAAGAACCGGTGTGCATGATGGCGCGCGGGCCGTGTTTTTGTTTGATTTCTTTCAGGCGCTGCGCGGTATAGCGGATCGCCTCATCCCAGCTGACCGCTTCAAATTTTCCGCCCTTCTGGCGGCGGATCATGGGCTGTGTCAGGCGCGGGGTCAGCAGTTTGGTGTCGTTCAGGAAATCCCAGCCGTAATAGCCTTTCAGACAGAGTTCGCCCTGATTGGTCACGCCGTTGGCAGCTTCGGCGCGAATGATTTTTCCGTTATCCACAACCAGATTCAATTTACATCCGGCCCCGCAATACGGGCAGACAGTGGTGACTTTTTTCATGTGATGACTTCCTCTATCCGGGGTTAAAACAGCAGGGGAGATGTGCTGTCGAGCGCAGCGCGGCGGCGTTTTTCTGCGTTCATGGCCTGTAAGTGATTACGATCGATGGCGTAAAGCGCGTTGGTCGGGCAGATTGCCATGCAGGCCGGGCCTTCTGCGCGGGTGTGGCACAGGTCGCATTTATGCGCTTCCGCTTTGTCCGACGTGGCAACCATCGCTGCGCCGTTCTGGCGGAAAATCGGTTTGGTGACCACTTCCATCGCGCCATACGGGCAGGCGACGACGCAGGTTTTGCAGCCGATACAGCGTTCCTGCATCACCTGAACGTGGTCGCCGGTGCGCAGGATCGCGCCATTCGGGCAGACGTTGGCGCAAGGTGCGTCTTCGCACTGGCGGCACATCACTGGCGTACTGAGATTCACACCTTTAATGACGTGCAGGCGCGGGGCGAAAGTGGCGGCATTCAGCAGCGAGATGTCCTGAGAATCGCTGTGCGCCATGACGCAGGCAATTTCACAGGTACGGCAGCCGATGCACTTTTTAGGGTCGGCGATGATGAACCGGTTCATGTCTACTCTCCAAATCCCCGTCGTCCCTGGCACCGCAGGTGCGTTGGCTGCGTTCACTCGCCCGAATCACTGACGCATGTCAGCTCATCGGGACTCCTTCGCTTGCCGCCTGCCTGCAATGCCAGTGCCTTAGGGAATTTCTGTGTACTTAAATTGAAGTGGTTAAACGTTTTCATCTACTGCTATACATAAACCATGCCAGTTCTGCGGGAGGGTTTATCTTGCGGTAATTCAATCTGTTACCGTTTTTTTAGCCTGGCGGTGTCGACGCGTGTCACTGACGACATCTCTGCTTCGTCACCGCATCGACAGTTATGTCGATAGCGCGATCAGGCGGTTTCCGCCTGAAACGGCGCGATAACAGTGCCCTGTTCCAGCGTCGGTAACAGCTGATGCAGGCGGCCAACGGCCTGTTCCACGGCGTCGCTCATCGGGTAATAAAATGCGACGACGTCCGGCTGAATGCCGACAAACGTGATCTGCGGGATATCCTCACGCAACTGCTGCATGAGAAACGTCAGCGGCAAATTGTGGGTGGTCATCATGAACATGTCGCCGATGTCGCTTTCTTCGAGAATGCGCATCTCGCCGGGCGCAAGGCCCATGTCGGTGGCGTCCACAATCACCAGATGCGTCGGGCGCAGCTCGCGTAAATAGCCGATGTCGTTTTCCGGTGCGGCACCGCCGTCAACCACCGTCCAGCCGCTGAGCGGCTGTTCCGCGCACAGTTCTGCCAGCCGGGGTCCGGCGCCGTCATCGCCCATCATGCTGTTGCCCACGCACAGCAGCGCGTAGCGGGAAGCGGAATCAGGCATCGTATCTCCTGACCATCAGGTACATCGCAGGGTCGTTTTCGATTTGTCCCAGCAGGGCGATAAGCTGGTCGCTCCAGCTCTGCTGTTCTTCATTCATTTGCGGGCGCGCAGCGCGCAGCGCCAGCGCCAGTAAATGGGTGTGGCTGCTGTCGATATTGATTTCGCCAAACCGCTGCACGCCCGCCAGTTTACGGTACGCTTCGCCCTGTTCGGGCAGGCAGCTGACCCATTGCTGGTAGCCGGTGAGCGGGCATTCGAGGCGGGATTTCAGGCAGTCGATCACCCCGAGGTGGTGGCCGATGGCCAGGCTGTAATACATCACTTCCTGCACTTTCTGCGCGTTGCGCTTTTGCGCACGTTTCTCGTCGACAAATTTGCTGCTCAGCGAGTAAAAAATCACGGTGTTCTTTTCGGCCCGATGGCCGGAAAAAGGCTGATGCTGCGCGTAGCGCTGGTCGTTTCCTGATGTCATCACAAACGCACCTCCCCGCGCAGAACCTGCTGATAAATCCGTTGCAGGTTGCCGACAATTTCAGTGAGACGCAGATCGCCGCGTTCGCGGAGGTAGGTTGAAACGCGCTGCTCCACCGGTTGCAGGCCGGGTGCGGCCACGATAGTCATAAACTCATCGGCAATCTGGCGGCCATAACGGTAACCGGCCATGCGGCGCGCTTCGCGGTCGAGTAACACGCGCAGCGGCTGCGGCAGATCCGGGTGCAATAATTCTGCCGGAACCGCAGCGGCTTCATCGTGCTGCTGGCCGTTGATTTTCTGATCCAGCAAACCGAGCGCCATCGCGAAGCCGTAGATGGTGGCCGCCGGTGTTGGCGGGCAGCCCGGAATATACACGTCGACCGGCACGATTTTGTCGGTGCCGCCCCAGACGCAGTACAGGTCGTGGAAAATGCCGCCGCTGTTGCCGCAGGCACCGTAAGAAATGCAGATTTTCGGATCCGGTGCGGAATCCCAGGCGCGCAGCGCGGGCATGCGCATGGCGCGGGTGACCGCGCCGGTGAACAGCAGAATGTCGGCGTGGCGCGGTGACGGCACGACTTTGATGCCAAAACGCTCGGCGTCGAACAGCGGTGAAATCGCCGCGAAAATCTCAATTTCGCAGCCGTTACAGCCGCCGCAGTCCACGCGGTAAACGTAGGCAGAGCGGCGGATGCTGTGCAACAGGGTGGATTTCAGCTTTGCGATGCTCTCGTCAAGCGTGACGGGCACCGGCAGGCCATTTTCGTCACGCGGTGCAATCGGGTTATGACTCATGAGCGGGCCTCCGTGGTCATATGGCGGCCGAGATCGATACGGTCGGTGGAAGACAGGCTGTGCATTTTTTTGCACGACGGGCAGGTTTCGTACTGGACGCGGCGATCGGCGATTTGCCGGTCGCTCAGCGCCGCGCTTTCCTGTAACAGGCTAAGCGCGAAGTCGATTTCCTTTTGCACGGCGTAAGGTTTGCCGCATTCACGACAATGGCAGACAGGGAAATCCGCCGTTTCGTACAGATCTTCTTTGTGCCATACCGCCAGTTCGAATTCCTGCGACAGCTTGATGGCCGCCGTCGGGCAGACTTCCTCGCAGCGGGCACAGAAAATACAGCGGCCTAAAAACAGCTGCCAGCGCAGGGTTTCGCCGTCTTCCGCCGTCGTCATGGTCAGCGCGTTAGACGGGCAGGCGTTAGCGCAGGCACCGCAGGCAATACACTGCTGTGCGGTGTACTGCGGCTTGCCGCGAAAATTCGGCGCCAGATCCAGCGGCGTAAACGGATAGCCCACGGTGGCTGTGCCCGTTTTCAGCACTTTTTTAATCAGTTTCAGCATGATGTAAGCGATTCCTTAGAGCGGCGAATTTTTGCGTTCGATGCCGTAACGTTCGATCTCTTTGTAAGGGACGATGATGGTCGTTTTCTTACGCACATCGACCACGGTCATGCGGTCGGTGCAGGAATAACAAGGATCGAGGCTGCCGATGATCAGCGGTGCGTCAGACACCGTATTGCCGCGCAGCATGTAGCGCAGCGTCGGCCAGTTGGCGTACGTGGCCGCCCGGCAGCGCCAGCGGAACAGCTTCTGGTTATCGCCGGTCATGCTCCAGTGGATGTCATCGCCGCGCGGGGCTTCGGCAAAACCGAGGGCAAAGCGGTGCGGAATATAGGTAAACCCTTCTACCGCCAGCGGGCCGCCCGGCAGGCTTTGCAGGCCAAATTCAATCATATTCAGGGCGTTGTAGACTTCGTGAATGCGAACTTTCAGACGGGAATAGACGTCGTTGCCGGTTTCGCTGCAAATTTCAAACGGCAGTTTGGCGTAACCGGCATAAGGATGATCCTGACGCATATCGCGGCGGTGGCCGCTGCCGCGCACCATCGGGCCGACGTTACTGAAATCACGCGCCACCTGCGGGTCCAGAATGCCAACGCCGACGCTGCGCTGTTCGGTATTCGGTGTGCTGAGCAGAATATCCACCAGCTCACCCAGGTCACGGCGCATACTGCCCGCCAGCGCAATGGTCTGGATCATGTCGTCTTTTAAGATGTCGCGACGCATCCCGCCGATCAGGTTCATGCCGTAGGTTTTGCGTGCGCCGGTGAGGATTTCGGCCATCTTCATCGACTGTTCGCGGATGCGGAAAAACTGCATAAAGCCGGAGTCAAAACCAACGAAATGGCAGGCCAGCCCGAGGTTCAGTAAATGGCTGTGCAGGCGTTCCACTTCCAGCAGCACCGAGCGGATCATCTGTGCGCGTTCCGGCACCACAATCCCCATCGCATTTTCCACTGACGAGGTATACGCCACGCTGTGGGTAAAGCCGCAGATGCCGCACACGCGGTCGGAAAGGAACGTCACTTCGTTATAACCCATGCGGGTTTCGGCCAGTTTTTCCATGCCCCGGTGGACGTAAAACAGGCGGTAGTCGGCGTCGATAATGTCTTCGCCATCGACAAACAGACGAAAATGCCCGGGTTCGTCAGACGTGACGTGCAGCGGGCCAATCGGCACAATTTTGCTGCCTTCTTTGGCTTCAGAAATAAACGGATAGGTTTCGTCGTCGGTGGTCGGTGCCGGGCGCTGACGGTAATCCATCGAATCTTTGCGCAGCGGGTATAAATCATCCGGCCAGTCATCCGGCAGCACCAGACGACGCTCGTCCGGCAACCCGACCGGGCGCAAACCGTACATATCACGGACTTCGCGTTCGCCCCAGACTGCGGCGGGTACGCGCGGCGTGACGGACGGAAATTCCAGCGAAACCGGATCCACTTCGGCACGCACGGTGATCCAGCACTTCACGCCTTTTTCCATCGACAGCACGTAATACAGCGCGTAGTTGCCGCACAGCGTGCGTTCGTCATTGCCGAATAACACCGAAAGCCAGCCGCCCTGCTGGTAATACAACCACTCGACCACGTCCGGCAGTGCGTTCAGCTTGATGGTCACCGTCGCCTGCGTATCGGTCTGCCATTCGCTGCCTAAGATGGCCGCCGGGAACTGTTTCGCCAGTGCGGCAAGATAATGTTTGCCGACCGGGTGTTGATTTAATGCGTTATTGAACTCACTCATTGCAAAGCCTCTTCCCGCCGTGGCGGGATAAGAAAAATGTCAGGTCAGCCTGCGACCAGCCAGGACACCAGCGCCAGAAATGCCAGCCCGAAGCCCGCCCATGTGGTGCGGGACGTTTTAAGAAAACGCAGACGGGCAACGCTGTTCTCGATCAGCGCCACCAGAAAAACGGCGATCAGCAGTTTCACCAGGCTCAGCACCCCGGCAATCAGCAATGCCACCGGCGTGAGGTGTGCCACCTGTCCGAACGGGAAGAACAGGCCGAGAAACAGCTGCAACACCACCAGCTGTTTCAGGCTGATGCCGATTTTCAGTACGCCCAGCGCGGCACCGGAATATTCGGTCAGCGGGCCTTCCTGCAATTCCTGCTCGGCTTCGGCCATATCAAACGGCAATTTGCCCATTTCGATATAGGTGGCAAACGCACAGGCCAGACCAGCCAGCATGAGCGTCAGGGAAGACGACACCGGCCAGTGCAGCACGCGGGTAGAGATCGCACCCAGCGAGGTGGAACCCGCCACCAGCGCGGCGACCCACAGGCCGAGCAACAGAATCGGTTCGACCAGCACGCCTAACACCGCTTCACGGCTGGCACCAAGGCCGGTGAACGTGCTGCCGGTATCCAGCCCGGCGATGGCGAACACAAAGCGCACCACGGCAAACAGATAAATCACGGTGATCAGGTCGCCCGCCGCGCCCATTGGCGAAGCCAGCGTGACCACCGGCAGGGCGGTGGCGATAACCAGCAACCCACCGGTCAGCAGATACGGCATGCTGCGAAATGCCGGACCGGACGCCGCCGGTGCTACGCTCTGGCGTGTGAGTAATTTGGCGATATCACGGTATTCCTGTAATACCCCCGGCCCGCGGCGGTTGTGCATCCGGGCGCGCATCACGCGGCTGAATCCGGCAAACAGCGGTGCCACCGCCAGCAGCGCGACGGCCTGAATCAGCGCCAGCGGCCACAGAGAACTGTTCAGCAAAAAGGGATAATTCATAGTCAGTTCCTCAGGCAAAAGCCACGACCAGCAACACGGCCAGTTCGATGAAAGCCAGGCGACGGCAGAAAGCCCCGAGCCTGCCCTGATGCAGCGTGCTCACCAGTCTGTCGGGCATGACGTGCTGGCGCAGGCGGTACAGCGAGCCGAACATCACGCGCAGAGGCTGGGTAAAACCGGTCGCGGTGACCACCATGTCAGCGGAATGCCCGTAACCACAGGCCCAGGCCTCGCCGCGCAGCCGGTTTGGCATGCGCGCACCGCGCAGAACGGCGGCAATAATCCACGGCAGCAGCGGCATCCCTAAAAGCAAGATCGCCACCATCGGTGCGGAAACGGCGGAGGTGGTGGAGAATACCGCGCCATGCTGCGCTGCCTGGAGAACCGGAGTGTTCAGAACGGAAGCGGCAACGGCGGCGAAGTGCGCAATACTCCACGGCGAGGCAACACCGAAGACGATGCACAACAGCGCCAGCAAAACGCTGCTCAGCGTCATCGCCAGCGGCGCGGGCGTGGCATCTTCAGCCGCCTTGCTGCGTGGCGCGCCAAGGAACGTCACGCCGAACACTTTCGCCACACACATCAGCGCCAGCGCCCCGGTAAGTGCCAGACCGACCGCCAGCAGCGGGCCGAGCAGACGTGCAATAAACAGCGGCGCAGCGCTCAGCTGGAACAGTGACTGATACAGCAGCCATTCGCTGGCAAAGCCGTTAAGCGGCGGCAGCGCGGCCATCGACATCAGCGCGATCAGCATAGCCACTGCGGTCCACGGCATCAGACGGGCGATACCGCCGAGCTTTTCCATATCCTTTATGCCGGTCTGCATTTCAATTTCACCGGCACCGAGGAACAGCGCGGTTTTAAACAGGCCGTGATTGAACAGATGGAATAATCCGGCCAGCAACGCCAGCGCCGCCAGTTCCGGTAGATCCAGCGCCACACCGGTCATCGCGCCGCCGACGCCAAGCAGAATAATCCCGACGTTTTCCAGCGTGTGATAGGCCAGCAGGCGGCGGATATCGTGTTCCATCAGTGCATACAGCCCGCCGATAAACGCGGTCAGGATTGCCAGCACCAGCACCAGCAGGCCCCACCAGAGTGGCGGTGCGCCGAGCACATCCAGACCGACTTTTACGATGCCAACAATGCCGATTTTCATCAGCACGGAAGAGAACAGCGCTGCGGCATGCGCCGGTGCGCTGGCATGCGACTGCGGCACCCAGGCGTGCAGCGGAATAACCCCGGCGTAAAGCCCGAAGCCCGCCAGCGCCAGCAGAAAGGCCAGTGATTTGGTCCCCGCCGGGAAGGCCGTGTGGCGCAGAACGTCAAAATCCACACTGCCGCTGACGTGATGTAAAACCGTGAACGCCAGAATCAGGCAAACCGTGCCGAGGCGGCCGGATAAAAACTGATTCAGGCCTGCGCGGCGGCTTTTCACATCGTCGGGTTGTACGATCAGGAAGTAGGCGCACAGCGCGGCCAGTTCCATCATCATCAGCAGCTCAATGGCGTTATGCGCAACCGCCGCCGCCGTCAGCGCCGCCATCAGGACATTGCACAACAAGCCGGTGCGGCCACGTTGGCGTGAGGTTGTCCCCGCCAGCCACGCGCAGGCGTACAGGCTGCTGAACAGCGCTGCAACTGACATCGCCAGCAATAACAATCCGTTCAGCGGGCTGAATTCTGCGGTGAAAGGCAGCACGGGCAATGCCGCTGTCGGCACCGCGCCGCCGGGGTGAACGGTCTCAACGGCGGCGACGATGACGGCCGCAGAAGCCAGCATGCCGCCCAGCCCGGAAAGCAGGCTGCTGAGCCGCGCGGCGGCAGAAAATACCCAGCCAGCCACGCCGCTCACCAGCCAGATAAGCAGCGCCAGCGCCAGCAACGCAGCGGGTTCTAAAGCAAACAAAGCCGTCATTATTTGGCCCCCGCATCAGGCGTGGTGAAGGTGGAATAACCGGCAGGGAATGCGTTCATCGCATTCAGGCGTTTTTGCTGGCTGCTGTGCTCGGCCAGACTGGCGGTCACCAGCGTGATGGCCTGCGTTGGGCAGGTTTTGATGCACGCCGGTCCGTCCGGGCTGAAGCTGCATAAATCGCATTTCACCGCCACGGCGCGTAATCCGGGCACGCAATCGAGGAACGGGCTGACGGCGCGCGGCGCACGCGGGGCGGGCAGCGCTTTGGCGGTATGGCAGTCGCGCGGAATATCCAGCGGCGTGCTGCCGGAAAAGGTGATGGCGCCAAACGGGCAGGCAATCCCGCACAGTTTGCAGCTCACGCACAGGCTTTCGTTGAGATGAATGGCCTCGTCCTGACGGGTGATGGCATTGACCGGGCACACCTGGGCGCACGGGGCATCTTCACACTGGTGACACATGACCGGCGCGGAATCGAGCCGGTTGCGCATCACCTGCAAACGGGGCGCAGACTGCAAGCCGTGCAGCTGATGTTCCTGCGAACAGCTGGCCATACAGGTGTTGCAGCCGATACACAGTTTCGGATCGGCGATCACATATTGATTCATGGCGGCGACGCGACTCATGAAGTCTCCTTTCCATTTCGTCAAAGGTGACGAAATCGGCACGTAAATTGACATTTCGACACTTATGTCGGCATTGATCCCCGTAAAAAACGGTAATCAAGCGACGCGGAACCTATTTCCGTCAGACCGGCGTAATACGGTCTGCCTGAATATGAATCAGGCGTGGCTGAGTAATTTTTCTAATTGCGCCTGAATAGGTTGATTGCTGTGCAGAGAGTCGTAAATACACTGATAAATAGCGGAGATCTTATTTAAATAATGTTCCAGTACGGCGTTTTTATCGTGGATATCCACGGTGCCGTCGATCTTGCCTTCTTCGCTCAGCGTGGCGTGGGCAAAGGTGGTGAAAACAGGTTCTTCACTGTTGTGCGCCATGTTCAGGCTGTACACGATGTCCTGACTGTAAAAGTCATCGCTCAGATAGATGCTGACGGTGAAATAGTTGAACAGCGTGAAGCGAATACCCTGATCTTCACTACAGGAGAATTCGTGATTAATCTTTTTATTTGAATGTGTTACTGCCTGAGTCAGGCTGTTCTGGTAAGTGCGCCACTGTGATTTCAGGCGACTATTTTTGCTGGCAATATAGTCGGCCTTCGTGGTCAGTTCGCTGAGAGTGCTCATGTCATACCCTGTTATTGTGTTGTGCGTGAGTGTCATTTTTCATCGCCCCGTGACGACAAAAAAATGGCGCATAACCTTCTAGGGGCATAAAGCGTGCCAGGTGCGATATTTATTTTATTAATGATTTAAATCAGTCTGTTGTCAGGGTTTCTGCCCCTAAGGGGCTGAGGGCAGGCGAATCAATGCGGTGTCGATGACATCTTATTTCGACAGTTATGACGCACAGGTTCCGTCACCGGGGAACGCCGGTGTTTTAATTAGTCTGATGAACTCTGGCATTAATATTGCAAAAGCCCTGTTATCTGACTCCATCGCGAGGGGGGATCATGCACGAAATAACGTTGTGCCAGAATGCCGTGGAAATAATGCAGGAATTTGGCCGGAAAAATAATGCGCGGAGAATTACTGCGGTGTGGATGGAAATTGGGGCTTTTTCCTGCGTTGAGCCGGAAGCGCTGCAATTTTGTTTTGAGCTGGTTTGCCGGGAAACACTGGCCGAAGGCTGTGTGCTGTATCTCGATACGCCCACGGCGCAAAGCAGGTGCCACGATTGCCAGAAAGCTATCCGTCTGTTCCGCCCCGACGTGCTGCTGTGCCCGGAATGCGGCGGCCGCAATGTGCGGGTGATCGCTGACGACGGCATGAAAATCAAACGTATTGAAATCGAATAACGGGTGCCCGTCACCTGGGGAGAAAACTATGTGCAGTACCTGCGGTTGTGCCAGCGGCGAGCTTCGGATTGAAGGCGTCAGCTGCGAACATTCTCACCACGACCATTCTCACCACGAACATTCTCATCCACACGAACACGAACATGGCCATGCGCACGGTGTGCCGTTTGCGCCGCGTCGGCTGGTGGATATCGAAATGGATGTGCTGGCGAAGAATAATCATATCGCCGCGCATAACCGCGAGCATTTTGCGCAGGCTGCCATTCTGGTGCTGAATCTGGTGTCCAGCCCCGGTTCCGGCAAAACGACGCTGCTGACCAGCACGCTGACCCGTCTCGCGCCCAATGTCGACTGCGCGGTGGTGGAAGGCGATCAGCAAACCACTCACGATGCTGACCGTATCCGGGCGACCGGCGTTCCGGCGATTCAGATCAATACCGGCAAAGGTTGCCATCTTGATGCGCAGATGGTGCATGACGCCGTTCATCAGCTGTCGCCGAACAATAACAGCCTGCTGTTTATCGAAAACGTCGGCAATCTGGTGTGCCCGGCCAGTTTTGATCTCGGCGAACGGCACAAAGTGGCGGTGCTTTCCGTTACCGAAGGCGAAGACAAACCGCTGAAATATCCGCATATGTTCGCGGCCTCGCGCCTGATGATCCTTAATAAAATCGACCTGCTGCCGTACGTCAGTTTTGACGTCGAAACCTGCATCGCCAATGCGCGACAGGTGAACCCGGAGATTGACGTGATCTGCCTTTCGGCCACCACTGGCGAAGGCATGGACGCGTGGCTGGCGTGGCTGGAGCAGCAGCGATGTGCATAGGCATTCCGGGGCAGATCGTTGCACTGCATGAGCAACAGCCCGATCACGCCTGGGCGGAAGTCTGCGGCCTGCGGCGTGAGGTGAATATCGCACTGGTCTGTGAGGGCATGAACGAACGCGAACAGCTGATTGGCGGCTGGGTATTGATTCACGTCGGGTTTGCGCTGAGCCGTCTTGACGAGCACGAAGCGCAGGAAACGCTGGCGGCGCTGCATGCGATGGAAGAAGTGGAAGCCGACGTCGCGATGTTCCTCGGCGCGGGGGAGGCGAGATAATGCGTTTTGTCGATGAATTCCGCGACCCGAAACTGGCGAAAACGCTGATTGAACGCCTGCATAAACGGGCTGCCCAGCTGCCGTATAGCGCTGAAAAACCGATGCAGATTATGGAAGTCTGCGGCGGTCATACGCACGCTATTTTCAAATTTGGTCTGGATAAACTGCTGCCCCCGCAGCTGGAGTTTATCCACGGTCCCGGTTGCCCGGTGTGCGTGTTGCCAATGGGCCGGATTGACGCCTGCTGCGAAATTGCGGCGCATCCTGAGGTGATTTTTTGCACCTTTGGCGATGCGCTGCGGGTGCCGGGAAAACAGGGTTCGTTGCTGAACGCGCGCGAACGCGGCGCGGATGTGCGGGTGGTGTATTCACCGCTCGATGCGCTGAAACTGGCGCGGGAAAATCCGCAGCGACAGGTGGTGTTTTTCGCACTCGGTTTTGAAACTACGCTGCCGGTAACGGCGGTCACGCTGCAACAGGCGCGGCGTGAAGGGCTGACCCATTTCAGCGTCTTTTGCCAGCACATCAGCCTGATCCCGACGTTGCGCAGTTTGTTGCAACAAGACGATGTGCGCATCGACGCCTTTCTCGCGCCCGGCCACGTCAGCATGGTGATCGGCACCGCCCCGTACCATTTCATTCCTACGCAATTCGGCAAACCGCTGGTGATCAGCGGGTTTGAACCGCTGGATATGCTGCAAAGCGTTTTAATGCTGGTGGAACAAGTTTGCGAGGCATCGTGTAAAACCGAAAACCAGTACCGACGCATCGTGCCGGAAGCGGGGAATGTGCTGGCTCAAAACGCCATCCGCGAAGTCTTTCAGCTTTCCGGCAGCAGCGAATGGCGCGGGCTGGGGCTGATCGCGGCATCGGGGATTTCCCTGACGGAAACCTATTCGGCCTTTGACGCCGAACGCCGTTTCAGCCCGCAGGCACACTCGGTGGCCGATGATCCGCGTTCGCGCTGCGGCGAAGTGCTGACAGGGCGCTGCAAGCCGCATGAATGCCCGTTGTTTGGCACCGGCTGCACCCCGCATAACGCGTTTGGCGCGCTGATGGTCTCCTCTGAAGGGGCCTGCGCCGCCTGGTATCAGTATCGGCATCAGGAAAATGCCCCCGCACAGGAACAGCACGAGATGAAACAGAGGGTGGCAGGATGAGCGAGCGCAATGACGTTGTGACGATGGCGCACGGCAGCGGTGGCCGCGCGATGCAGCAGTTGATTGAACGGATGTTTCTCCGCGTGTTTGATAATCCGTGGCTCAACGAACGTGAAGACGGCGCGCGGTTATCGCTGGCCGCGCTGAGCCAGCAGGGCGATCGTCTGGCTTTCACCACCGACAGCTATGTCATTGATCCGATTTTCTTTCCCGGCGGCAATATCGGCAAGCTGGCCGTGTGCGGTACGGCAAACGATTTGTCCGTCAGCGGCGCGACACCGGCATATCTCTCCTGCGGATTCATTCTGGAAGAAGGGTTGCCGATGGACGATTTGCAGAAAATTGTCAGCCTGATGGCGCAAACCGCGCGCGACGCCGGGATCGCGATTGTCACCGGCGACACCAAAGTCGTGCAGCGCGGCGCAGCCGACAAGATTTTTATTAATACCGCCGGGATCGGCGTGATCCCCGGCGATGTGGCGTGGGGCGCGGGGCACATTCAGTGCGGAGACAAAGTGATCGTCAGCGGCACGCTGGGGGATCACGGCGCCACAATACTCAATCTTCGCGAGCAGCTGGGTATGGATCTCGGTATCCAGAGCGATTGCGCCGTACTGGCACCGATGGTGGCGCCGCTGCGCGCCGTTTCCGGCGTTCACGCCCTGCGCGATGCGACGCGCGGCGGGGTCAACGCGATTTTGCATGAGTTCAGCGAGGCCAGCGGTTTCGGCATTTCGGTGGATGAAAATGCGCTGCCAGTCAAACCCGCTGTGCGGGGCATTTGCGAACTGCTGGGGCTGGAACCGCTGAATTTTGCCAACGAAGGCAAGCTGGTGGCGGTGGTGTCTGCACAGGCGGAAGACACCGTACTGAAATTGTTGCGAAGCCATCCGCTGGGCGCCGATGCGGTGACGATCGGCGACGTCACTGAAAATCCGCAGGTTTGCCTGCGCGGCGCGCTGGGCGTTTCCCGACAAATGATGCTGCCACATACCGAACCCTTACCCCGCATTTGTTGATTTCATCAGGGGGCTGAGTCCCGCGAAAGGCGTAGACTTTTACGTATTGCCCTTTTTTAACACACCAGGTTATCCCGAGCTAACGCTATGCAAAGTGCAACCATGAGCACCACAAAACACCAAGGATTGCTGGAACTGACGCGCAAACTGCTGCAACAACAGACCATGACTTCGCTGCTGGAAATCCTGACCCAGGTGGTGCGGAGTGCGGGTATTGCAGAATCGGTGACCCTGATTCTGTTTGACAGCAACAGCGAACGCGTCAGCTTTTACGGCTTCGATTCACATCATCAGCCGATGAATTATGAAGATGAAACCTTGCTCGCCACCGGACCGGTGCATGGGTTGCTCAGTAATCCGAAAATACAGGCGTGGCGCAGCGAGGCGCTGCATTTGCGTTACCCGCAGCTGGCCGTGCTCAACCTGTATCCGGCGTTTACCGACTACTGCCTGGTGCCGTTGCTGGCGGCTTCCGGCCTGCTTGGCGGTTGCGAGTTTACCCGTCAGCGCGCGGTGCCGTTCAGCGAAGAAGATAAAAACGGGCTGCATGAACTCTGCATGCTGGCGGCGGTTGCGGTCGAACAGATAACGTTGCGTGAAAATGCGCTGCTGCAGCAATCGCTGCTGCGCCACGAACGCGATGATTTCCGCATTCTGGTGGACATCACCAATGCGGTGCTTTCCAAGCTTGATCTCGACGAACTGACCGGTGAAATCGCCAAAACCATCCATCATTTTTTCCACATTAACGCCATCAGTATTGTGCTGTACGATGCCGACAAAGACAGCGAACAGGCCAGCGTCTACGCCACACATTATGTGCAGACGCATGTCGCTGAACGCGAACTCACGCGCATGACGCTGGCGGGATCGCTGGAACAGCAGGTGATGAAAAACGGCGAGATGCTGCTGACCAACGTGCGGCCTTCCGACGAACCGGAAGGCGATGAGAGCATCCTGTCCCAGCTGTTGTGGCGCGACCAGACTACAACGCTGTGCATCCTGCCGCTGCGTTTCGGGCATAAAACGCTGGGCGTTCTCAAACTGGCGCAGTGCCAGCCGGATAATTTCAATTCCACCAACCTGCGGCTTTTGCAGCAAATCGCTGAACGTATTGCCATTGCGGTGGACAATGCGCTGGCCTATCAGGAAATCAAAAGCCTGAAGGAAAAGCTGCAACACGAAAACCTGTATCTGACCGAGCAAATTAACAGCAATAACCCGGACTTCAGCGACATTGTCGGGCGCAGTTCGAGCATGTCTGCGGTACTTAAACAGGTTGAGATCGTGGCGAAAAGCGACTGTTCAGTGCTGATCCTCGGGGAAACAGGCACCGGCAAAGAACTGATCGCCAGAGCGATTCATAATCTTGGCGATCGCCGCGATCAGCGAATGGTTAAAATGAACTGCGCGGCAATGCCCGCCGGGCTGATGGAAAGTGACCTGTTTGGTCATGAAAAAGGGTCGTTCACCGGCGCAACCGCCCAGCGAATGGGGCGTTTTGAGCTGGCCGATCAGGGCACGCTGTTCCTCGATGAAGTCGGGGAAATTCCGCTGGAGCTGCAACCTAAACTGCTGCGTATTTTGCAGGAACGTGAATTTGAAAGGGTGGGTGGCAACAAACTGATCTCGGTGAATGTGCGCATGATTGCCGCGACCAACCGCGACCTGCGACAAATGGTGGCCGACAAAGAATTCCGCAGTGACCTGTATTACCGGCTGAACGTATTCCCGATTGTCATCCCGCCGCTACGTGAACGCCCGGAGGATATTCCGCAACTGGTGAAATTCCTCACCTATAAAATCGCGAAACGTATGAAGCGGACTATCGACAGTATCCCCGCAGAAACGCTGCGTTTGCTGAGCCGGATGCCCTGGCCGGGGAACGTGCGGGAACTGGAAAATGTGATTGAACGCGCCGTGCTTCTGACGCGCGGAACGGTGCTGGATCTGCAACTACCCGAGCTGAATTATCCGCTGCCGATGGCAGCCGTTGCCGCACCGGCGTTATCTGAACCTGCACCGCAACGGAATGAAGACGACGAGCGCGAGCGCATTATTGCCGTGCTGAAAGAAACCAATGGTATCGTCGCCGGGCCACGCGGGGCCGCAATACGTTTGGGGCTGAAACGCACCACGCTATTATCCAGAATAAAAAAAATGGGGATTGACGTTAATCGTGATGGCCATGTCACCCCGGGTGATCCCCTTTTCTGATGAAATGAGCGTGGCTTGCCGCGTGTTTTTGCCTCACGACGGCCCGATCCCGGCCGCTGACATTCTCCCGTGATTGAGATCTGCTTTTACTTTTAACATATATGAATTAGCATATGTATCCTGTTTTCACGGGAACTCTTGCTTATGCACCCTGTTCAACTTTTCAAACTGCTTGCTGACGAGACGCGGACGACACTGATTTTACTGTTGCGGGAAGCAGGAGAGTTATGTGTGTGTGACCTTTGTGCAGCGACAAGCCAGTCACAGCCGAAAATTTCCAGGCATATTGCCTTGCTGCGTGATGCCGGGTTAGTCCTGGATCGCCGTGAGGGCAAATGGGTCCATTACCGTCTTTCACCGCATATGCCTGCCTGGGTTGCCTCGATTATTGATACTGCCTGGAGCAGCCAGCGCGACGACGTGCGTGAGTCACTGAAAAATGCCCACGCTAAGGTGTGCGGCTGAAAACAAAACACATTCACTAAAACGAATGTGTTTTCCGTATGGGAGATTTCAATGTTACTGGCAGGCGCAATATTTATTCTCACCCTGGGTTTTGTCATCTGGCAACCTCGCGGACTGAGCATCGGCTGGAGTGCGTCGATGGGGGCCGTTCTGGCATTGGCGACCGGCGTTATCCAGTTGGATGACATTCCGGCTGTCTGGCATATCGTCTGGAATGCAACGGCTGCATTTATCGCTGTCATCATTATCAGCCTGTTACTGGATGAATCGGGGTTCTTTGAGTGGTGCGCGTTGCATGTTGCCAGATGGGGTAATGGGCGAGGGCGGCTGCTGTTTACGTATATCGTTCTGTTAGGCGCTTCGGTTGCTGCACTTTTTGCTAATGATGGCGCGGCGCTCATTCTGACGCCCATTGTTATCGCAATGCTGCTGGCACTGGGTTTCAGCAAAGGAACGACCCTGGCTTTCGTTATGGCAGCCGGCTTTATCGCGGACACCGCCAGTTTGCCGCTGATCGTTTCCAATCTGGTGAATATCGTTTCAGCGGATTTTTTCCGACTGGGGTTCACTGAATATGCATCGGTCATGATACCGGTAGATATCGCCGCTATCATTGCCACGCTGATGGTGCTGCATCTTTTCTTCCGTAAAGACATTCCTGCCAACTACGATATTTCGCTGCTGAAATCCCCAACGGATGTCATCAAAGATCCGGCGACATTTAAAATGGGCTGGCTGGTGATGGTTCTGTTGCTGGCGGGCTTCTTCCTGCTTGAGCCGATGGGGATCCCTGTGAGTGCCATTGCCTCGTTTGGCGCACTCATTCTGTTTATCGTGGCTAAACGCGGCCACGCGATAAACACCGGGAAGGTCCTGCGAGGCGCACCCTGGCAGATCGTCATTTTCTCACTGGGGATGTATTTGGTTGTCTACGGCCTGAAAAATGCCGGGTTCACCCACTATCTCACTTCGTTGTTGAATACCTTCGCCAGCGGTGGTCTGTGGACTGCCACCTTTGGCACGGGTTTAGTCACGGCGCTGCTTTCATCAGTGATGAACAATATGCCTACCGTTCTTATCGGTGCGCTCTCAATCGACGCCAGCGCGGCGGAAGGCGTGGTGAAAGAAGCCATGATTTATGCCAACGTGATTGGCTGCAATCTGGGGCCTAAGATGACACCGATTGGCAGCCTTGCGACGTTGCTCTGGCTGCATGTGCTTGCCCAGAAAAACATCAAGATTAGCTGGGGTTACTACTTCCGTGTTGGTGTGGTTATGACACTGCCGGTGTTGCTTGTCACCCTGAGTGCGCTGGCTGTGCGCCTGGCGCTGACCCAATGATAGGAGAATGAACATGACGGATATTACTCTCTACCATAATCCTGCCTGTGGAACATCGCGCAACACGCTGGCGCTGATTCGCAATAGCGGCGTTGAGCCAACGGTGATCCTCTATCTGGAGACGCCGCCCGATCGTGAAAAGCTCGAAGAGTTGATTGCCGCAATGGGGATCACGCCCCGCGCACTGCTTCGTCACAACGTGGAGCCTTATGAGCAACTGGGGTTAGCAGAGGACCGGTTCAGCGATGATGAAATAATCGCGGCTATGCTGGAACATCCGATTCTGATTAATCGCCCGATTGTTGTCACGCCGATTGGCACCAGATTATGCAGGCCGTCAGAAGCTGTTCTTGATATTTTGCCCGACCCGCAGCAGGGCGAATTCAGTAAGGAGGACGGCGAAAAACTGCTCGATAAACAGGGGCGGCGGGTGTAACCCAACAACGCTCACTCTTTCAACGGGTCGCATTGAGTGTGGGGCGACGTTTTAGGCTTTTTTTGAGCCTGTGCGGTGTAAGAAGGTTACACAGTCGTAAAAAGGCTGTATAATGACACGCGATACACACGTTAAGTTATTGAAAACAAAAGAAATTCTGTTTTCACCATGACGCCTGGGAAGGCGACACAGAGGTAGCTCCATGAGCGAGAAATTACAAAAAGTTTTAGCACGCGCCGGGCACGGTTCCCGTCGTGAAATCGAAACCCTGATCTCTGCCGGACGCGTCAGCGTTGATGGCAAGCTGGCTACACTGGGTGACCGTGTTGAGCCAAGCGCATCAATGAAGATCCGTGTTGACGGCCATATTGTTCCTGTTACTGAATCCATTGCCGAAGTGTGCCGCGTACTGGCGTATTACAAGCCGGAAGGCGAGCTTTGTACCCGTAATGACCCGGAAGGCCGTCCGACAGTATTTGACCGTCTGCCAAAGCTGCGCGGTGCGCGCTGGGTGGCCGTTGGCCGTCTGGATGTGAACACCTGCGGTCTGCTGCTGTTCACGACCGATGGTGAACTGGCAAACCGCCTGATGCATCCGAGCCGTGAAGTTGAGCGTGAATATGCCGTACGCGTATTCGGTGCAGTGGATGACGAGAAGATCAAACAGCTGAGCCGTGGCGTGCAGTTAGAAGACGGTCCGGCCGCCTTTAAAACCCTGAAGTTCACGGGCGGCGAAGGGATTAACCAGTGGTACAACGTAACGCTGACCGAAGGGCGCAACCGTGAAGTGCGTCGTCTTTGGGAAGCGGTCGGCGTGCAGGTGAGCCGTCTGATCCGTATTCGCTACGGCGATATCGATCTGCCGAAAGGCCTGCCGCGTGGTGGCTGGACGGAGCTGGAACTTCAGCCGACCAACTACCTGCGTGAGCTGGTCGGTCTGGCACCGGAAACGGTCACCAAAGTCGCGGTGGAGAAAGATCGCCGTCGTACTAAAGCGAACCAGATCCGCCGTGCGGTTAAGCGTCATACCACCACCACCACGAAAGCCAGCAAGCCGGGCAGCAATCGCCGCTCGTCTAAGCGTCAGCAAGGCTAACGTTGCGTGATGTGCATGATGTAAAAAAGGGACCTTCGGGTCCCTTTTGCGTTATAGCACTTACCAGTCAATGCCTTGTTGCGCCTGAATTCCGGCATCAAAGGCATGTTTCACCGGGCGCATTTCGCTGACGGTATCCGCCCGCTCCAGAATCTCCCGGTGACAGCCGCGACCAGTGATAATCACACTCTGATGAACAGGGCGCTGTTGCAACGCCTCAAGCACCTCTTCCAGCGGCAGATAGTCAAAACTCACCATATAGGTCAGCTCATCCAGCACCACCAGATCCAGCGTGGGATCCTGCAACATCCGTTTGCCATGCTGCCACACGCTCAGGCAGGCGGCGGTGTCCGTTTCACGGTTTTGCGTGTCCCAGGTAAACCCGGTGGACATCACCTGGAACTCAACGCCATGAGGCTCCAGCAGGTTACGTTCACCGTTCGGCCATTCGCCTTTGATGAACTGAATCACCCCGACACGCTTCTGATGCCCGACCGCCCGCGTGGCGGTGCCAAATGCGGCCGTGGTTTTTCCTTTACCGTTGCCGGTAAAGACCATCAGGATACCGCGCACATCGGTGGCTGCGGCAATGCGCGCGTCCACCTGCTCTTTCAGCCGTTGCTGGCGCTGTTGATGACGATCTTCTGCGGCCATTATTCTGCCGCTCCGGCTTTACGTCCCGGCTGGGCATCAAAGCTGATCCCGGTTTTACGTTTACTGTCATCGCCCATCAGCCAGAGGTAGAGCGGCATAATGTCGGCAGGGGTTTTTAGCTTATTGGCATCTTCCTGTGGGAAGGCACTGGCGCGCATTTTGGTGCGGGTGCCGCCGGGGTTAATGCAGTTTACCCGCAGCTGGCGTGGGTCGTACTCTTCCGCCAGGACCTGCATCATGCCTTCGGTGGCAAATTTCGATACCGAGTAAGCGCCCCAGCCTGCGCGGCCCTGGCGGCCAACGCTGGAAGAGGTGAACACCAGCGAGGCGGCCTCCGACTTCAGCAGCAGCGGCAGCAGTGCCTGGGTGAGGAAAAACGTGCCGTCGATATTGACGCGCATCACCTGCTGCCAGGTAGCCGGGTCCTGCTGGTCCATCGGCACCACATCGCCTAACAGCCCGGCGTTATGCAGCACGCCATCCAGACGCGGCACCTGAGCGGCCACTGACTGCGCCAGCTGGTGGCAACTTTCCGGCGTCGCGGTTTCCAGGTCGAGGGTAAACCACAGCGCCGGGGCGTTGCCGTGCTGATTCACTTCATCACAGACCCGTTGGAGTTTTTCAGCATTACGGCCCAGCAATACCACCTGCGCACCGTAGCGGGCATAGGAGAGGGCGGCCTCGCGCCCGATGCCATCGCTGGCGCCGGTCACAAGAATAATTCGGTGATTAAGCAGATCGCTTTTCGGTTGATAGTGCACGTAAAGATCCTCTGGCGATGGGGGGATATCCGTGGGGCGGTGAATTGTCGCCTGACGTAAACCCTTGCACGGATTGAACAAAGTGATTTATGCCTGAAAACGGCGATGAGTTCAATCGCGCAGCCCGGATTTAGTGTGAAGTGACGTCAGCAGGCGACTCCGCTACACTGTCGTATCTCTAACATATGTAAATCAAGGCGGTGTGAGTGGACTTACTCTCTTATTATGGACTTTTTCTGGCAAAAACCGTCACTGTGGTGGTGGCGATTGTCGCCATCGCCGTGGTGATCGCTAATCTTGCCATGCGCAAACGTGCCCAGAGCGGCCAGCTAAAACTGACCCACCTGGATGAACGCTACACGGAAATGCAGGATACGATGCGGCTGGCGAAGATGAAGCCGTTACAGCAAAAACTGTGGCACAAAGAGCAGAAGAAAAAAGAGAAGCTGGAGGCAAAAACCGCCAAACAGCAGGCGAAGCTGGGGCGTCCACCGCAAGCGGCGAAACCCACGCTGTATGTGATCGATTTCAAAGGCAGCATGGATGCTGGTGAAGTCTCCTCGCTGCGTGAAGAGGTCTCTGCGGTGATGGCGGTGGCGACGGCCGGGGATGAAGTCCTGCTGCGTCTGGAAAGCCCTGGCGGCGTGGTGCATGGTTACGGTCTGGCAGCCTCTCAGCTTCAGCGCCTGCGTGAGAAAAAAATCCCGCTGACGGTCGCCGTCGATAAAGTGGCTGCGAGCGGCGGTTATATGATGGCCTGTGTGGCGGACCGTATTGTGGCGGCCCCGTTCTCCATCATCGGCTCGATTGGCGTCGTGGCGCAGATTCCTAACTTCAACCGTCTGCTGAAACGCAATGAGATCGACGTTGAGCTGCACACGGCCGGGGAATACAAACGGACGCTGACGCTGTTTGGTGAGAATACCGAGCAGGGACGTGAGAAGTTCCGTGAGGATCTGAATGAAACGCACCTGCTGTTTAAGCAGTTTGTACACCAGATGCGCCCTTCGCTGGATATTGACAGCGTAGCGACCGGGGAACACTGGTACGGCACCCAGGCGCTGGAGAAAGGCCTGGTTGATGCCATCAGCACCAGTGATGACCTGATTATCGATCAGATGGACAAACACCAGGTGATCGGGGTGCGTTATGCGCGCCGCAAAGGGGTGATGAGCCGCTTTACCGACAGCGCCACCGGCAGCGTTGAACGTCTGCTGCTGCGCCTCTGGCAGCGTGGTGATAAACCGCTGCTGTAATCCTCATCACGCCCGCGCCTGCGGGCGTGATGCTGTTTAACTGGCGTCCGCGTCCTGCGGCGTCAGCAGACACTGTTGTTCCAGTTCATCCCGCAGCAACACCACCGCATGTAACGTATTCACCAGCCGCTGTTGATCCGTGCCCGTCAGTAACGCAGGCAGTTGACGAAGCAGGCGCGCCAGCCGTTCAAAACCACACTCATTCAATGCCTGCGCCAGCGTTTCAGCGTCACGACAGACACGCTGTTCCTGGTGGTGCAACCCGTTGTGTAGCCACTGGATCAGCATCTGCTGGCAGCGCTGTAGCAGGGACAGTGTCAACGGTAATGCCGGGGGCGATGAGCGGGCTGGCAGCGTCTGAGACGGCTCGCTTGCGGCATTCAGCACCCAGGCACGCTGGCGCGTCATGATCGCCAGCGGCTCCAGCACCAGAACACCGTCAATCACCGACACCCGGCCGGAGACCTGGCAGGGCGCATCGTCCTGCTGTTGCAGCAGGGCAACCAGGCAGTCAATGGCGTACGGGGCCGCGGGCGTTGCACTCAGTGATAACCGCAGCACATTCTCTTCACCCGCACCGCTGATGATATCCACTTCCAGCGTCTGCCGCCCGGCATCCCAGCGGATGTCCAGACATTCCCCCAGCGGCAGGATAAACAGGTTATCACTGTGATTGAGGGGGCGGGTGAAGGCGGGTTGCTGTTGTCGCAGATGGTGTCGCAGGGCTGCCACGCCCGGCTGGCAAAGAGGGAACTCGGGCATCTCCCACGCGGAGGGCGTGAGGGGGGCAACCGTGCTTAGACGATCGCGGGCAGCCAGGTGCAGCTCCCCGCGTGCATCGCGCTGTGCGGCCTGGGAGATGATTTGCCCGCCAGCCAGGATCGACGCCTGGAACCCCGCAATACGGCGCTGCCAGCCCGGTGCATTCTGCTGTTCTGCCCGCGGCCACTGGCGCGACAGATGCAGGATGCTGCCGGTGTCCGGATCGGTAAACCAGATGCGCACCGCGTAATGGTGGTCATCCTGCCAGCACTCCATGCCCAGCGAGACCAGGCGCAGATGGTCGAGTTTGACCCGATCCTGAATCCCGAGGCCGACGATATTGCGCCAGGGTTGAGCGGGCGTTTTGCCCTCTGAGGCTTCGCGCGCCATCTCGCGGGCGGCCAGCACGCGCGCCGTCAGCCCGGCGAACTGACTGAGAAACGACCCGGCGCGATAATGGGATGCGCGCTGGTGAAAGCGGTCGATACCTTCAGTGACTTGCTGGAGTGACAGTGTCACCCAGCGCCAGCCGGCCTGTTGCGCGCTGCGCTGTGCCTGGGTCAGCAACGGAGCAACGCTAACGGAAGGCTGGCTGATGCCGCCGCTCCACAGCTGATAACTGAGCTGATACAGCTGCGCCAGGCTGTCATCGCTCTCCGCCAGCTCAGCGACATCGTCCTGTCGTTCGCCCTGTAACTGCCAGACGAGGTGCTCAAAACCCGGATGCCGGGCTTCAGCAGCGGCAAAGGCCTGCACCGCGAGAATAATATGTTCACACAGCGCACCCTCAACGCAGTCGCAGCGGGCAAACTGCATGCTGCTGCGCGAGAAAAAGCGCACATCACTCATGGGCAGTTTCGCTGCGGGCACTTTGCCGGGTTCACAGTGTAGCTCTACCACCAAGCCTTTATCCGCCAGCTGCTGCGCACGTTTAAGCGTTGCCGCAGGCAGTGCGCTCAGTTCTTCCAGCCATGCGCCGGGGAGCCAGCGTGCAGGGGCTGCGGCTGCTGTCGCCTCAGTGGCGCACAGTTGCTGATAGCCGAGCACCAGCATCACGCGATGGCGGCACATGCTGCTGGCTCCACAGCTGCAGTGCGCCTCTTTCAGCGCCTGGCCCTGACTCAATCGGGTCTGGATGCCATCGCTAAACTGCGCCGTCAGCACGCCGTCATTATCGCTGAACGACGGCAGGTTTCCGGCGGCGATCTCTTTCTGGCCGCGTTTCACAAAACCGGCATTGCTGAGGGCGATGAGCGCCTGCGGGGTCAGTTCAAGCAGTTCACTGCGCACGGTCACACTCATGATTGCAGGTTCTCCGCCAGCCAGGCCGCCAGTTCACCTGGGGTCATGGCAGCAATCTGCGCCCCGGCATTGACCAGCCGCTGCGCCATTTCACGGTCGTAGCTGGGGGCGGCTTTACTGTCGAGTGCCGCCAGCCCCAGCACTTTGCTGCCGCTCTGCACGCACTGCCTGACCTGATTCACCAGCAGTGAGGGCGACCCGCCTTCAAAGAAGTCGCTGACCAGCACAATCGCGCTTTTCTGCGGCTGTTCGATCAGCTGCCGTGCATACTGCACCGCTTTGCCAATATCGGTGCCGCCCCCCAGCTGGACTTTCATCAGCAGATCAACCGGGTCCTGCACGTCGGCCGTCAGATCCACCACGCTGGTATCGAATGCCACCAGATGGGTGCGAATTCCCGGTAACTGCCAGAGGCAGGCGGCCATCACGGCGGAGTGGATCACCGAATCCACCATCGATCCGCTCTGATCGACCAGCAAAATCAGCTGCCATTTCTCGCTGTGGCGTTTAACCCGGCTGATAAATACCGGGGTTTCAATATACAGCCGCCCGCGCTGCGGGTCCCAGCGGTGCAGGTTATCGCGCAGCGTGCCTTTAAAATCGAAGTTACGCGCAAGGGCAATCGGTGAACGGCGGCGGGGGTCGCGGGTGCCGGAAAATGCCTGCCGGACCTCGGTCGCCAGCCGCGCCATAATCTGCTCCACCACCTGGCGCACCAGACGGCGCGCGGCCTGTAACACCTGCGGGTTCATCAGGTGTTTGGTATGTAACACCGCACGCAGCAGGCCTTCAGAGGGGGCGATGCGTTCCAGTACCTCAATGTTGGTGACCACATCATCGATGCCGAAGCGTAATACGGCGTCACTCTCCAGCCGTTCGATCACCTCAGCCGGAAACAGCTGGTGGATGGCGTTGATCCATTCCGGGGTGGTGAGCTGCGAACCCTGGCTGCCCCCGTGGCGCTCGCCGCGTTGCAGGCGCTGCGGATCGCGGCCGTACAACCATTCCAGGGCGTTATCCACCGCGCGGGCGTGTTCATCCAGGCCGCCGAGGCTGCTTTCCGCCGCGTCCCCCAGCATCAGCCGCCAGCGTTGCAGCGCGGGGCTGGTTAACATATCGGTGAGTTCAGGCATCCGGGGTCCTCAAAGTATGCCCCAGGCGCGCAGCGCAGCGACGGCGCGTTGCTCCTGCTGCTGGTGACGAAGAAAAACGGCAGGTGCGCAGGCTTCCGGCTGCGGGGTTTGTAACAGATGTTCCGGCAGGTGCGAGAGCTGGTAATGCGCCAGCACCTGACGCGCCAGCGCTGCGCGTTCACGCGGTGGCAGCCATGCCAGAGCGGCACGCAGATCGGGCAGGGCGGCAATAAACTGATCGTCCGCCAGCTGCATCAACTGCTGATTAAACCCGGCGACAAACGCCGGGTGTGTCGCCAGCTGGTGGCGTGCCAGCGCGATTAATCCGTGCAGCGCTTCGCCCAAACGTGCGGACGGTAGCGTGGCCAGCAGCGCCAGCGCGGCCTCTGCATCGGCGCTGGGGTGTTCCAGACGGATCAACGCACCCAGCGCCGCGCCGCGACTGAGTGCGCTGGCATCCGCTGCACGAAAACGGCGTTCCAGCACCGCCAGCGCGCGCGGCAGCAGCACCAGACGGTCGTCAGCCTGCGGATGATTCTGTTCATCGCGCAGAATATGGCACAGTGCCTGCCAGCTGTGCAGATGGGCGTTGATCTGCGTGGCATCAATCAGGCCGGTCGACTCCGCCAGCCACAATGTGCGATCTATCGCGGCACGTAAGGTGGTGAGCAGGATGGCGGCATCCCGCATGCCGTTAACGGTGTCGTGACGCCACAGCGCGTAGAGGATCTCCAGCGCTGGCCCCATCTGCTCAAACTCGCTCTCCAGCGCGATCTGCTGCTCCAGACGGGCAAGCAGTTGCAGGCTGAATGCGGACAGCCCGGCAAGGGCGGCACGTTGCAGCCAGGCGGCCAGCGGCGCAATGCCTTCGGCCTCGGTCATCGCGGATTCCAGGCGGTTACGCGCGGCTTCCTCCAGCGTGGCACCGTAGCGTGCAGCTTCGATCAGGGCGGCATGCTGTTGCAATGGCCTGGTCAGCGTCCACTGTTCTTCGCCATCACCGGAAAGCGCCAGCGTGCTGCCCTGCTGGCAGAGAATGCCGGGGATATCCAGTACGGCGAGGCGGTGCAGCACCTGGCTTTGCAGCAATCCTGCTGCATCAAAGCGGTTCAGCGTCAGGGTGGCCGGAAGCGTAATAGTGACGCGTGCCAGCTCGCGGAATGCATCCTGAGGTAACGGCGGTTGCGGCGTGTCGGCGGCCAGTTCGCCAAAGCGATCGCCTGCCAGCACATCCACCAGAGTGACCAGGATCGGATCCGTTCCCGCCTGGAGTTGCCCGCGGTAGCTCCACGGCAGCGGCGTGTGCAGGGCTTCTTTTATTAAGCTGCCCGCCAGCGCATCCAGCCAGTCGTTCCGCAGCGGCAGCCGGTGTCCGCGTAGCGCCGCCAGCGCGCGTGCCATAGAGACAACGTTGGTCATATCCGCCGTTGAGGCGGGCAGATGCTGGCGGCGCAGATGCGTCAGAACGGTCTTCAGCAGATGCTGCCCCGCCTGTTCCTGCCCGTGTTGCCAGCACCAGTGCTGCCACACCGGCGCGGGCATCCCGGAGAGATAGCCTGCCAGCACATCCAGCCGCTTTTCACTGTAAGGGGTCAGATAGCTGCCGGTGACGGCACCGGGAAGGAGGGGTTCCGGCAGGCCGGGTTCCCCGGTGTCTGATACGCTGCGCCACAGGCGGGCAAGGGCAGGTGCATGCCAGCCCCCGCAGACCACCAGTACCGGGCCAGTGTTCTGCGCCATCGCCCAGGCGATCCAGCGCGCCATATACGCCTCACGCTGCCGATCCTGAGGGCTACCGGAATAACCGTCACGTAGCTGCTGAAACCACAGATCCAGCGTGCGGGGGAGGTCGCTGTGCTGAGATTCATCTTCGAACAGATGGTCCCATAACGCATCGCTGCTCTCCATCCCGCAGGCCGCCATCATCGCCTGCTGGCGCTGGTGGTAATGCTGGCTGCCACGGTCGTCGTCTTCATCGTCGGTGGTTTGCGCCCAGATCGGCACATCGATAAAACGCGTTTCCGCGTTCAGCCGTTGCGCCGCCAGCAGGGCCTGCCACTCCGGCGACCACTCGGCAAATGGCGTCCAGGCACCGATGCCCGGCGTATCCTGATCCTGAAACTGGCAGTAACCGTAAATGGCGATCGGCAACTGATGCGGCAGCCGCAGTTCGTCGAGTCGGGGATTAAAATCTGCCGGGCCTTCAATCAGTACCCAGGCCGGGCGCAGCTGTTCGATGCTGTGCTTCACCCACCTGGCGCAGGCCGGGCTGTGGTGGCGGATGCCGATGATCAGCGGTTCACCCGCTGGCGGCAGGCGTTCGGTTGCCGGGAGGGTCATGGCAGCCGGTGACGCGCCTGGTAATAGGCCTGCCAGTGCGCCTCTTTACGGCTGCCAACGCGCTGCTCAAAGTAGCGCTGCAACCGGGCGCGGTCGTCTTCATTATCTTTGACGATGGTGCCGCCAATGCAGTCCACCAGGTCGGCCGGTTCCCCGGCACGCTGTTGCAGGAACCAGGCGCGCACGCCTACCGCATGCGCCACGTTGACCGCTTCGGCCGTCGACATAATGGCGTTCAGGCTGTCCATCGCGCTTTTTTTCTCTCCGCCGCTGCGCAGATCGCGGAAGGTTTGCACCAGCAGTTCCAGCACCGCATCCGGGACTTTATGTGGGATGCCGCTGTGCGTCAGCAGACGTGCTGAGGCTGATGAGACCAGCGCCAGCTCCTGCTGGAAATTCATAATCGGGAAGACGGTTTCAAAATCAAAGCGCCGCTTCAGCGCGGCACTCATCTCGTTAACGCCCCGGTCGCGGGTGTTGGCGGTGGCGATAATATTGAAGCCTTCGCGGGCATACAGCTGGCTGTCATCACCGCTCAGTTCCGGCACGGCCATGACCCGGTCCGATAGCATCCCCAGCAGGCAGTCCTGCACCTCCAGCGGTGCGCGGGTGATCTCTTCGAAACGCACGATTTTGCCATCGCGCATTCCCTGATAGAGCGGGGCCGGGACCAGGGCGTCGGTTGACGGCCCCTGGTTGATCAGCAGGGCATAGTTCCAGGCGTATTTGATCTGATCTTCTGTCACCGATGCGCCCCCCTGGATGGTCAGCCCGGCATCACCGCTGATGGCGGTGGCCAGCAGCTCAGACAGCAGCGATTTTGCGGTGCCGGGTTCACCGACCAGCATCAGGCCACGCCCGGTGGCCAGCGTCACCAGCATGCGCTCAACGCTGGCAATCGACGTAACGACTTTGGCACTGATCCCCCGGGCGTCATCGCCCAGGATAAACGCCCGCGCCGCGGGCAGACTGAGCTGCCAGCCGGGCGGCAGGGGGCCGCTGTCATCCTGCTTCAGCCGCGCCAGTTCAGCGGCGTAAAGGAGCGCGGCCGGCGGCCGCTGTAATACATCAGACATGATCTTTCCTTAACAAACGGCTTCAGGCGTTAATCAAACAATGCATCGATATCACTCAGCATTTCGCTGGCGGTAATCGGGTGCAGCGTTGAGAACGGATGCTTCTGCGGATGCTGCTGGCCCCAGCCATACTGGTGGGCATCGCCGTGCCACAGCCAGAGACTGTCCAGCGACTGCTCCTTGTTAAATTCATCCGGTGCCATGCCCACGCCCAGACCTTCACTCATTTCCAGCACCAGCGTCAGATTCCCCATCGGTTTGAGCATCCAGCAGATCCAGCCCGCATCCTGTGGCACGCCACGCAGCCAGCCTTTGCTGGTCAGCCCGGCCAGGCGTCCACTCGGGCAGAGCCTGCCCTGCCAGCGTTGCAGATCGGTGGCGTCACGCTCTTCAGCGGTCAGCAGATAGCGGTTACGATCCAGCTGGCGGAACGGCGGCAGCAGCTCATAGTCAGCAAACAGTTGACCAAAGGCGGCGGCATCTTCGGGCGGCATCTCCAGAATATGCGGAATGCCGATCTCCACGGCGTGATGGGGCAGCGTGAACAGGTCATCGTCTGCGGTGCTGTAACTGTTGTCTTCCGCCACGCGGAAGCAGCTCAGCAACTGGTTATCTGCATCATAGGCGCCCCATACCAGGCGGCGGGTCAGGTGACCGACCAGCGGATGTCCCACCAGGAACTGGATGAACTGGGCTTCTGTCCAGCGGCGGCGCAGGCACATCGCGCTTTCCAGGCGGGCAATCTGCTGACTGGCGATGGTGCGCGCATCTTTCTTCAGTAACTTAAAGCGGTTCACCGCGTCTGTCGCCAGCGTGGCATCGTCGCTCTTGTTCGGTTTGGGCAGGTCTTTCAGACGGCTGCCGCTGCTGTCACGGACGAAAGGTTTCAGCGATTCATCGAAACTGACGCTGAACTGGCGTGGGCCGAAATCAAGCTGCAATGAGCCGTTGTCATCCAGCCCCAGGTCCGGCGCGAGACGGTCTTCCAGCTCTGCCACGCTCAGTTCGCGTTTTTCGGCTATCTGGCTGATCTTCTCGCGTGCGCGCTCCTGTAGCGCTTTGAACTTCAGCTTCTGCGCAATGCCGTTCAGCTGCATCAGGGCGATATCTGAGCCAATATCCGCCAGAATATCCAGGCCAGCTACGGCGCGTTTATGCTGGGATTCACCCGGCCAGCTGCGGATCAACGGGGTTAGCTGACGGGCGATATCATCATTACCGAACAGCCCCAGCGTGCTGAACGCCCAGCCCTCTTTTGACGGCGCCGAGGCGGCCATCCAGGCGGTATACAGATCCCAGGCAAACGCCGCCAGCGAGTCCGGCGTGCAGGACTCTTTGACCTGAGTCAGCCCAGGGTACAGGCCATTTTCCGTCGGGAAACGCAGCATGGTGCCGAGGTGCATCAGGGCGTCCTCCGGCAGGGCTTTGCCGTTATGCAGCTGCGGGCGCGCCCACAGCACGGGTTGCCAGAAGTCCGGCAGCGCAGGGCGCTTCGCCGGGAAATCATCCAGCGGATCAAGCTGCACCAGGGCAGTGACCGCAGCCAGCACCTCGGGCTGTTGATAACGTCCTGCCACCTCTTCCAGCAGTGCCTGATGCCCGTTGTCCAGCAACAGGCGCAGCGCCAGACGTGCGTGATCCTGCGCTTCTCCGGCTTTGCCGAAGGCAAGCGGTAGCAGACCGGCGACGGTATGTTCCGGGTACTTCAGCAGCCAGTGACGCGCCTCTGCACGCAGGGTTTTTAATTTGGAAAACGCGCGTGAAACCAGCGGCGCGAGGTCGGTGCTACCGACGCAAAGTGCGACGGGCAGCGCTTCCTGCGGCTGTCGGCCGACACTGTTGATAAAGCCGGGCAGGCCGTCCAGGCCGAAGTGGGCCATCACCAGCGCAATACCGGTGTGATGTTCGCTACTGAGGGCATTCCACAGACTCAGTCCTTTCTCACGCGGCAGACCGGGCAAAACGTAGAGGTTCCAGTCGCTGGCATAATGCGGGTGGTTGGTCGCCCAGTCGGCGATCAGCTGGGGATAGTTGCCGGAATCAAACGCGGCGACGGCGGTGTCTGGCAGCGACTGATTCCATGAGTTGAAGCCAAGACGTGCGAGGATCTCTTCCGTCTTCAGCCCTTCCACTTTGATCTTGCGGTGATTGGACCACATCGACAGCTGGTCTTCGGGCACGCCATCGAACTCAGGTGCCACAGGCTGTACTGCTAACGTCAGCAGCGGGATCGTGCCCACCTGTTTTTTGACGGTCCACGGCGGAGATACGAGGATCGCCGGTAACATCTCCGCGCTGGCACAGTCGGTTTTAACGTTCAGGCGTTCAAGGCTGCTCTCGACCAGATCGCGCTCTTCAGCAGAGAGCCAGGGAATGACCTCAGCAGCCAGCTGCGGCTGATTGTGCAGCAGGGCATGAAGCTGGGTACGCCACAGCGCATCTTCTTTGCCGTTCAGCAGACGAACCAGGGCAGCGAACGTGGCGTGCGGGAAGCGTTTACTGGCTTTTGCCGCACGCTCATAGCTGCGTTTTCCCTGACTGGCGGCTTCGATCAACATCATCAGCGCCTGCGGATGGTTGATGTGCATCAGCACTTCGCCGCAGCGGTCACCGTGAGCGTAAGGCGCCAGGCGTGGCAGTGCGCGCACGCCCTGTTCCAGCAGCACGGTGCTGGTGAGTATTTCGCCGTAATACCAGCTGTCAAACAGCTCTAATGCCTGGTAATACTCCAGCACTTGCAGGGTGGCTGCATCGGTGGCAGTCATTTTCAGCCACTCCAGCGCCGTTAAATCCTTGTCGCGCCCGGCGCGCAGGGTGATCTCATCGGCCAGTGCGGGGCGTTCCGGCAGCAGCAGAGACACCAGCGGCTGACGCCAGAGTGGGATCTGCGGCAGGGCGGCGACCAGACGGTCAGCGCAGCGTTGCCACAGATCGGGCTGCGCGGCTGAGAGATGCCAGCGCAGGCGCATTTCATAATCGACAATGTTCTGCTGGTAACCCAATGGTGGGTTATCCGCCGGATAAAACGTGATGTTGCGCGTACGGTAATCACGCTCGAGGCCAATTTGCAGGCTGGCGATGATCATCTCGACGGCATACTCCAGGCCGTAGCTGGCAACGATGGCATCCATCAGCAGCGGGGTATCGCGACCGGCGAAGGTCTGATTGATTTTCATCAGGGCCGCAGCGGCCATCGGGGACGCCTGCGGCAGAGGTTTCGCTTCAGAGAGGCAGGCCTGCGCGATGGCGATGGCCTGCTGCCAGCTGCCGTCACAGTGACTGCCGTCCAGCGTCATGCCGCCGTTCTTTTTAGTTTCCTGGCTCAAGACCTTCAGGCGACGTAACTGCTCTGCGGGTTCTTCAATTTTACCGGCGGGCGGCAGCGGTCGGTCACGGTGACTGAGCGCCAGCACCGACAGTTTCTGCGGCAGCGTAATGGCTTCGTCTTCTGTCAGCCACAGCGGTGCCGTATTGCTGGCCACGACGCTGAGGGGAGCCGCTACGGTTGAAGGGCCTGGCGGTTCGTCAGCCGCCGGGGCGGGGGTGTTTTTAGGCTGAGCTGGTGCCACGGCGGCAGGAACGGAGGCGGTACTGGCTGCGGGTGCCAGGGGGGGATTTTCTTCACCTGCTGCCAGATAGCCTTTTCGGCTCTTCTCTTTTATTAATTTCTTGCACGCTTGAAGGGCCTGTTCATCATCGTCAAAACGTTTTATCTGGCTTTGCCCCTGAGTTCCCACACGTCCCCAGCTGAGATGGAGTTCCTGTTGTTTTTGTACAATGGTCCAGAATTTGTGGGATTTTTCATCCTGATAAATCAAGGTGGTCATGTCGTTTCCATGTGTGTTGAACAGGAGATCGATAGCGCAGCGATATCCGTAAAAGAGAAGCGATTCTCTGCCTCCGGTCACTTTTTTGTAGCCGCAGCATTGGTAGACCGGTTGGTCAATGTAATCAACGCCCGAAAGGGGTTCAAGCGGAAAAATCTCGCTTTTATCAATCGGTTGATTATCCAAATATCATGCCCATCGGAAAAATCGTATTTTCCTTCCTTTATAAGGCTGCCGCCAGGGGGGAACAGATGCTGCACATCGCCGTGCCCGGTTGTGGCGAAAAACGGCACAAATTAACCTCTTTTTGCCGCCTTTCCTGGCGTAAGTGTGGGCTTAATGCTAATTAAGTTGCGTAACAGATTTTATCAGGTAGAGTGTGGGCGTTTCGGGTTCCGGGCGTAAAACAGACTTTACGCTCTGTTAGAGATTCGCTTAACAGACGGTAAAAAGTACTGTTAATCAACTGGTTGCAACGTGCATTATTATGTTGAAATTGATAAAAAGTTAACCGGGTTGAATCTGTTATCCCGATAACCCTATCGTTAGTGCGCGATGTGACGAGTCAAAACGGCACACTTACTCTCGGATGTTTTAATCAGGTAAAGGTAACTATGGGAAAAGCTCTCGTAATAGTTGAGTCCCCGGCAAAAGCCAAAACGATCAATAAATATCTCGGTAATGACTTCGTGGTGAAATCCAGCGTAGGCCATATCCGTGATTTGCCGACCAGTGGATCAACAGTTAAAAAGAGCGCTGACTCTACAACCAGTAAAACAACCAAAAAGGTCAAAAAAGACGAAAAGACGGCGTTAGTTAACCGTATGGGCGTCGACCCTTATCACGGATGGGAAGCGAATTATCAGATCCTGCCGGGCAAGGAAAAAGTGGTCGCCGAACTGAAGGCGCTGGCTGAGAAAGCTGACCATATTTATCTCGCAACGGACCTTGACCGCGAAGGGGAAGCCATTGCATGGCACCTGCGGGAAGTGATCGGTGGCGATGAATCACGCTATAGCCGCGTGGTGTTTAACGAAATCACCAAGAATGCGATTCGTCAGGCGTTTGATAAGCCGGGCGAACTGAACATTGACCGTGTTAATGCCCAGCAGGCGCGTCGCTTTATGGACCGTGTTGTGGGTTACATGGTCTCTCCACTGCTGTGGAAAAAAGTGGCTCGTGGCCTCTCCGCTGGCCGCGTCCAGTCGGTCGCCGTGCGGCTGGTGGTTGAGCGTGAGCGCGAAATCAAAGCGTTTGTCCCGGAAGAATACTGGGATCTGAACGCGGACCTGACCACGCCGAAAGGGGTGGATTTGCCCATGCAGGTCACGCACCAGGGCGATAAACCGTTCCGCCCGGTGAACCGCGAGCAGACTTATGCCGCCGTCAGCCTGCTGGAGAAAGCCCGCTATGTGGTGGCCGATCGTGAAGATAAGCCAACCAGCAGCAAGCCAGGTGCACCGTTTATTACCTCTACGCTTCAGCAGGCGGCCAGTACCCGTCTTGGCTTCGGCGTAAAGAAAACCATGATGATGGCCCAGCGTCTTTATGAAGCCGGTCATATCACCTATATGCGTACTGACTCAACCAACCTGAGCCAGGATGCTGTTGGCATGGTGCGTGGCTACATCGAAGATGAGTTCGGCGCGAAATACCTGCCGAAAGCCGCCAACGTATACAGCAGTAAAGAGAATTCTCAGGAAGCACACGAAGCCATCCGTCCATCGGATGTGAAAGTGCAGTCTGAAGCATTAAAAGATATGGAAACCGACGCGCAGAAGCTGTATCAGCTGATCTGGCGTCAGTTTGTTGCCTGCCAGATGATGCCAGCGCAATACGATTCGACCACCCTGACGGTGGAAGCAGGCGATTTCAAACTGAAGGCGAAAGGGCGCACGCTGCGCTTTGATGGCTGGACGCGTGTGATGGCTGCGCTGCGCAAAGGCGATGAAGATCGCGTGCTGCCTGCCGTGGAAGTGGGCAGTGAGCTGAGTCTTCAGCAACTGGTACCCAGCCAGCACTTCACCAAACCACCGGCCCGCTTCAGCGAAGCCTCGCTGGTTCGTGAGCTGGAAAAACGCGGTATCGGCCGTCCTTCTACCTATGCATCGATTATCTCGACTATTCAGGATCGTGGATATGTGAAGGTAGAAAGCCGTCGTTTCTATGCGGAAAAAATGGGTGAGATCGTTACCGACCGTCTGGAAGAGAACTTCCGTGAGCTGATGAACTATGACTTCACCGCGAACATGGAAGACAACCTCGATAAAGTCGCGAAGAATGAAGCCCAGTGGAAAGCCGTGCTGGATAAATTCTTCAGTGAGTTCAGCGAGCAACTGGCGCAGGCAGAGAAAGATCCTGAAGAGGGCGGTATGCAGCCTAATCAGATGGTCCTGACCTCGATTGACTGCCCAACCTGTAGCCGCCAGATGGGCATCCGTACTGCCAGCACCGGCGTGTTCCTCGGGTGTTCTGGCTATGCGTTGCCGCCGAAAGAGCGTTGTAAGCAGACCATTAACCTGATCCCTGAGAATGAAGTCCTGAATATTCTTGAGGGTGATGACGCGGAAACCAACGCACTGCGCGCCCGTCGCCGCTGCCAGAAATGTGGCACTGCGATGGACAGTTATCTGATCGACCCTCAGCGTAAGCTGCACGTCTGTGGTAATAACCCGGAATGTGATGGTTATCAGATCGAGCAGGGCGAGTTCCGAATCAAGGGTTATGACGGCCCAATCGTTGAGTGTGAGAAATGTGGTTCCGAAATGCACCTGAAAATGGGGCGTTTTGGTAAGTACATGTCTTGTACCAATGACGATTGCAAAAATACGCGTAAAATCCTGCGCAGCGGCGAAGTGGCGCCACCGAAAGAAGATCCGGTGCCGTTGCCTGAGTTGCAGTGTGAGAAGTCAGATGCGTATTTCGTTCTGCGTGATGGTGCGGCCGGTGTGTTCCTCGCGGCCAATACGTTCCCTAAATCGCGTGAGACTCGCGCGCCGCAGGTGGAAGAGCTGCAACGCTTCCGTGACCGTTTGCCGGAAAAACTGCGCTATCTGGCCGATGCGCCAGCGACCGATGACGAAGGCAACAAAGCCGTCGTGCGCTTCAGTCGTAAAACGAAACAGCAGTACGTCAGCACGGAAAAAGACGGAAAAGCCACTGGCTGGTCTGCCTTCTTTGTTGATGGAAAATGGGAAGTCGCCAAGAAGTAACGTTGCGTGAAATCTCCCTGTCGGGGGCGGCAAGTGATTGTCGCCCCCGCCCTTTTTTTCTTCTGATCCCGCTTACGAATTCCCCTGGCTGTGCTATACATATCCCACATTTTTGATATAGTTGTTATAGATAACCCCTTTCTTATTATCTAATTGCATTAGAGCGATTGCCTTATTACAGCGCCAGCCACAGAGTTGAACACTGTTGCTCGGTTTTCGGCGCATTGTTTCAAACCCTGGATGGAACGAAAAATGAAATTGCAGCAGCTGCGTTACATCGTTGAAGTGGTGAATCACAATCTCAACGTCTCTTCAACGGCCGAAGGACTCTATACCTCGCAGCCGGGTATCAGTAAGCAAGTACGTATGCTGGAAGATGAGCTTGGCATCCAGATTTTTGCCCGTAGCGGCAAACATCTGACTCAGGTGACGCCGGCGGGGCAGGAGATCATCCGCATTGCGCGTGAAGTGTTATCGAAAGTGGATGCGATTAAATCCGTCGCTGGAGAGCACACCTGGCCAGATAAAGGGTCTCTTTACGTTGCTACGACCCATACGCAGGCGCGTTACGCACTGCCCAATGTGATTAAAGGCTTTATTGAGCGCTATCCGCGTGTCTCCCTGCATATGCATCAGGGCTCGCCGACGCAGATCGCTGAGGCGGTGTCGAAAGGCAATGCCGACTTCGCGATTGCTACCGAAGCGCTGCATCTTTACGACGATTTGATCATGTTACCGTGCTATCACTGGAACCGTGCCATCGTCGTCACGCCGGACCATCCGCTCGCAGCGAAGAGCAAAGTCTCCATTGAGGAACTTGCAGAATATCCATTAGTGACCTACACCTTCGGCTTTACGGGCCGCTCAGAACTGGATACCGCGTTTAACCGTGCCGGGCTGACCCCGCGTATTGTCTTCACTGCGACCGATGCAGACGTGATTAAAACCTACGTCCGGCTGGGACTGGGCGTTGGGGTGATTGCCAGTATGGCGGTGGACCCGGTGTCCGATCCGGACCTGGTGCGTATCGAAGCAACCGATGTGTTCAGCTTCAGTACCACCAAGATCGGTTTCCGTCGCAGCACCTTCCTGCGCAGCTATATGTATGACTTTATTCAACGCTTCGCCCCACACCTGACGCGCGATGTTGTTGATACTGCTGTAGGTTTGCGTTCGAATGAAGATATTGAAGCGATGTTTAAAGATATAAAACTCCCCGCGAAATAATCACTCAGGTTATGAACAATCCTGCCCGGAGCCGCTATGCGGCTCTTTTTTTTATCCATGGATGCCACCTGAGACTCCATTCGTTAATGTCCTTTGATTATTTTTCCGTAAATGAAACATGTATCACATGTTCTCCTATTGTTATTTCTTAAATGAGAAACAGTACACAGTTTTCATTGTCCCCCTTTGCTCTTGGTTAGGATGATTCTCATACTCTAGTTAAAAGAGGTGGAGATCACCTGTAACTAAAGGATTAGTAATAAAAACTCTAATTTAAAATGGCACTAAAATGAAACGAGCAGGTGTTAATTTGTGTTAAGTGGTAATTAATCAGGTCGAGTTGAGTTAGGACTTTTAATTAATCTTCTTCACGGTTGATTAATCCTGTTAATCGTTTTGTTCAATAAAAATTACTGGATTTTGCAACAGAGAATGTTTAGGATTCATCCTAATTTCTGATTGGTTAAAACAATCGTTTTCAATGCGAGTGATTATCAAAAACTATGGCTACTAGATTATCTGTACAACCCGGCTTCGGGGACAAAACCATCAAGGTTGAGCGTAACAGCAATCTGAAACGCAAAGCCTGGATGACGGTATTCGCTGCCTCAGCACTGTTTTGGGGAGTCGTTGGCTTATTCATATGGCGTATATGGGGGTAACAATGTACCTGAGACAGCCAGAGCAAAAAGCACAGCAAGTCCGCAAAACGAACGATCGTCTCTGTAAAGGCAAAAACAAGGCTCAGGACGCCATTCCGGCATCATGGGATTTGAGTGACCTGCAGCGCAATTTTATTGAGTCAATGTTCGAAGATAAAAAAGTTAAATAAAGCAGTTACTAACATTCACCCGGCGTTTTGCTGAGAATAAAAATTAAAACAGCGTTATTACTCTTTAGGCCGATTATCTGGTCAGGGCATTTTTACGCCCATTTTTGATGCTAACCCCATCATTTAACGGTAAAACCTTCGCATCTAATGTTGACGGTTTAATGTGGTACGTTTTGGTCAGAGATGGCCTGCAGGAGTATTGATATGAACTTAACCCAAATTACCTGGTTCAGCACCTGGACGTTTTCAGCACTGTTCTGGACCAGCGCGGTATGGATTGGAATGATGGTGCGTTAAACGGCCCCAATTAATAATCAATCGCGCAATCACTAATAACGCCTCGCTGACGAGTACAGCGGGGCGTTTTTGTATTTTAATTTCAGTTTGTTTCAGCTGTTGTCAATTAGTGTAGTTAGCAAATCGTTGCGATTCGCGTGTGCTATGTTTAAACAAACCTTGTGCTTGCTAAGGTTTTACCTTTTATCCCTGAAGCAGCATCTCCGGTGACTCAAGGTAAATGTGAAAAGAATACGCAATGGAGGAGCAATGTCGACGACCCTACGCCAACTCAGTCAGGATGTGCTGTCTGTCCACGAGCACCGCTACCAGTATTACAGCCTTAGCCTGGCTGCCGCTGAACTGGGCGATATCTCGCGCCTGCCTAAATCAATGAAAGTGTTGCTGGAAAACCTGCTGCGCTGGCAGGACGGTGACTCGGTGACCGCTGAGGACATCCATGCACTGTCTGGCTGGCTGAAAAATGCCCATGCCGACCGCGAAATCGCTTATCGCCCGGCGCGCGTGCTGATGCAGGACTTTACCGGCGTGCCCGCCGTGGTCGATCTCGCTGCCATGCGTGAGGCGGTAAAACGGCTCGGCGGTGATGTTGCCAGGGTGAATCCACTGTCACCGGTTGATCTGGTGATTGACCACTCGGTGACGGTTGACCACTTTGGTGATGACGATGCGTTTGCAGAGAACGTGCGTCTGGAAATGGAGCGTAACCACGAGCGTTATGTTTTCCTGCGCTGGGGCCAGAAGGCATTCAATCGTTTTAGCGTTGTTCCTCCCGGCACCGGGATTTGTCACCAGGTTAACCTCGAATATCTCGGGCAGGCCGTCTGGCATGAAGAGCAAGCAGGGCAGGAAGTGGCCTGGCCGGATACGCTGGTCGGCACGGATTCACACACCACAATGATCAATGCTCTGGGCGTGCTGGGCTGGGGCGTTGGCGGTATTGAAGCAGAAGCCGCAATGCTGGGGCAGCCCGTATCGATGCTAATCCCGGATGTGGTTGGTTTTAAACTCACGGGTAAACTGAATGCCGGGATCACCGCCACCGACCTGGTGCTGACCGTCACTCAGATGCTGCGTAAGCATGGCGTCGTGGGCAAATTTGTTGAATTTTACGGTGATGGTCTGGATGACTTGCCGCTGGCGGATCGTGCCACTATCGCCAATATGGCACCGGAATACGGCGCGACCTGTGGTTTCTTCCCCATCGATGCCGTGACCCTTGGCTATATGAAACTCACCGGGCGCAGTGAGCAGCAGGTGGCGCTGGTGGAAGCCTATGCCAAAGCGCAGGGCTTGTGGCGGCATCGTGGCGACGAGCCGGTATTTACCAGCACACTGTCGCTGGATATGGGTGAAGTGGAGTCAAGCCTGGCCGGGCCAAAACGCCCTCAGGACCGCGTGGCGCTGGGCGATGTGCCTGCGGCGTTTCATGCCAGTAACGAGCTGGAAGTGAACCACGCGCAGAAAGCCCACAAGGCGGTCAGCTATCAGGATCGACGATCTGGGCAGCGCTATCAGCTTGAGGATGGTGCGGTGGTGATTGCCGCCATTACCTCCTGTACTAATACCTCCAACCCCAGCGTTTTGATGGCTGCCGGGCTGCTGGCGAAGAAAGCGGTTAGCCTGGGGCTGACACGGCAGCCCTGGGTGAAAGCCTCGCTGGCACCGGGATCAAAAGTCGTTTCTGATTATCTTGCCGCTGCACGCCTGACACCGTATCTCGACAAACTCGGTTTTAATCTGGTGGGATATGGTTGCACCACCTGCATCGGTAACTCAGGCCCGCTGCCGGATGAAATTGAAACGGCGATCAAGCAGGGCGATCTCACTGTGGGTGCGGTACTTTCCGGTAACCGTAACTTCGAGGGGCGTATTCACCCGTTTGTCAAAACCAACTGGCTGGCCTCACCGCCGCTGGTGGTGGCTTACGCGCTGGCAGGAAATATGACACTGAATCTGCAAACCGATCCGCTTGGCAATGACACGACGGGTAAGCCGGTTTATCTCAAAGATATCTGGCCCTCGCCGGAGGAGATCGCCGAAGCCGTGCAGATGGTATCGACCGATATGTTCCATAAAGAGTATGCCGCAGTCTTCGAAGGCACCCCGGAATGGCAGCAGATCAAAGTCAGTGAAGCGGCGACCTATGACTGGGATGACAGCTCAACCTATATCCGTCTGTCACCGTTCTTTGATGATATGGAAAAACTGCCGAAGCCGGTGCAGGACATTCATGGCGCGCGTATTCTGGCGATGCTGGGTGATTCCGTGACGACTGACCATATCTCCCCGGCAGGGAGCATCAAAGCCGACAGTCCGGCAGGGCGCTATCTGCTCGATCATGGCGTGGAGCGCACAGACTTTAACTCTTACGGTTCGCGCCGTGGTAACCATGAAGTGATGATGCGCGGCACCTTTGCCAATATCCGTATTCGTAACGAAATGGTACCGGGCGTGGAAGGCGGAATGACGCGTTACATTCCTGGCGATGAACAGATGGCGATCTACGATGCCGCCATGCGCTATCAACAGGCGGGCGTTCCGCTGGCGGTGATCGCCGGGAAAGAGTACGGCTCTGGCTCCAGCCGCGACTGGGCAGCGAAAGGCCCGCGTCTGCAAGGGGTTAGGGTGGTGATTGCGGAATCCTTTGAGCGTATTCATCGATCGAATCTTATCGGTATGGGGATCTTGCCGCTGGAGTTTCCGTCAGGTGTCACGCGTAAAACGCTGGGGCTGACCGGGGATGAGCAGATTGATGTACAGGACTTGCAGCAGTTAACACCGGGAGGCGTGGTCAATGTGACGCTAACGCGTATTGATGGGCGTCAGGAGGTGCTGGAAGCGCGTTGTCGTATTGATACCGGTAACGAACTGACGTACTACAAAAATGATGGCATCTTGCATTACGTGATCCGCAATATGTTGCAATAGCCAGCGCTATCTCTCCCTGGCGACCGGCATGATAGTGGTCGCCAGGGCATCAACCCGGAAAGGTTATTTGGACAACAGATGGCCCATTTTCGCGGCTTTCGTATCCAGGTAATGCGCATTGTTCGGGTTTCTTCCCACAATCAGTGGAACACGCTCAACAATGTTGATACCTGCTTCAGTCAGGATTTCAACCTTGCGCGGGTTATTCGTCAGCAGGCGGACTTCGTGGATACCCAGCAGTTTGAACATATCTGAGCAGATCGTGAAGTCACGCTCATCGGCCGCAAAACCTAACTGGTTGTTGGCTTCAACCGTATCAAAGCCTTTATCCTGCAGCGCATAGGCGCGGATCTTGTTCAGCAGACCGATATTACGGCCTTCCTGGCGGTGATACAGCAGAATACCGCGTCCCTGTTCAGCAATCTGCGTCAGGGCGGCTTCCAGCTGGAACCCACAATCGCAGCGCAGGCTGAACAGCGCATCGCCCGTTAAACACTCAGAATGAACGCGTGACAGCACAGGTTTGCTGTCTGAAATATCGCCGTAAACCAGGGCGACATGATCGTGCCCGGTGGCGATTTCTTCAAAACCGACCATGAGGAAATCACCCCAGGGCGTGGGCAGATTGGCTTCTGCTACCCGTTTAAGCTGCATGAGACTCTCCAGAAACTTCAGGTGTTGCGCTATCATCAGATATCGCTGTGTCAGTTGCCTGACGCAAACAATTGTGCCTATTTTGCCACAACATATCGCGTGGCAGTTAACAGGTTAGAGCGATTGTTTTAATACCGCAGAATTATCACTATCACAATCCTTATGTTATTATTTTTTAAGATAATCTTATAACAAACTCGTGAACACGACGGTTCGGAAGGAAGAGAAATGGCAGAGATCCTCAAACGTACCACCCTCGGCATGCTGGTATTGTTGCTTATGCCAGTTGGGGTGATGCTGTCGGGCTGGCACTGGCAGCCGGTATCAATGGGGTGGGGGCACAAGCTGCTGTTCTGGTTTACCGAAACAGTCACCAGCCCCTGGGGAACGCTGACCAGCGCCATTCTTTGCGGTTGGTTTCTCTGGTGCCTGCGTTTTCGCTGGAAACCCGCGGTATTCCTGCTGGGGATTATTATTGCCACGCTGCTGTCGGGGCAGTACACCAAAAGTCTGATTAAAGAACATGTTCAGGAACCGCGCCCTTATGTACTGTGGCTGGAAAAAACCTACGGTATTAACGCGCAGCAATTCTACGATCAGAAACGCAAACAGCGTAGTGAGATGGTGCTCGCCGCCGTCGCGGAGGATACCCAGCTACCGGACTGGCTAAAAAAACACTGGGCATTTGAAACCGGCTTTGCTTTCCCCTCGGGTCATACTCTGTTTGCTGCCAGCTGGGCGTTACTTGGCGTGGGGTTGCTGTGGCCGCGCAGACGCTACGTCACTATTGTATTACTGATGAGCTGGGCGATAGCGGTAATGGGTAGCCGCCTGGTGCTGGGGATGCACTGGCCGCGTGATTTGATTTTTGCCACGCTTATCAGTTGGTTGTTTATTACCCTTGCGACCTGGCTGGCACAGCGATTCTGTGGACCGCTGACGGTGCCGCCGCAGGAGCAGCAGGAGATAGCGCAGCGGGAAAATGAAACCTCCTGATTGTAAAAGCGCTAAGAGTCCCCATATCTTCTGTTCGGCTGTTTTATTGCCGCTCGATGGCAGCAAGTGCAGGGAAAAGTGGTGAGGTGGCCAGTAGCACGTGACATCAATGCAAGCATAAGGCCGATTTTTTTGGCATAATTCATCTGGTTAACACCAGGGTATGGGATGAACTGTGAAATATTTGCTGATTTTTTTAGTGGTCCTGGCGATTTTCGTCATTTCAGTCACGCTGGGCGCGCACAACGATCAGGTAGTGAAGTTTAACTATCTGCTGGCGCAGGGCGAATTCCGTGTTTCAACGTTGCTGGCTTCACTGTTTGCCGCCGGATTTTTGCTGGGCTGGGCAATTTGTGGGTTATTCTGGCTGCGTGTGCGGGTTTCACTGGCCCATACGCAACGCAAACTTAAACGTCTTCAGCAGCAACTGGGGCAGACAGCGCAATCCGTGACAGCGTCACAGACGCCGGTCGTCAAGGAATAATCATTTATGTTAGAACTGCTGTTTCTGTTACTTCCCATCGCCGCCGCCTATGGCTGGTATATGGGGCGCAGAAGTGCGCAACAGGATAAGCAACAGGAAGCCAGCCGCCTGTCGCGAGACTATGTGACCGGGGTGAACTTCCTGCTCTCTAACCAGCAGGACAAAGCCGTCGACCTGTTCCTCGATATGTTAAAAGAGGACAGCGGCACGGTGGAAGCGCATCTGACGCTGGGGAATCTGTTTCGTTCCCGCGGTGAAGTGGATCGCGCTATCCGCATTCACCAGGCGCTGATGGAAAGCGCATCCCTCACTTACGATCAGCGTTTGCTGGCGATCCAACAACTGGGCCGTGACTATATGGCGGCGGGTTTCTATGACCGCGCTGAACAGATGTTTGGTCAGCTGGTGGACGAAACCGATTTCCGCATCAGCGCTTTGCAGCAACTGCTGATTATCCACCAGGCCACCAGTGACTGGCCGAATGCCATTGAAGTGGCTGAGCGGCTGTTGAAGCAGGGTAAAGATCGCCTGAAGATGGAAATCGCGCATTTCTATTGCGAACTGGCCTTGCAGGCCATCAGCAGTGATGACCTCGATCGTGCCATGAGTTTGCTGAAGAAAGGCGAGTCTGCCGACCGCAACAGCGCCCGCGTCTCTATTATGATGGGCCGCATCCATATGGCGAAGAGTGAATTTGCCAAAGCCGTAGTGAGTTTGCAGCGGGTGATTGAACAGGATAAAGAGCTGGTCAGTGAAACCCTTGAGATGCTGGAAGGGTGTTATGAACATCTTGGTCAGCCTCTTGCCTGGGCCGAATACCTTAAACGCTGCGTAGAAGAAAATACCGGTGCCGCAGCCGAACTCTACCTTGCGGGGATACTCGACCGGGAAGAGGGCGCCGAGGCGGCGCAAACTTATATTACCCGCCAGCTTCAGCGCCATCCGACGATGCGCGTTTTCCATCGACTGATGGATTTCAACTTGCAGGAAGCCGAAGAGGGTCGCGCCAAAGACAGTCTGATGGTGCTGCGCGATATGGTTGGCGAGCAGATCCGCACCAAACCCCGCTATCGCTGCCATAAATGCGGCTTCACGGCCCATGCACTTTACTGGCATTGCCCATCGTGCCGTGCCTGGTCCTCCGTTAAACCTATTCGTGGTCTCGACGGCCAGTAATTCGGGCCGTTTCTTTTTATGCTGCGCCCCTTTTTTAGTTACAACATACTAATTGATGTAAAAAAAACGGTGTCAGTAAGCCGGAGTCGTTATGGGTCTTCAGAGGAAAATGGCATAACCGGGGAGGTTGGCTATGCCAGCGTTTCAGGTCACGAATAGGGATTATGCGGTCAACGCATTGTCACAAGGTTCACCTTTCTCCAGCCGACGCAAATTATCCAGCGTCGTCTCAGAAATGCTGGTCAGGGCTTCTGCGGTCAGGAAAGCCTGGTGACCGGTAAACAGTACGTTATGACAGGCTGACAGACGACGGAACACATCATCCTGGATCACGTCGTTAGATTTATCCTCAAAGAACAAATCACGTTCGTTTTCGTAAACATCCATGCCCAGAGCGCCAATTTTTTGCTGCTTCAGGGCTTCAATCGCTGCCTGTGAATCAATCAGAGCACCCCGGCTGGTGTTGATCACCATGACGCCATCTTTCATCTGTGCAAATGCGCTGCTGTTCAACAGGTGATGATTATCCGCCGTCAGCGGGCAGTGCAGGGTGATAACATCGGACTGGCTAAACAGCGTTTTAATGTCGACGTATTCCGCGCCCAACTCCAGCGCCTGTGGGCTTGGATAAGGGTCGAATGCCAGCAGACGCATACCGAAACCTTTCAGAATGCGCATCGCTGCAATACCAATTTTCCCGGTGCCGATCACCCCGGCAGTGCGGCCATGCATGTTGAAACCGATCAGACCTTCGAGGGAGAAGTTCGCATCACGCGTGCGCTGGTAGGCGCGATGAATACGGCGGTTCAGGGTCATCATCATGCCGACCGCGTGTTCAGCCACCGCTTCCGGGGAGTAAGCAGGAACACGTACCACCTGAATACCCAGTTCACGCGCCGCGTCGAGATCGACATTATTGAAACCAGCGCAGCGCAGGGCAATAAACTTCACGCCCAGTTCGGCCAGCTCTTCCAGCACCTTGCGGCTGCCATCATCGTTGACGAAAATGCAGACAGCGTCACAGCCAACGGCGTTTTTCGCCGTACGTTCACTTAACAGAAAGTCGAAAAACTCCAGTTCAAAACCGAAGCCTTCATTGACCTGTGTGAGGTATTTCCGGTCATACTGCTTAGTGCTATATACCGCAAGTTTCATCGTCTTTTCCTTTCGCAGTGCGTCAGTGATAAAGCAGTGTAACAATAATTTATCCATGCGCGGGAGAAGACCGCTGTCTGGGTGGTGTTAAAAGCAGCGAATCATTTGATTTTTGGCGAAAAACTTCACCCTTCAGGGATTCCATGCCATCATTCAGGAGATAATCACGGAATGAACAGGATGTCACCGCCATGAATCGGGGCTGGAAAATAGCGCTTGCTGTGCTGATGGCAGTTATCCTACTGCTGACCGGCATACTTCTTACTGTTACCCAGTGGCTGCCAAGGCTGGCCGGTATCTGGCTGCCTGCAAAAACCTCCGTCGTCCTTGACGGTAGCCCTGGCTGGCATCAAGGCGCGTTACATCTGCCTGGCGTGCATTATCGGGTCGGTGACTGCGAACTGGTGGGCGTTAAAGGCGTGGCGCTTGGATATCACCAGCGCCGCTGGCAACTGGTTGTCGATGACGCCACGGTGAATACCTCCTGTGCCGCCAACCTCGCCAGCGCTGAGAATCAAGATGCCCCGCGTACGCTGGCCGAATGGCAACAAATGCTTCCCGCCGCCAACGTTACCGTCCGGCAGCTCACGATTACGCCCTGGCAGAACTGGGCCGGGCAGCTTCAGCTTAATCTCGATCCTCAACGCCAGCACCTGCGCTATCAGGGAGACAACCTGTCGCTGGATGCCGAACTGAACGCGCAGCAGCTGACGCTGACCACATTGAACATTCAGGCACCAGGCGTGCCGAAACCCATCAGCCTGAGCGGCACGCTGACGTTGCCGCGTATCCCTGTTGCGTTACCTGAAGGCGGTGCCTTGCAGGGCGATCTGGCACTGGATAGCGTGCCTGAAGCGCTGCACCTGCGTCTCGACTGGCAGCAGCAGAACGGCACGCTGATCGTGACAGCAAAGGATCAAAAAGTACCGTTGCTGACGCTGCCCTGGAACATCACGCGTGAGGAGATTGTGGTGCAACAGGGGCAGTGGAACTGGCCCTGGGCGATGCAGCCGCTTTCGGGTGGTTTCGCGCTGACGGCAAAAGGCTGGCAGCAGGGCTTAGCGGCGACGGAACTGAATGGCCGCTTTAATATGCTGACCCAGGGACGTGGCGGGAAAGGAAACGTGGTATTAACACTGGGACCGGGAAATCTGGACTGGCTCAACAGCCAGCTGCCGTTCCGGCTGACAGGTGAAAGCAAGCTCGCCAGCCTGCAATTCTTTGCCGGTTTACCCGGAGAGTTGCGCGGAGCGCTGCTGGATCCGCAGGTGGTGATGCGCCCTGGTGCGCTGCTGCGAATGAAAGGGCGGCTGCTGTCGACACTGGAAGTGGATGAAGCGCGCTGGCCGCTGGCGGGCGTCTCACTCTCTTCCGCCGGTATTGATGGGCGGTTACAGGCGATCCTCAGTGCTCATGACCGGGAAATGGGGCGGTTCCGTCTACATCTGGACGGGCGCGCCAGCGATTTCTGGCCGGACAAAGGCGAGTGGCTATGGCGCTATTGGGGGGAGGGTTATCTGGCTCCGCTGAGCGCGAAATGGGATGTTAAAGGGCAGGGGCGCTGGCAGGATCGGCTAATTGAATTAACATCGCTGTCGACCGGGTTTGATCATCTGGCCTATGGCAGCGTGACGATGGATGCGCCGCGATTAACGCTGGACCAGCCCGTGCGCTGGCAACGTGACCCGGAGTCCCCCTCGTTCAACGGCCAGCTAAGCCTGAAAGCCAAAGAAACGCACTTCAGCAGCGGCGGCTATCTGCCCCCGTCGACTCTGACCCTGGCTGTAAAAGGGCACGATCCGGAGGCGTTTCTTTTCAAGGGGAGTTTGCAGGCGCAAAAAATTGGCCCGGTTCAGGTCCGGGGCCGCTGGGACGGAGAGCGCCTGCGTGGTCAGATGTGGTGGCCGGAACAACCCTTAAACGTATTTCAGCCGCTGATCAGCCCGGAGCTGAAGCTGGCTATTCAGGGGGGCATGTTAAAAGCCCAGGTCGCTTTCTCTGCGGCCAGCGATCAGGGGCTGAAAGCGGGCGGGCACTGGCTGGTCAGCAACGGCAGCGTGCTGCTACCGGATAATGAATTTGAGGGTATCGACTTCTCGTTACCGTTCCGTATGGAATCTCATCGCTGGTATTTCGGCGCTCACGGGCCGGTGTCTCTGCGGATCAAAAAGATTAAAAACCAGTTTGCGATGCAAAATGTGACGGCCGATCTTCAGGGCTGGTATCCCTGGAGTGATAAACAGCCGCTCACACTGAGTGACGTAAGCCTCGAGTTGCTCGGCGGGCAGCTGAGTATGGCCAGCTTGCAGATGCCACAAACGGAGGCAGCCACGATACAGGTCACTCATCTGAGTTTGTCCGAACTGATCACCTCGATGAAACTGAAACAGCTGGCGATGTCGGGCTACATCAATGGTGCGCTGCCATTGTGGCTGAATAACTCACACTGGCTGGTGAAAGGGGGCTGGATTGCTAACAGCGGGCCGCTTACCGTGCGTATGGATAAAGACATGGCCGATGCCATCAGCCGCAATAATTTTGCCGCCGGAGCCGCAATCGACTGGCTGCGTTATATGGAGATATCGCGCAGCTGGGCAACGATCGACCTCGACAATCTGGGCGTGATGAACATGACCGCCAAAGTGGATGGTACCAGCCGTTTCAGTAATAAAAACCAGCGTGTTTCGCTGAATTACAGCCAGCAGGAAAATCTGTTCCAGCTCTGGCGCAGCCTGCGCTTTGGCGATAACCTGCAATCCTGGGTGGAACAAAATGCCACCTTGCCGTCGCAAAAGGAAAACAGTGATGAAACCCCTCAGTAGCCTGTGGATAGCGGGTGGAACGATGTTGCTTTGCGGGTGTATCCCGCGCATTGAACTGGCCGCCCCGAAAGAACCGATCACCATTAATATGAATGTGAAAATAGAGCATGAAATTCATATCAAGGTGGACAAGGACGTGGAAGCGTTATTAAAAACCCAGAGTGGTCTGTTCTGAGGACGGGACAAATGAAACGACTTAACTGCGCTATATTGCTGGGCTGTTTGCTGCTGTCACCTGCGGTGATGGCACTGACGCTGGATGAAGCCCGCCAACAGGGACGCGTGGGTGAAACGCTGAATGGTTACATTGCGGCGGTGCAGCAGGATGCGGAAACGCTGACGTTGGTGAAACAAATTAACGAGGGTCGTACGCGTCAATATCAGTTGCTGGCGCAGCAAAATAATACCACCACGCGCGAAGTTGCCAGCATTGCCGGTGCGAAACTGGTTGAGAGAGCAAAATCAGGGGAGTACGTGCGAGGCATTAACGGTCAGTGGTTGAAGAAGTAGCGGCGGCACCGACACAGTGCCACCGCGCAGGTTGAGGAGGGTTATCTCAACCTGTATTCTCGGATAATCAGGCAGTAGCGATCTGAGAAATCAACGCTTTTGCATCGCTGGCGGCTTTCGCTGCCACTTCAGGGCCGTAACCAATGCCTTCCGCGAACACGAACTGCACGTCAGTCAGACCCAGGAAGCCGAGGAACAGAGTCAGGTAAGGAGTCAGCAGGTCGCTTGGGGTATCTTTATGGATACCACCACGGCTCGACAGAACCACGACTTTTTTGCCTTTGATCAGGCCTTCAGGACCCTGCTCGGTGTAACGGAATGTCACGCCAGCACGGGCAATCAGGTCGAAGTAGTTCTTCAGCTGAGTTGGGATGTTGAAGTTGTACATTGGGGCGGTGATCACGATGGTGTCATGCGCCTGCAGTTCAGCAATCAGTTCGTTGGACAGGTCCAGCGCTTCCTGCTGACGTGGGGTCAGTGCTGCATCGGAAGGACGCAGCGCGCCCACCAGCTCACCATCCAGAACCGGGATTGGGTTCGCGGCCAGGTCACGTTCGGTGACTTCATCGCCAGGGTGAGCGGCTTTCCACTCGGAAACCAGGTGGTCGGCCAGTTGGCCAGACTGAGAATAACCGGCAAGAATACTTGATTTCAGTACTAATACTTTGCTCATGGCTCTTTTTTCCTGTTGTGTCACGCGGATCACATTCCGCTCAATAGGGAACACTCTACGGATAAATTGCCGACAGTGTAAGTGCGAGTTTTCGATATCAATGTTCGAAAATATTGAATAAGACGCACCGGGCAACTAAAACCCTAAGTGCTTGTCTGTGTTACACTACGCAGAATTCTGATCCCATATTTAATCCATGTTGCCCGATGTCACGGCGACAAAGCGAGCTTTACTACCATGTCTGATACGCCACAATCTGCCCTGACGCCTCTCTATTCGCGGCTGGATTCGCTGATGCTGCGCGACCGCCAGCGTCTACAGCGCCGCCTTCAGGGGGCAAAAAAAATGAAAAACCCAACGGCGCTGAACGCGCTGATTGAGGAGCTGAGCGGCGACATTGCGGCTTCAGAGCTGCGGGTAAGTACGCGTCTTGCTGCAAGGCCAGCTATCCGCTACCCGGAAAATTTACCGGTCAGCCAGAAGAAACAGGATATCGCTGACGCGATCCGCGATCACCAGGTGGTGATTGTGGCGGGGGAAACCGGTTCAGGTAAAACCACGCAGCTGCCGAAGATTTGCATGGAGCTGGGGCGCGGTATTCGCGGGCTGATTGGTCACACTCAGCCGCGCCGTCTGGCGGCGCGTACCGTTGCCGATCGTATCGCCGCCGAACTGGAAACCTCGCTGGGTGGTTGCGTGGGTTACAAGGTGCGATTTAACGATCAGGTTGGCGACACCACGCAGGTGAAGCTGATGACTGACGGTATTCTGCTGGCGGAAATTCAGCAGGACCGTCTGCTGATGCAGTACGACACCATCATCATCGATGAAGCCCACGAGCGCAGCCTGAATATCGACTTCCTGCTGGGTTACCTGCGCGAGCTGCTGCCAAAACGCCCTGATCTGAAAATCATCATCACCTCGGCGACCATCGACCCGCAGCGTTTTTCGCGACATTTCCATAACGCGCCGGTGATTGAAGTGTCCGGCCGCACCTATCCGGTGGAAGTGCGCTACCGTCCGGTGGTGGAAGATGCCGACGATACTGACCGCGATCAGCTTCAGGCCATTTTTGATGCGGTGGATGAACTGGGCAAAGAGAGCCGTGGCGATATCCTGATCTTTATGAGCGGCGAACGCGAAATTCGCGACACCGCCGATGCGCTGATGAAACGCGATCTGCCGCATACCGAGGTGCTGCCGCTGTACGCGCGTCTGTCGAATGCCGAGCAGAATCGCGTATTCCAGTCCCACGTTGGACGGCGTATTGTGCTGGCGACCAACGTAGCCGAAACGTCACTGACGGTGCCGGGCATCAAATATGTGATTGATCCAGGTACGGCGCGTATCAGCCGTTATAGCTTCCGTACCAAAGTGCAGCGCCTGCCGATTGAGCCGATATCTCAGGCGTCAGCCAATCAGCGTAAAGGGCGTTGCGGGCGCGTATCTGAAGGGATCTGTATTCGTCTGTATGATGAAAATGATTTCCTCAGCCGTCCGGCGTTCACCGACCCGGAAATTCTGCGTACTAACCTGGCATCCGTTATCCTGCAAATGACTGCGCTGGGGCTGGGTGATATCGCCGCGTTCCCGTTTGTGGAAGCCCCCGATCAGCGCAATATTCAGGATGGTGTGCGCCTGCTGGAAGAGCTGGGCGCGATCACCCTGAACGAGAGCCAGCATTATCAGCTGACGACGTCTGGCCGGGCGCTGGCCCAATTGCCGGTTGATCCGCGTCTGGCAAAAATGGTGCTGGAAGCGCAGAAATATGGCTGCGTGCGCGAAGTGATGATTATTACTGCCGCGCTGTCGATCCAGGATCCGCGTGAACGACCGGCGGAGAAAAAGCAGGCATCGGACGAGAAGCACCAGCGATTTGCCGACAAAGACTCTGATTTTATCGCCTTCGTTAACCTGTGGAACTACGTGCAGGAGCAGCAGAAAGCGCTGTCTTCCAGCCATTTCCGTCGTCAGTGTAAAACGGACTACCTTAACTACCTGCGGGTGCGTGAGTGGCAGGACATCTACACGCAGCTGCGTCAGGTGGTGCGTGAGCTGGGTCTGCCAGTGAACAGTGTTCCGGCCGAGATGCGCGAAATCCATACCGCGCTGCTGACCGGCTTATTGTCACATATTGGCCAGAAAGATGTGGATAAACAGGAGTTTACCGGTGCGCGTAATGCGCGTTTCGCCATTTTCCCTGGCTCCGGTCTGTTTAAGAAACCGCCGAAGTGGACGATGGTCGCCGAACTGGTGGAAACCAGCCGCCTGTGGGGGCGCATCGCCGCCCGTATTGAGCCGGAATGGATTGAACCGGTGGCACAACATCTGCTCAAACGCAGCTACAGTGAACCGCACTGGGAAAAAGGCCAGGGCGCAGTGATGGCCAGTGAAAAAGTGACGCTGTACGGGCTGCCGATTGTCGCGGCGCGTAAGGTGAATTATGGCCAGATCGACCCGGTGCTGTCGCGCGAGCTGTTTATCCGCCATGCGCTGGTGGAGGGCGACTGGCAAACTCGCCATGCGTTCTTCAAGGCCAACCTCAAACTGCGCACGGAAGTGGAAGAGCTGGAGCACAAATCCCGCCGCCGCGACATCCTGGTTGACGACGAAACCCTGTTTGATTTTTACGACCAGCGCATCAGCCACGAGGTGGTCTCTGCCCGGCATTTTGACAGCTGGTGGCGAACGGTCAGCCGTGAAGAACCAGACCGCCTGAATTTTGCCCGTGAAATGCTGATCAAGCAGGGTGCGGAGAACGTCAGTAAACTCGATTACCCAAACTTCTGGCATCAGGGCAACCTGAAGCTGCGTCTGAGCTATCAGTTTGAACCGGGTGCCGACGCGGATGGGGTGACGGTTTATGTGCCGTTGCCGCTGCTCAATCAGGTCGAAGAGAGAGGCTTTGAGTGGCAGATCCCGGGTGTACGCCGGGAACTGGTGATTGCGCTGATCAAATCACTGCCTAAACCGCTGCGTCGTAACTTTGTCCCGGCACCAAACTACGCGGAAGCGTTTCTCGGGCGTGCTACGCCGCTGGAGCTGCCGCTGCTGGAGTCGCTGGAGCGTGAGTTCCGACGTATGTCAGGCGTTACGCTGGAGCGCGAAGCCTGGCAATGGGAACAGGTGCCCGATCATCTTAAAATCACCTTCCGCATTATTGACGAAAATAACCATAAGCTGGCAGAAGGCAAAGATCTTTCTGCGCTGAAACTGCAACTCAAAGGCAAAGTGCAGGAGACGCTGTCGAAAGTGGCAGATGACGGCCTGGAACAAAGCGGGCTGCATATCTGGAGCTTTGGCGATCTGCCGGACCACTTTGAGCAGAAGCGCGGCAATTACAGTGTGAAAGCCTGGCCTGCGCTGGTGGATGAGAAAGACAGCGTGGCAATCCGCCTGTTTGACTCTCAGCATGAGCAGCAAAAAGCGATGTGGCGCGGGCAACGGCGTTTACTGCTGTTGAATATTCCATCGCCGATTAAGTATCTGCACGAAAAGTTACCGAATAAAGCCAAGCTGGGGCTGTATTTTAACCCTTACGGTAAAGTGCTGGATTTGATTGATGACTGTATTGCCTGTGGTGTTGATAAGCTGATCGCTGAATCAGGTGGCCCAAGCTGGCAGGAGCAGGGATACGGTAAGCTGCATGATAAAGTGCGCGCCGAACTGAACGATACGGTGGTGGTGATCGCCAAAAAAGTCGAGCAGATCCTGACCTCTGTATTCAATATTAATAAACGCCTGAAAGGGCGCGTTGATATCACGATGGCGCTGGCGCTGTCGGATATTAAAGCGCAAATGAGTGGCCTGGTGTATCGCGGCTTCGTGACCGGCAACGGCTGGAAGCGACTGGCGGATACACTGCGTTATTTACAGGCGATTGAACGGCGTATGGAAAAACTGGCGGTCGATCCGCACAGCGATCGTGCGCGTATGCTCAAGGTCGAATCTGTACAGCAGGCATGGACACAATGGTTCAACAAGCTGCCACCAGAACGTAAAGATGATGAGGACGTGCAGGATATCCGCTGGATGATTGAAGAGCTGCGTGTCAGCTTCTTTGCCCAACAGTTAGGAACGCCTTATCCGATCTCGGAAAAACGTATCATCCAGGCCATTGAGCAGGTGGCGTTGTAACAAATGAGCGGGTAGCCCATTACCTTGCAGGTAACAAATACCCTGCCAGCCTGTTCGCGCTGGCAGGGTAAACGTTATAAATCCGTATTACTTACCTGCTGAGTAGAGACAAGTTGCGTACCGCCACGATATTTCTCCACCAGAGCAGCCGCAATAGCCTCGGTTTCTAGATCGGCGATACCGCTATAATCGGCCGGGCGGAAGTGCATCTGAAACACCGCGATAACCTGCTTCGTGGTTGCATCCATAATGCCCGTTTGTGGGATTGAATAACCATAACGGGCCAAATCGGCCTGAATGTTACGGACCGAACCGGCATCATAACGTGCACGACCGGCCAGATACTTCTGCACGGTAGCGCTGTCCGGCCAGGCACCGATGCCTTCACCGGCTAACTGCTTCCACGGGAAGAGCGGGCCTGGGTCAACTTTGCGCGTGGGTGCCACATCGCTATGAGCGAGCACATTATCCGGCGTAATGCCGTAGCGCTTGATGACGTCGCTGGCGAGGCGGGCGACCAATTTGATTTGCCGGGTATCCCACGGATACCATTCGCGTACCATCAATTTCTGTTCGTAGCCCAGATTCACAATTTCGACGCCAATTGAGCTGTCATTCAGATTAGTGCGTCCGTTCCACTCACTAAGACCGGCATGCCACGCGCGCTTATCTTCGGCAACCAGTTGATAAACTGTATTTTGGCTGAGTAACGGGCTGCTGGCAGACGGTACGAGATAATGGGCGCTGACATTACCCTGGGTGAGCAGACGCATTGAATCAGCATCATTTGCCGCCGTGTAATGGAGGATCAGAAATCGTACGCGTTCATTCTGGCTCTGCGAAGGATGCTGGGTGTTAACCCGATAACCAGTCCGTTGGATCTGATTATCGGATTGCGGGGGATTTTGGGTTTTAACACAGCCCGTAATAAAGAAAATCAGGGTTATCAACGCTATTTGTTTCATACCTCATCCTTGATCACTGAAAAGTCAGTGACATTATCGACAAGGGTCTGATATGAGAATATCCATTAAATAGCCATAAAAACCGACTGACCATCCCAACGCATTTTTTTACTGTGCCAGCGCTTCCAGGCTGTCACGAAATGCGGTCACGGCAATCGCCCGGTTATCGGCCAGATAGCGATCTTTGGCCGCAGGTGCTGAGCTTTGGACTGCAATCAACTGCCACTCGCCATCAACCTTTAACAATAACGGCGAACCGCTGTCACCCGGCAACGTATCGCACTGATGTGACAGCACGGTTTTTTGCGCCCAACCGGTGATCAGACAGTCGTTATGCGAGTAGAGCGTATCAAGATGATCTTCCGGGTAACCCGCCTGTGTGACCCGGCGGCCCGTCATTTTTAACGCCGCAGTAAGCTCTTTGCGCGACCCGGAAAACAGGGGAATAGGGACAATCCCGGAAGGGGGGTTACGCAGAATAATCAAACCAAAATCATAAGGTGCAGCAGAAGCCGGAACAATCCAGCCGTCACCGTCTGCCTTCAACTTTTTTCCCAGGGCCGGATCAACACGGGCTTCGATATCGTGGATCTCATAACGCCAGCTGCCGTTATCACCAGAGATAAAGCGCAGGGCAACGGCTTTGTCGGGTTTCCCCGGAGGGGCAAGCAGGCAGTGTCCGGCGGTCAGTGCCAGGTGAGGTGCAATCAGTGTGGCGCTGCACAGGTTACCACTTTCCGTTTCCAACTGGCCGATGGCTTCCCAGGGCGCTGAGGAAGTATTGCTTACTGGCTGACGGTCATCTTTGCCGAAGAATAGCGTTTGGGTATCGGCATCGCTCCTTTCATCTTCATCAGCGTGGGTGTAAAACGAAAAAGCCAGGCAACCCATCAATAACACAACGGTCAGACGCATATTTTTCTCAGGCTGGAAAAACGTGGATATTAGGGATTATCTCAGTGAAGTAACTATAGACGGATAGTGCTGGAAAAGGGAGATTAATTTGAAATATCAGCACGCTACAGCCACCCTTATTAAAGGTAGAAGCTGGCGGCCACCAGACCACATAAGATCATCACAGCCAGAATGATTTCGAATAAATAGCGACGCACCATCATCCGAAACTCCTTAAAGAAACACCCGGCAGAACCGGGTGTTTGAGTGAACTAATGTACGTGAGGTGTGATACCCCGGCCGTCAGTCATTACGCTTTAGGAGCGGTTTTCTTCACTGCTTTGTGGTGTTTTTTAGCAGCCTGCGCTTTCTGCGCTACAGGTTTGGTTGCTGCTTTGTGGTGTTTTTTAGCAGCCTGGGCTTTCTGAGCAACAGGTTTGGTCGCTGCTTTGTGGTGCTTTTTAGCAGCCTGGGCTTTCTGAGCAACAGGTTTGGCTACTGCTTTGTGGTGCTTTTTAGCAGCCTGAGCTTTCTGTGCAGCGGCTTTTTTCGCTTTGTGGTGTTTTTTAGCGGCCTGTGCTTTCTGTACCGCAGCTTTCTTGTGTTTTTTCACATGCTTAACAGATGCTTTCACTGGCGCTGGAGCAGCAGTAGTGGTGGTGGTAGCAGCAACAGTTGGTGCAGCGGTCGTTGCTGGAGCAGCCGTTGTTTCAGCAGCGAAAGCAACAGAAGACAGACCCATTGTAGCAGCGACAACCAGAGCAAATAATTTTTTCATTGCAAAACCCTCAAGGTGTTTTTAGTTCAGGTGTCAGCCCACTCTGGGGCCGGTGAAAAGACTATAAGGGAATACCCGAGTGCTTTCCGTGAGTGATTGGTATCGGCGTGTAACCGATTGTACAAGAGGGGAAAGACGAGGTGCTTAGCGGTGTTTTAGCGCAGTTCGCCCCTGTGCGTGTGCGCAGGGGCAAGTAAATAACCTGGGTTATTTCAGATAACGGCTTTCCAGGTGCTGGCGGAAATAGTGCGGGTTCAGGTCTTCTCCGGTGGCATTTTCAATCAGCTGGCGGGTGCTGAAACGGCTGCCATGCTGCCAGATATTCTGCTGTAACCAGTCAAACACCGGTTGCAGGTCACCCTGGCGGATCTGCTCATCAACCTGCGGGATCGCCCGCTTCAATGCCTGGAACAGCTGCGCGGCATACATCGCGCCCAGTGTGTACGTTGGGAAGTAACCGAAAGCACCGTCCGTCCAGTGAATATCCTGCATACACCCGTCACGGTAATTGCCACGCGTATCCAGGCCCAGCCAGGACAGCATTTTCTCGTCCCACAGCGCTGGGATGTCATCGACTTCAATCTCACCGCCGATCAGTGCGCGTTCAATTTCATAGCGCAGGATAATGTGTGCCGGATAGCTGACCTCATCGGCATCCACGCGGATCAACCCTGGCTTCACGCGCTGGTTCAGGGCGATAAAGTTCGCTTCGTTCAGCTCCGGGCGGTCGCCCAACAGCAACTGTACCTGCGGGCGGATCAGGCTGAGGAACTCCGGGCTGCGGCCGAGCTGTTTTTCGAAGAACAAACTCTGCGATTCGTGAATAGCGGTAGAACGCGCCAGAGCCACAGGCTGATCCGCCCACTGTTTTGGCAGATTTTGTTCGTAGCGCGCGTGACCCGTTTCATGGATCACCCCCATCATGGCGCTGATGAACTCGGCTTCGTTATAGCGCGTTGTGATGCGTACATCCTGCGGCACGCCGCCACAGAAGGGGTGTGCGCTGATATCAAGGCGCCCGGCGTTAAAATCAAAGCCCAGCTGCTGCATAATCGCCAGGCCCAGCTGTTGCTGTGATGCCTGAGGGAATGGGCCTTCAGGGCGGTCGACAATTTCACCGGCCTGCTGTTCAACGATTTGCTGTAACAGATTGGGCAGCCACTGTTTCAGGTCACCAAAGGTTTTATCCAGTTTGGCGCTGGTCATGCCGGGTTCGAACACGTCCAGCAGGGCATCGTAACGTGATTTTCCACTGGCCTGAGCGCGGATCTCGGCTTCCTCACGGCTCAGCTTCACCACCTCTTTCAGGTTGGCGGAAAACCCGCGCCAGTCATTCGCCGGGCGCTGCTGGCGCCAGGCGTGTTCACAGCGTGATCCGACGATAGATTTGGCTTCTACCAGTGATGCTGGCAGCAACGAGGCTTGCTGCCAGGCGCGCTGCATTTCAGCCAGGTTAGCCTGCGCCACATCATCCAGATCTTCCTGCTGTGCCTGTTGCAGCCAGACGCCCACCTCTTTAGCGGTGAGGATTTCATGGCGCAGGACGCTCAGTTCCGCCAGTGCTTCACCGCGTGCACGGCTGCCACCGGCAGGCATCATGGTCATCATATCCCAGCCCGCAATGGCCGACAGATGGCCGAAGCGGGAGAGGCGCTGGAAGGTACGTGTCAGGTTTGCATAGGAAGAAGACATAAATTTCCTTACTTGAGATTAAGAGTGTGGATCGGGCGTGACCGGCCAGCAAAAACGCACGCTGGCCCCCCCAAGCGGACTGCTGTCGATGGTGACATAGCCGCCAAAAGCCTGGGCTACGGAGTGGACAATGGCCAGACCAAGCCCACAGCCTCCGGTGGCGCGATCGCGGCTGGGGTCAAGGCGTACAAAAGGTTCAAAGACTCGCTGACGTTCATCCAGAGGGATGCCTGGGCCGTCATCCTCAACCTGCAGGAACGCCATATCGCCATCAAACCACAGACCAACCCGCAGACGCTGGTCGGCGTAACGCAGGGCATTATTCACCAGATTATCGAGCACGCGCTCCATCAGGCGGGTATCGGCAACACCAATATTTTCCCGCTGCGGAGTATCCAGCGCAATATCAAACGCAGGTTGAACAGAACGCATATCATCCAGCCGTTCGTGCAGCCATTGGGCAAGGTCGAGGGTTTGCAGATTCAGGTTAACCTGTGGGCGGTCGAGGCGGGCATACGTTAACAGCTCCTCGATCAGCGACTCCAGCTGGCCGATATCGCGATTAAGGGCTGCGGACTCTGCTTCCGTCAGGTTATCGCTCATTTCCAGACGATAACGCAGACGCACCAGCGGGGTACGTAACTCATGCGCGATGCCGTCAATCAGCTGTTTCTTACTGGCGACCAGCGTATTGATATTATCGGCCATCTGGTTAAATGCCACGCCAAGGCGCAGCAGACTGGAGGCGCTGTCAAAATGTATACGCTCGTCGAGGTGACCCTGACCAAAGCGCTGCGCGGCATTCTCCAGCTTTAGCATGTCCTGCCAGTGTGGTCGCATCCAGATAAACACGGGCAATGCCAGTGAAATGCCAATAAAGGCCAGCAGCGCAATATCCAGAATGCGCATCTCATGCAGGTAAAACAGATAGGGGATCGGGCCTACAGCCAGCACATAGTGGCTACGAGGAATATGCTGTAAGAAGGTGTATTCATCATCCAGCGCCACGATCTCGCCCGAACGCAGACGGCGTAATGTTCCGGGATCGAGCTGGTATTTGCTCATCGGCTCAATGTGCAGCTTAAACGACAAATTGAGGTCGAGGTTGTCGATGGTTTTGTTCCAGTCACGCGGGGGGATCTCCCGCAGTTCGCTGCGCATCAGGTACAGTGAGCTTTTCATCAGGTCATCCATCGACTGACGCCCGGCACGCTCGGCGGTAAATTTGTATACCAGCCCGACCAGCATTGCCATCACCAGGAAACAGACAAACAGCAGCAGGTAAAACTGGATAAACAGCTTCTTCATGTTTTATGGCCTTTTAATCAATGAATTAGCTACGCTGCTTAAACACATAGGGGGCATTATATCCACTGATGCGCTGATTCAGTAACCCTAACTGATCGCCATCAAGGGCACGTAGCCAGCAGAATACACCGTATAAACCCTCTCTGCATTCTCATGTGTTCCTGACTGGCTAATGAGTGACAATTAAAGCCCCGGCATAACCGGGGCTGGAGAGACGAAGAAGAGGGGTTAACCTGCTTTACGCAACTCTTTTCGGGTAGCCGAGGCAATAAACCCGCTTCTGCTCCTGTACTCGGGTTTGTTTCTAACGGCATCATCAATTTGATGTAACAGACGGTGCGGCAATGTGATATTGACCCTTTCTGCCCTCCCGTCAAATTTGTCCATATCGACCCATACCAGTGCCCACTGACCGCCAACGTATTGCGCCGCATCATTTACGATGTGGTACTGCATAGTTTTGGGAGTGGGAACGTCCATTTCATTCTCTGCCAGCGCTTCAAAGTGCGCATCAATGGCGCTTTGAGCATCAGAATAAGCATCATCGATAGAGTTTCCGGCAAAAATACAGCCATCAACGTCAGGAAACCATCCGCTGGCTGTACCGTCTTTATCGATCTCAATAAATGCTGGGTAGTGCATATTTATCTCCCCGTGGAGTTCATCGTAAAGGAGCGCCCCTAAGGACGCTGCCTGATTACTTGATCCCGGCCTTCTTCAATATCTGCCTGAGGGTTCCAGGTTTAATATCTTTGGTGGGATGGGGTACCGTAACTAAGTTAGGGGAAACTGGACTTTTGAACGTGTGGTGACTTCCTTTAACCCTGATCAATGTCCATCCATTTTCTTCTAACACCTCTATCAGTTTCGAACTCTTCAAGCGTCCTCCGTGTCGCTAACTGACGAAGGTATTATACACATGATGTGTATGATTGGGCGATTGATTCGTGCGCATAGTGTGTGTCATTACATGACTGACTGGACGTTATGAATTCCATCTCTGGTAAAACTGGATAAACAGCTTCTTCATTGCGCATCCCAGGCGTGCGGCGCAAACAGGTAGCCTTTATTACGGATGGTTTTAATCCGGTAAGGCTCAGTGGCGCTGTCCAGCAGCTTCTTGCGCAGACGGGAAATCGCCACATCAATGCTGCGGTCCATGCCGTCGTAGCTGACGCCACGCAGCGTTTTCAGCAGCGCATCACGATTCAGAATGGTACCGGCATGGGTTGCCAGCTCCCAGAGTAGATCGAAATCGGCGGTTGAAAGGGCGACGATGTCATCGGAGAGGGTCACCTGGCGGTTAATCGGATCGATGCTTAAGGTGCCAAAACGCAGGGCTTTCTGACCGGAAACACCGGGGGCAATCTCTTCATGCTGGCTGCTGATCCCGGCCTGGCGCAGATGCAGTCGCAGGCGGGCAAGCAGCACGGCGGGCGGCGTGGTCTTAAGAATATAGTCGTTTGCGCCCATCTCCAGCGACAGGATATGATTCATATCGCTGTCCAGCGACGTCAGCAGCACGATAGGTCCTGACCAGGTGTTACGCGTGCGCAAATCGCGGCACAGCGTCATGCCATCTTTGCCTGGCAGCATAATGTCGAGCATCACCAGATCGGGATTCGCGGCAGCAATAGTCTCTTCCGCACGATCGCCACGGCTTTCTACAATCACGTCAATATCATGCCGACCCAGGTAGGCAGCAATCAGTTCACCAACATCTTTATCATCTTCGACAAATACAATTTTGTTCATAGGGCCGGGTATCTGGCTATTGGAAACCGTAGCTTATCCTTTCCTGCCAGTAACGACTATTAATCAGTGCTAAATGTTGGGGGGAATGGAGTACAAACTCGGCCGAATATGTCATTATATCCCGCGCCTGAAAAGGTGTACTGCGTCGAACCCAGTCAGGGCTGTTCTTGCGTCGAAATGGATAAGGAGAGAAGAGTGTCAGAAGAGAAGCTGGCTTCAGCAGAGTACAGTGATCGTATCTGCCTCAACTATATCGATTTCCTCTCCGCATCCTGTAAAAAACGCTGGAGTTTCGTTGACGCCATTTATGGTGTGATCCCGTTTTTTGGCATGATTACCCGCAAGTCCGCTACCAGCCTGCCGTCATCGACCGAACCTCTGAAAGACCTCGCGTTGCAGATCATCTCGACTCAGGTGAGCGATGAAATCAATATTGCCCGTCTGATCACTCTGGCTCAGCAGCAGCATATCGGGCAGTTTGATATCCTGATGCCTTATCCGTTGTCAGAATCACAGCTGGTCGCGATTCGTCAGGAGTACGCCAGGCCGCTTGACCTGGAGCAGCATGACGATCGCCTGAGCGTGATGCTCCCACAGCTGGCGCACTGACCCTCAGCGGGTCAGCATCCATACGGCTGGCAGGGCGGTGATCACCAGCAGCACCATGATCGATTTTTCAACACGGTGCAATGCAGTCCCGGCGCGGCCGCCACGGCGGGCAAAGAGAAACAGCAGCATCCCCGGCGCGTAAAGCACCACCGACAGCAGCAGATGCATCGGGCCTGATGCGTACAGCAACCACAAACCATAGACGCTGGCACCCAACGCGACCATCATCGCCCCAGGCTTATTTAAGTGACGCGCCACTTTAAACAGATAAGCACCGACCAGCAGATAGGGCACCAGAATCATTTCAGAAGCAATCGTCAGCAACGTGTTGTAATCAGAACCGGTCAGCCAGATCAGGATCAGACACACCTGCACACACCCATTGGTCAGCCACAGCGATGCAGAAGGGGCTCCCCGCGTATTCTGTCGGCTAAGGCCACGCGGGAACGCGCCGTGCTGTGCTGCCACCAGCGGCACTTCCGCCGCCATGATCGTCCAGCTCAGATAGGCTCCGCAGACAGAAACAATCAGTCCGCTAATAATCACCAGATTGCCCCAGGGACCGATCAGCGCGGTCATCAATCCGGCCATTGAGGGATTACGCATTTCCGCCAGTTCGGCACGCGGAACGATCCCCAGTGACAGCAAGGTGACCAGCAGATAGATCGCCAGTGCTGCGCCAACCGCCAGCAGCGTGGCACGGCCCACGTCATGACGGTTTCGCGCTCGCGATGACACGACCACCGCACCTTCAATACCAATAAACACCCACAGCGTGATCAGCATGGTGTCTTTCACCTGCTGCCAGACCGGTTTACCCAGCGCCACACCGCTGAAGTCGAAGCGAAAACGATCGTAATGGAATGCAGCAATCCCCAGCAGGACGAATAAACCCAGCGGCAACAGTTTGCCGAGTGTCGCGACCAGATTAATGCTGGCCGCCGTCTGTACACCGCGCAGGACCAGCGTATGCACCAGCCAAAGCAGTACAGATGCTGCGAGCATGGCTTGCCATGTGTTGCCATTGCCGAAAATGACATGGCCGGGAGAATCCGTGAAGAAACTCATGGCTGAGAAGACGATCACCAGGTAGGACACATTGGCGATCACGGCACACAGCCAGTAACCCCAGGCCGAACAGAAGCCTATGAGTTCGCCAAATCCCGCCTGCGCGTAGGTGAAAATGCCGCCATCTAACTCGGGTTTTAACCGGCTCAGCAGCAGCATAGCCAGTGCCAGCAGCACGATACCCACACCGGTGATGGCCCAGCCAATCAGGAGGGCTGCCGGGCTGGCGACCGCCGCCATATTTTGTGGCAGGCTAAACACGCCCGCGCCCAACATAGAACTGAGTACCAGCGCCGTCAGTGCGGTAAGACCTAACTTTTTGTCCAAAAAAAACTCCGGTTACAGAATAAAAAACCAGTTGTAACGAACATGTTGGTTTTAACTCAGGATTTAAGGCCAGAAAAAGCAACGAAACGCCTGAAAGTGGCGGGGGATTCTACGGACAGCGGCGGCAGGATGCAATGACTTACTATGCAAAAAGAGACGGGAATTATTCAGAATAACGGGGCAACCAGGCAGCTGCCCCGCAGGGACGCGTTACTTGAAGAGGTCCGCAGAGATGGTCAGGTTACCACCGCTCTGATTCGACCACTGACGAGTGACGTGATAATACTTGGCACCTTTGGCGATCGCACGGCGACCCACTTCTTCAGACACTTCCGTTGGTGTGCTGTAGTGGCCGGTGAAGGTCACGCTATCATATGGCTGCATCTGCGCCGCCGTAATGGCATTCACTTCCTGCACACTTTTGCCATCCGGCGTCGTCACTGTATAACGCTTACCGGTAGAGCTTTGGGTTTCATAGAAACGACCCACTTTATTGCTTGGGGTTTCATTAGACGCCACGCCCGGCAGTTCAACCGTTTTCGCTGCCGCACCGCCCGCTGCCAGCGCTGCTTTGCCGGCTTCGGAATCCGCAGGGATCAGGTTAGGGGACTGTACCTTACGCTTAGGCGCATCAGCTTTATAGATGTAAGCCGTGATGATCTGATTGCCACCGCTGTTGGTGTCGATCTGACGCACAATAAAGAAAGACTCTGCGCCTTTATCTTTTGCTGCACGGGTAATGGCATCATTGACATCAGGCTGGCTGCGGAAGAAGCCGCTGGCGCTAACGGTGTCGTAAGGCTCAATAGTAAATGCTTCTGCTTTAGTCAGTTCACGCACGCCATTGATGATGCGATCTTTATTTTTCGGCGCGGCAGGTGCATCGGCATGATAGAGGTCGGCAGTCACATTCCAGTTGCCGCCGTTGCCGTTAGTATCGTTGATACCCTGAATATAGTAAGAGGCTGCACCCAGCGCATCAGCACGTTTTGATACGGCATCGCTGGCTTCGTAAATGGCATTAAAACGCCCGCTAATGGTGACCCGATCAAACGGTTTCAGCGCAGCGGCTTTCTCCGGCGTCAGTTCCTGCGCCGCGTGAGCGGACAATGCTGTGAGTGACAACAGGGCTGATGCCAGAATGGTATTCTTCAGCTTCATAAAAATTAATCCTTCGCCTTACGCAAAAAATGAGTACAAAAACGTGCTGGACTCTTGATGTGCAACAGATTAGCGGATGATTATTGCATGTAATAATGTTCGCTGTCTCAGCCATTTTGTGGGGATTTGACGGCCGCGCAATTCTTATTTTCAGAATAATGAAGAAAGCTGGCTGAATCGTGTCATTTTTCAATCATTAACCACTTAAGCTGGTAATTGTTAACACTTATTACGTTAAGGTGTTGTTAATCAAAGTTTTTTGATAAAAACTATCGGTAATTGTTAAATTCTATCGTAGCAGATCGTGCGTTCTTTTCCCCCTGATTAAGGCTCAATATATCGTTAGCAGGGGGCTGTACTGCTTTTTTATCGGTTAGTCATCACCAGGCACTGACTGTAGCTGGATCGGAACGCGTATTTTCAGTAGGTTATAACCAGTTTGAGCCTGTTACGTTTCGGTCATAAGGGCCGGAATGATGAGAACAAACCATCGTACTCTCTGAAGAAAAGGGAAGATTATGCTTATTGGTATTACCAAAGAGCGGTTGCCCAACGAAGCCCGTGCTGCTGCTACACCGAAAACGGTTGAACAGTTATTAGCACTGGGTTTTCGCGTCGCTGTAGAAAGCGGCGCGGGTAAACTCGCCAGTTTTGAAGACGCGGCCTTTGAAGCGGCTGGTGCAACCATTACCGATTCGGTGAATGTCTGGCAGTCCGATATCGTATTAAAAGTGAATGCACCGACCGACGAAGAGATTGCTCTGACGCGCGCCGGAAGCACGCTGGTGAGCTTTATCTGGCCTGCGCAAAACCCGGAACTACTGGCAAAACTGGCAGCGCGTAACGTCACTGTGATGTCAATGGATGCCGTGCCACGTATTTCACGTGCGCAGTCGCTTGATGCGCTGAGTTCGATGGCAAACATTGCCGGTTATCGTGCCATTGTTGAGGCCGCGCATGAATTTGGCCGCTTCTTTACCGGGCAGATTACCGCTGCTGGTAAAGTGCCACCCGCCAAAGTGATGGTGATTGGTGCCGGGGTGGCCGGCCTGGCCGCTATCGGCGCGGGTCGTAGCCTTGGCGCTATCGTCCGTGCCTTTGATACCCGCCCTGAAGTGAAAGAGCAGGTACAAAGCATGGGTGCGGAATTCCTCGAGCTGGATTTTGAGGAAGAAGCGGGCAGCGGTGATGGTTATGCCAAAGTGATGTCTGAAGCCTTTATTAAGGCTGAAATGGCACTGTTTGCGGCTCAGGCGGAAGAAGTGGACATTATTGTCACCACCGCGCTGATCCCAGGCAAACCGGCACCGACGCTGATCACCGCAGAAATGGTGGCTTCCATGAAGCCGGGCAGTGTGATCGTCGATCTGGCTGCACAAAACGGCGGTAACTGTGAGCTGACCGTGGCCGATACCATCACCACCAGCCCGAACGGGGTGAAAATCATCGGTTATACCGATCTGCCAAGCCGCCTGCCTACCCAGTCTTCTCAGCTTTATGGCACCAACCTGGTGAACCTGATGAAGCTGCTGTGCAAAGAGAAAAACGGTGAAATTACCATCGACTTTGACGATGTGGTGATCCGTGGTGTGACCGTGATCCGTGATGGCGAAATCACCTGGCCAGCACCGCCGATTCAGGTCTCTGCAGCGCCAAAAGCAGCCAAGGCGGAAATCCCGGTCGAAAAACCGGCAGAGAAACCGGCTTCACCGCTGCGTAAGTATGGTCTGCTGGTGCTGGCGATTGTGCTGTTTGGCTGGCTGGCAAACGTGGCTCCCCCTGAGTTCCTGTCGCACTTTACCGTGTTTGCGCTCTCCTGCGTGGTGGGTTACTACGTAGTGTGGAACGTCAGTCATGCTCTGCATACGCCGCTGATGTCGGTGACCAATGCCATTTCCGGCATTATCGTGGTCGGCGCCGTGTTGCAGATTGGTCATGGCGGCTGGGTCAGCTTCCTTTCCTTCGTCGCGGTGCTGATTGCCAGCATCAATATCTTTGGTGGCTTTACCGTCACCCAGCGCATGCTGAAAATGTTCCGTAAAAACTGAGGGGAAGTCCATGTCTGGCGGATTAGTGACTGCAGCCTATATTATTGCTGCGATCCTGTTTATTTGCAGCCTTGCCGGGTTGTCTAAACATGAGACCTCGAAGCAGGGGAATATTTTTGGTGTAAGCGGAATGGCGCTGGCGCTGGTGGTGACCATCTTCGGCCCGGATACGGGCAACGTTGCCTGGATCCTGCTGGCGATGGTGATCGGCGGTGCCATCGGTATTCGTCTGGCGAAGAAAGTCGAAATGACCGAAATGCCAGAGCTGGTGGCGATGCTGCACAGCTTTGTCGGTCTGGCTGCGGTGCTGGTGGGCGTTAACAGCTACCTGGACCACGGTCCTGGCCTGCTTCCGGTGATGGAAAACATCCATCTCACCGAAATCTTTATCGGTATCTTTATCGGTGCTGTGACCTTCACCGGTTCTATCGTGGCCTTTGGTAAGCTGTGCGGCAAAATTTCTTCACGCCCGCTGGCACTGCCTCATCGCCACAAGCTGAACCTGCTGGCGCTGGTGGTTTCACTGGCGCTGTTGATTATGTTTGTGCGCAGTGACAGTACCGGAACCCAGGCCTTTGCCCTGGTGGTGATGACGCTGATCGCACTGGCCTTCGGCTGGCATCTGGTGGCGTCTATCGGCGGTGCGGATATGCCTGTCGTGGTCTCCATGCTGAACTCCTACTCGGGTTGGGCGGCAGCGGCAGCGGGCTTTATGCTCAGCAACGACTTGCTGATCGTGACCGGGGCGCTGGTCGGTTCGAGCGGTGCAATCCTCTCTTACATTATGTGTAAGGCGATGAACCGTTCATTCTTCAGCGTGATTGCGGGTGGGTTTGGTACTGACAGCAGCTCAACCGGTGAAAGCGAAGAGATGGGTGAATATCGCGAAATCGATGCCGCTGGCACCGCTGAACTGCTGAAAAACTCCACCACGGTAGTGATCACTCCAGGCTACGGCATGGCGGTCGCGCAGGCGCAGTATCCGGTGGCAGAAATTACCGCCAAACTGCGTGAGCGCGGCATCAAGGTGCGTTTCGGTATTCACCCGGTCGCCGGTCGTCTGCCTGGCCACATGAACGTCCTGCTGGCCGAAGCAAAAGTGCCGTATGACATCGTGCTGGAAATGGATGAGATCAACGATGATTTCAGCGATACCGACACCGTGCTGGTTATCGGCGCGAATGACACTGTGAACCCGGCGGCGCTGGAAGATCCGCGCAGCCCAATTGCGGGTATGCCGGTGCTGGAAGTGTGGAAGGCGCAGAATGTGGTGGTGTTTAAGCGTTCGATGAATACCGGCTATGCCGGTGTGCAGAACCCGCTGTTCTTTAAAGAGAACACCCAGATGCTGTTTGGTGATGCGAAAGCAACGGTAGAAGCGATTCTGAAAGCGCTGTAACAGAGAGCGGGGCGACCGGGGCATGGTCGCCCAATACAACAAAAGCTGACCTTTAATACGGGGCAGCTTTTTTTTTGCCTGTGATTCAGCCCCGGCTATTGGGATCCTGCTCGCCGATAAACCAGTACCACAGCGGAATAGACAGCAGCACGGTAAACACGGAGCTGTAAATCATAATCATAAAGAACTCAGAAACATACAGCTCCACCGGCCAGGTTGAGAAGGGCATATTATATTCATCGATGGCACCACCGATGATCGCTTTGGTCATCACGATAGCGGCACAAACCCAAAGACAGGCCTGAGCGATAAAGAAATTCCGGCTTTTTTTGCCTGGAGGGAATAATGACATGATGTGTACTCCTTTACGGTTTTCTAAAATTTAACGTTAACTTTGGCCCACCAGGTGCGGCCAGGCTCATTAACTGCAGTATTTGCCGAATAGCCAAAGGCGCTGTTTCCGGCAAGATTAAGGTGTTCGCTGTAGGTCTTGTTCAATATGTTGTCCAGCCCGGCGCTGAGTTTCAGGCTTTTATTGACCTGCCAGGCGGTATTGGCTGAGACGGTGGCAAAGCCTGCACTGCGGTCGAAATCTTTACCCACAACATTCCCTTCATTCTGCGCAATGCGCGACTGGGCGCTGACCATGCGCAGCAAGCCGCTGGTGCTCCAGTTGCCTTGCTCCCAGGTCAGCCCCACGCGGCTCTCCAGCGGGGGCATCTGTGGCAGCGGGCGGTGGTCAGCGGTATTTTCACCCCAGGACCAGGCCAGACTGCTGTCGACCTTCAGGTTATCCGTGAATTGATAACTGAAGCCCGCTTCGCCTCCCATAATGGTGGCATCAACGTTGCCTGCGCGGCTTATCTGAGCATTGCTGGCATCGTAACTGAAGAGAATAAAATCGCTGACATGCCCGACATAACCTGACAGCCAGCCCTCCAGCCGCTCACCCGAATATTTGGTGCCAATGTCCAGCTGCGTGGTTTTTTCCGGTTTTACGGAGTCGAAGGCGCTTGAATGACCATCGGCTCCGGTCGTCGGAGAGAACAGCTCCCAGTAATCAGGGAAACGCTCTGTGTAGCCTACGCCTGCGTAGAGCATCAGCGGCAGGTCTTGCAGAGTATGCTCCAGCCGCATAAATCCTGCGGGCATTGTAGCGTTTCTTGTACCCTGGCCGGAAGCACTGAAATTATCTACCCAGGCGCGGTCGAGACGGGCACCGCTGACCAGCGTGTTGTGCGTATCTGCCGCCCAGCTCAGTTCACCGAAAAGGCCCACATCATGAAAACGGGCATCTTTAATCCAGTTATCCGCGTCGCGGCTGCGATGACTGCTGGTCTGCATATCCATGCCGCTTTTCAACGTATAATCTGACCACAACCAGGTTCCCATTGCGCGGCCGCCAACCGTCCGGCGATCAAGCTGCATCGCCATCCCGGAATGCATGCTCATTCCCATGCCGCCCATGCCGCCCATGCCGCCCATGCTTTCCGGGCTACGCAGGCTGGTATTGTCCATAATATGATTGGCGTAGTTGTAGTACATCTGCGCCTCAAATTTGTCGAATATCTCACCGATGTTCGACTTCTCTACCCGCATGCCAAGGCTTTCCCGTTTGAACTGCGAACCATCCATACTGCGCCCGGCATAGCGTGCTTCCCCGTTGCCACGTCCGGCGGTCAGCTCCACCAGCGTGTCCTTATCCGGGGTCCAGCCCAGCGCTATGTCACTGTTCCACTTATTCCAGTGCGATGGTACGCGGTCGCCATTGCCATCTTTATAATCGCCAGCAATCGAGTGATTGCCGATAACGCGCAGGTAGCCCCGATCGCTACCGACACTGAGATCGGCATTCTGGTCCCAGCGGTTATTGGAGGCGCCAAGCAGGCTGGCATCACCCTGTACGCCTGGTTTATCGAAATGCGGGGTTTCACGCTCAAAACGAACGGTCCCGGCGGAATTACCTGGCCCCCAAAGCACCGTTTGTGGCCCTTTGGTTATCGTCAGCAGGTCGAAACTTTCCGGGGAGATATAAGAACTGGGCGCATCCATCCTCGCCGGGCAGGCACCTGGCATTTCACTGCCGTCCGTCAGAATGCGCAGGCGTGAGCCAAACATTCCACGAAACACTGGATCGCCGTTCGTTCCGCCATTACGTATCTGGGAAAAACCCGGGATAGTCTTCAGATAGTCAGAGCCATCGCTGGCGGGCACGGGCTGACGCGGTGTTTTAGGTGATGTGACAATCTCCAGCGGCGAATTAAGCGGCGCGGTCACCGTCATTACCGCAGGGTCATTGGGCAACTCAGCATTCTGGTGCCCCTCGTCGGCGATAACGGAAGAGCAGACAGACATCAGCGCAACGCTGAGCACCGATAAGCGAAAGTGGCGGTGATTCATTTTTCCATCCTTGTTTGAAATACAATAATCCATGCAATCGCAGACTATTGACGGTAATAATGTCTTATTTTATTGGTTTATTTATGACGTAATAAGGCCTGCGAATATCGCATGTTAATTTCAGGCGCAAGTCGTCCCCGAAATAAAATAACAACCTTAGAAAGAAGATGAAAAGACAGGCGGTGCGCGCGGTTGCGAAATACTCAGGAAGAAGGCAGAGGAGAACCAGGATTGATAGCGTGATGATGGCGCCTGTAACGTCAGACGGAACAGCAGCCAGATTAACGGGATAAAGACGAGGAGCAGTAAGGGGAAATGTACCAGGAGCTGGCAGTAACCGCAGGCAAAGTCATCCATCATTGCCATACCACTCGGCATGGTATGGTGCTGTCCGTGATCAGACGGAGGCGCTGCTGTCATTGACGATGGCGGCGAGTGCAGGGTGGTCATTTCATCCATCGTCATGCCGTTCATGTCTCCATGATGCATCGACGACATCGATGAGTGATCTTCTTGAACAGAGGCATCCGGTGCCGATGCACGCTGATGCTCCAGACTTTTAGAGACATCCGGCGCAATAAAGAGCAGCAGGATCGCCAGGATAGCGATAAATGCAGGTATCCGACGCTGCGACAGGCGATAAAAAGAAACCAACAGGCAACCCATAGCAGAGTGAAAAGGTAGACTGAGTGTAGCGATTTTTATTCATGATGTTAACGAGTAAATTAACTAATCTTCTTATTTTCCTTTTTTCCCCCTTTATTTCTCCACGAACCTCATTGCAGGGCGAATATCAGCCGTTAATAGCCTGTGGCTTTTAGTGACATGACAGAGTTTGTTCAGCGTATGAGACGGTAATGGGTCATATTTCCCCCATCGTACTCTGGTTAGATAAGACTCCGCCGGAACAGAGCGTTATTTTATTGTTACCGGAGAGCATCCATGAATATTATCGCCACCACCGCCTGTCTTTCCGGGCGATCATCATAACGCAGGAGGAAGAGGGCGAACCTGCGGTTCAGGCTCGCCCGTGGTGCCATTAATCGTCTTCGTCATCATCCAGTTCGACCGGGGAAGCGAAGCCGTCAGGCTTAATCGCCAGCAGGTCACAGCGCAGATGGTCAATAACCTGTTCTGCGGTATTACCGAGGAACGCTGCCGACAGCCCGGTACGGCCAATGGTGCCAAGCACCACCACACCCGCATCAAGATGTGCGGCCAGCTCCGGGATCACCTCTTCAGGTAGCCCTTTTTCCACATGGGTAAACTTCTCATCAATGCAGAATGACTGACGCAGCGCCTTCATCGCCACCAGATGCTGACCACGGATGGCATCGTTATAGACGCTCGGATCAAAGTCGGGCAGCTCAATGGCGATATTAATCGGCGTAACGGGATAAGCGCCGACCAGATGCACTTCCGTATGGTTAACCCGTTCAGCCAGCTCCAGCGTTTCTCTGACCAGCTTGCTGTTTAACGGATCGTGGTGCGGCTCTTCGCTGGCGAGGTTTACTGCCACCACCGCCTTGCCGCCTTCAGGCCAGGCTTGGTCTTTCACCATCCAGACCGGGCACGGACATTTGCGCAGCAGGTGCCAGTCGGTTGGGGTAAACACCACCGCCTGTAAGCGGTCATGCTGGTGCGCCATCTTAATGACCAGATCGTGTTTGCTGTTCAGCACTTCCTGGATAATCGCTTCGAACGGACGGTTGTGCCAAATCACCTTGATATCAATTTGCACGCCGGCCGCAAGATAAGCCTGAGCCTGTTCGCGGATCCACTCAGTACGTTGGCTAATCACCCCTTTGCGCATCGTGACGCGTTCATCCGGTGACAGCAGCGTGGTCATCTCGTAGGAGAAGTCGTAAATGGGAAGAAAACAGGTAATCTTGCCGCCAAGTCGCTGATTAAGGTAAACAGCGCGACGAAGTGCGGGCTGGTCGTCCTGTTGCGGATCGATCGCCACCAGAATGTTTTGATATTGAGCCATAACGGTTTCTCCTTGCACTGAGCGTGTCAGTTTAAAGATAGCCCAATCGAGGCAAAGGAAGAAGGGGAAAAGTTGTTGCCGGATCAATAAAATAACAAATATTGATCCGGTAAGGGTCAGGCGATAGCGCGGCTTTGTCCCGCCAGTTCTGACAGAATTTCATGATTTTCGATGGTGATGTATTTGCCTTTCACTGCCAGCATGCCACTTTTCTGGAAGCGGCCGAGCAGACGACTGATGGTTTCTACCGTTAATCCAAGGTAGTTACCAATATCACCACGGGTCATGGTCAAACGGAATTCACGCTGCGAGAAACCGCGCTGGCCGAAACGGCGCGACAGGCCGTAAATAAAGGCAGCCAGACGTTCTTCCGCATTTTTCTTCGACAACAGCAGGATCATTTCCTGGTCGCCCTTAATTTCGCCGCTCATCAGGCGCATCATCTGCTGACGCAGGCTGGGCATTTTACCGGAAAGGTCGTCGAGAGTTTCAAAAGGAATTTCGCACACCATGGCGGTTTCTAACGCCTGGGCAAAGCTGGGATGCTGGTTACCGCTGATGGCATCAAAGCCGACAAGGTCGCCCGCCAGATGAAAACCGGTAATCTGCTCATCACCCTGTTCGGTGATGGTGTAGCTTTTAATGGTTCCGGAGCGAATCGCGTACAGGGAACGCAGTTCGTCACCCGCTTTAAACAGAGTTTGTCCTTTCTGAATCGGTTTTTTACGCTCGATGATGTTATCAAGCTGGTCCAGTTCATGCTCGTTGAGCGTGAAGGGAATACAAAGCTGACTGATGCTGCAATCCTGGCAGTGAATGGCGCAACCACCCGATTGTATGCGTCTAGTGATAATTCGCTTTTCCGGAATCATTATGTACGCTCGATGATAATTGACTAACATCAATTTACCATTTTTCCCGCGCACAAGGGAACTCATCTGAACCGTTTTAGGCACAATAAATATGGGGATGTTATTAATAATCGGTATCCCTGTGAAATTCGTGTGATAAATAATCCGCTATCAGATGATTCGCAGGTTAACCTTCGCCAAAAAGGCTTAATTTTAGCGTTTATCGTTATACGCACCACGGGAGCCACCTCCATGATGCGTATCAAGAAGCGCATAAACACCGCCGGATGACGCGCGGCTGGAACATCACGAATGCAATGCGCTAAAGAGTCAGCCAGAATGGGATTTTCGGATCGTAGCCAGCAGGATCTCAGCACTTAACGTCAGAGACACACCCGAGCGGGTCATGATGCCGACGGCTTCGCCGGGGCCATGTGAGGCAATTGGCAGTGCAGCCAGCGCGTTGTGCAGTAAGTCTTCTTTAATCGCGCCCGATGGCACAAACCACACATAGTTGTAACGCAGCGCCAGCTGGCGTGCCAGAGAGGTTGAGGATGTCTCCACCAGGGTGCCGGGTAACACACAACCTTGTTCCTTCAGCATCGCTTCGGCAATCCGGCGCGGGGCAGTGCCCTCCGGTGAAATCACCACTGGCCAGGAAAGTGCTTTAGATAGCGTGACATTGTCACTTAGTAGTGGGTGTTCCGGCCGTACCACCAGGCGTAACGACTCCAGAAACAGCAGTTCGTAGGTCAGCCCGCTCATCAAATCGGGATCGGCCATGCGCCCAATCCCAACGTCAAATTCTCCGGCTTTCAGCGCGGCGATCAGCACGTTGTTATGCAGCGTGGCCACCTGCACAATCGCCTGCGGCTGTTGCTGGTGAAAACGATCGAGAATGGACGGCAATATACCCAGCGCCACAGTGGTCAGCACACCGAGGCGCATCACCTCAGGGGATTTTTCCTGCGGTAACGTAAACGACTGCCCGGCATGATTCAGTGCATCCAGAACACGCACCGCATGGGTGAGAAACTGCTCGCCCATGGTGGTCAGCTGCGCCCCCAGACGTCCGCGCTCAAACAGCCGCACACCGGCCAACTCCTCCAGCTCGTTCAGTGTTTTCGACAGAGCGGGCTGGCTGAGTGACAAGGTTTCGGCGGCACGCCCCAGCGTCCCTTGCTGTGCAACGGCGACAAAGGTATGTAAATGGCGCAGACGAATACGCTGATTAAACTGATATTTTTTGTCCATCAGGCAGAATAATAACGGCCCGGATACACTGGCAAGTTTTCTATGAGTGTTTTGTTAACCTTATTGCAAAATTTGATTAACATTTGCTGCGTTTCCGACGTTATCCATTACTTCTGGTATGACTACAGAGCGAATGGGTATGGCAGAGATTATTAATCCTTTGAAAAAGTCAGTGAATATCCTAATAGCGCATTGAGATCATCTCCGTCGCATTTCAGAATAAAACCGACATATTTTCCCAGGAGAATTCCATAACAATCCGTTATGATAGCCGGCACTTTTTCTACAAACCTCTGCGACGTTGTCATTCGGGCAGGGTGAACACTGGCCTGTTATGGAGCGCGAAGTGGACAGTACCGCAGCGATCGATATCCGTACGTTGATTAATCAGGGGTCGTTGAGTCGTTATCAAAAACGCATCATCGCCCTGAGTTTTGCCGTTGTGGCAATGGATGGTATGGATATTGCCCTGATGGGTTTCATCGCCCCGGCGTTGAAAAGCGCATGGGGAGTGACTAACCATCAGTTAGGTGCCGTCATCAGTGCCGCGCTGATCGGGCTGGCGCTGGGGGCTATGTTTGCCGGGCCGCTGGCCGATCGGTTTGGCCGTCGGGTAATCATCATTAGCAGCGTGTTCTTCTTTGGCTTATGGACGCTGGCCACCGCATTTTCGCAAAACCTTGACCAGATCATGTTGTTCCGCTTTCTCACGGGGCTTGGGCTGGGCGCTGCCATGCCGAATGTCGGTACGCTGGTGGCGGAATACTCCCCCGAACGTAAACGAGCCTTTCTCATCACCGTGGTGTTCTGCGGGTTTACCTTTGGTGCAGCCAGCGGAGGATTTGCCGCCTCATGGTTAATCCCCAACTTCGGCTGGCATGCGGTGCTGGTGATGGGGGGCATCCTGCCGCTGCTGCTTGTGCCGCTATTACTACGCTGGCTGCCGGAGTCCGTGCGTTTTATGATCGCCCGTAACGCCCCGGCGGCGCAGATCCGGCAAATCGTCGAGAAGATGCATCCAGGCTGCGTAGGTGAAGAGTGCATCTTCACGCGCAGTGAAGCGGCAGCCAGTGAAGGCGCGGTAAAAGTTGTGCTGTCGCGCCGTTACCTCTTCGGCAGCATGATGCTGTGGGGCAGCTACTTTATGGGGCTGTTCCTGGTCTACCTGATAGGCTCGTGGCTGCCGTCGCTGGTGAAAGATGTCGGTATGACGGTGACACAGGCGGCGCTGGTCACCGCGATGTACCAGGCGGGCGGTACCGTAGGCTCACTGTTTGCGGGCTGGATGATGGATCGCTTTAATGCCAACCTGGCGCTGGCGGCGATCTATTTCACCGGCTCCATTGCCACGGTCTGCATTGGCTATGCGCCAGCGGATGTCTGGGTGCTCGGCTCGGTGGCCTTTTGCAGCGGTTTTTGCCTCAACGGGGCCAATACCGGTATGAACGCGCTGTCAGCCAGTTATTACCCAACACATGCCCGTGCCACCGGTTCCAGCTGGATGCACGGCGTGGGGCGTATCGGCGCTATCCTCAGTGCGTTCGCGGGTGCGCAGATGTTGTCGCTCGGCTGGAATATCACGGATGTTTTCTCTTTCCTGGCGATCCCTGCGGTGCTGACCACCCTGATGCTGGTAGCGAAATATCGCTATGGTTACCAGCGCGAGGCATAAATCGAACGGCTTTTCTGGATCAGGGGCCGACTTTTTTCTGGTCGGCCCGATAAAACCTACTGCAACTGACTATTACTGACCATCGTAAACCGACCTGCACCCAGAAACATCACGGCCAGCGCGCCAAAGAAATAGAGTGATTCTCCCTCCAGTGCCCAGGCACCCACGCCGCTGCGATCCCATATCGCGCCTGTTTTCACCAGCAGCGTTGCCACCGCCAGATTCACGGCAATCACAAACGCCGCCGGACGCGTCATCAGGCCAATGATGATCATCAATGGGGCCACGACTTCACCAAGATAAGCGCCATAAGCCACAAAACCGGGGATGCCGTGTGCATGAAGCGGTCTGGCGATCATCGCACTGAGGAGAACACGCGTCATATCAGCATAATCTGCAAATCAGAAGCCGTGATGGACTTTCGCCCCCCGTCTGTAAATAATTAACTCAGAGATGATGCGGAAGGATCTATGAGAAACGAACGATCATTACGGATTATGACGGCGGAAGGCAGCCTGTGCGGGAGTGTGGAAGAGGGGGTTTTCGTCTTCAAAGGGATCCCTTACGCGGCACCGCCGGTGGGCGAACTGCGCTGGAAAGCACCGAAGCCGGTGACGGCCTGGCAGGGAGATAAAGACGCTACGGCCTGGGGAGCGGCCAGCTGGCAAAGTCGGGAGTATTGTCTGGCCGTTGGCGGTGGCGATCCCGGACGTTTTCACGAAGACTGTCTGTATCTCAACGTCTGGACGCCGGAGGTCTCCCCGGCCACACTGCTACCGGTGATGGTGTGGATCCACGGTGGCGGCTACGCCGTTGGCTCCGGTGGGTTAACGCCGTATCTTGGTACGCCGCTGGCGCAACGTGGTGCGGTGATCGTGACCATCAACTACCGTCTTGGCCAACTGGGCTTTTTTGCCCATCCGGCGCTGGACAGCGAATATGCCGACGGTGAAGTGGTTAATAACTTCGCCTTACTTGATCAGATTGCCGCCCTGCAATGGGTACAGCGCAATATCCGTGCTTTTGGCGGGAACCCAAAAAACGTCACGCTGATGGGAGAATCCTCCGGTGCCCGCAGCGTCCTGGCACTCTATGCTTCACCGCTGGCCCGGGGATTATTCCATAAAGGCATTGTCCAGAGCGCCTACGGCGTGCCAGATGTATCACGCGCCGAGGCACTGAAAAAAGGGGAAGCGCTGGCTCGCCACTTTAATCTGCCGCATGCCAGCGCGGAACAGCTGCGGGCCTTACCTGCTGAATCATTCTGGCCGCTGGATCGTGCGCTGGGTATCGGTCCGGTGGCGATCCACGGCGATCGCGTGCTGCCACAGCCGATGCTCAGTGTGTTTGCTGCCGCCCAACAGCAGCGACTGCCGCTGATGATTGGCAGCAACAGTGATGAAGCCAGCGTACTGGCCTATTTTGGCGTGGATGCCGCGAAGGTCATTGCGGATATGCGCCGCAAACATCCGCTGGCGTTAAAGCTGATCAAACTGTTGTACCCGGACGTCTGGGACGATGACGAGCTCGGCAGGCAGGTGGCGCGTGATATGACCTTTACCACGCCAGGCTACATTGTGGCGCTGGCACAGCACCGCGCAGGGATGCCGGGCTGGCGCTACTATTTTGATTATGTCTCTGAAAATGCCCATGATCTCTATCCTCACGGCACCTGGCATGGCAATGAAATTCCGTACGTTCTTAACACGCTGGGGCAGTTAGATCCCGCTGATCCCGCACGTCCTTTTACAGAGGGGGACCATGATTTTTCGCGGCGCGTCAGCGAATACTGGTTACGTTTTGCCCGCGATGCGAGTGCGTTCTCACATCAGATAAACGGAGAAACTGACTGGCCCGCCTGGCATCCCTGGCGCGACGTCACGCTGCGCTTTGGTCGTCACGGCCTGGCCTGTATTGCCCCTGAAAAACGCTTTATGCGGCGCAGAATGCAGGTGTTTCGTTTGCTGATGCGCGTTTTTGTCCATCTTAAACACCAATAAAAACGTTTCTCTGGCAGAATACTTAATATTTTCTGCTGTGTTTTTAATGGCCTAAATCACCATAAAACTGCGTGATAGCAATAGTTTATGTTTTACCCTGGAGAATATAAGGGATAAAACGCAGCAATATAAATCGTGTTAATTTCTTAATTTTTTAAAGTCTCCGTGCCGATAACCTTTCCTGATAGCCCCTTGATAACAACACTTTTAATCGGTATCACCAGGTCACGGAGTCACTATGAAATTATTAAAAAATTATACAATCCGCGCAGTTTTGCTGTGGATTTTGGGTTTTTTCTCCCTGCTTTGGGGCGCTGTGGGAATGTACAGCGTCTATTCACTTAATCAGTTAAGTGAAGGTAATGCTGTCGATCGCCATTTGGTCAGTCAGATGAACACCTTAAGTAAAGGTAACGATCAGTATTTCCGCGTCATCACCCGTTTAACGCGCGCGATAGATTCCAAAAAGCCGGAAGACATGGCTTCGGTACAAAAAGCGCTGGATAACATGACCACGCTGCTGGCTGATTTTAAACAGCAGTCGCCTGGCCCGCTGGATGAGCAGTACGCCGCAGGCGCTATTGCCAGCTGGCAGAAGCTGCTGGATGACGGTGTTACCCCGCAGGTGCGTCTGGCACAGCAGGGTTCACCTGATGACTACCGCCACCATGCGGCCAGCATTACACCCGCCCTGAGCCGTGATTTTGGTGCCAGCATGGAGAAATTCAACGCGGCGGCAGCGGATAAACTGGATGACACTCGTGTCAACGTCGACCATCTGACCAGCATCACTAAAACCGTGCTGGTACTGGCTGTCATTGCAGGGTTGATTATTTTGCTCTTTACCGACCGCTATCTGGTGGTGATGCTGGTGCGTCCGCTCGACACTATCCGCGAGCACTTCCGCGTGATTGCTGAAGGGGATCTGACCCAGCCGGTTAACGACTTTGGCCGTAACTGTGTCGGTAAACTGGTGCCACTGCTGCGGGCGATGCAGGACAGCCTGCGTGAAGCCGTCAGCTCCATTCGCAGCGGTACGGAAAATATTCATCGCGGAGCGGCAGAAATCTCCTCCGGCAACAACGACCTCTCTTCACGTACTGAAGAGCAAGCCTCGGCGCTGGAGCAGACGGCAGCCAGCATGGAACAACTGACCGCCACGGTGAAATTCAACGCCGACAACGCGCGTCAGGCCAGCTCGCTGGCAGACACCGCCTCCGTGACGGCCAGCAAAGGCGGCAAGCTGGTGAATGAAGTGGTTAACACCATGCAGGGCATTGCTGGCAGCTCGAAGAAAATTGCCGAAATCACCACGGTGATTAACAGCATCGCCTTCCAGACCAATATCCTCGCACTGAACGCCGCGGTTGAAGCCGCCCGTGCCGGTGAGCAGGGGCGTGGTTTTGCCGTAGTGGCCAGCGAAGTGCGTAACCTTGCACAGCGCAGCGCCGGTGCAGCGAAAGAGATCGAAACGCTGATTGCGGATTCTGTTTCCCGCGTCGATATCGGTTCGAAACTGGTCGGTGAGGCCGGAAGCACGATGGACGACATCCTGACCTCGGTTGCGGAAGTGACGGAAATCATGAAGCAGATTGCATCGGCTTCCGAAGAGCAGAGCAAAGGCATTTCTCAGGTGGGCACCGCGATTTCAGAAATGGACAGCGTGACCCAGCAGAACGCCTCGCTGGTGGAAGAGGTATCTGCGGCGGCCAGCGCACTGGAGCGTCAGACGGAAGAACTGACACTGTCGGTGGCCAAGTTCCGCCTTTCCGCCAACAGCGAGCCAGGCCGGTCGGCTGCGGCACCTGCTGCACTGAAAAGCCCGCTGAAAACCCTGGGTGCGCCAAAAAACAGCGCAGCCTCCGCTGACGACTGGGTTGCTTTCTAAGGCTGTTCACATAGCCACGCCACCAGCTCATCCAGCAGCGGTGGCGATACTGACGGCGGGCGACGGATCAGACTGTAGACCGCGCCCGTTTTCACACTGCCCGCAAACGGCGCGACCAGGCGCCGCATCGCCAGATCTTCCGCTATCAACGTCACATCTGCCACGGTTACCCCAAATCCCTGAATCGCGGCGCTGATCGCCAGATCCATCGTCGAAAAATGCTGATTCCGTTTCATTGCCAGCGGCTGTTGCTGTGCCTGTAACCACAGCTGCCAGTCGCGATTGTCGGTGGTGGGATGCAAAAAAGTCATCTCTGCCAGCGAGGGTGCGACATTTCCTTCGGGCAACAGCGACGCGGCCATCACCGGCGTCAGCGCCTCTTCAAACAGCAATACGCTGTTACGCGGGCTGCTGCCATACAGAATCGCTGCATCAAAATTATCCAGCTGGCTGCTGTGATCGACGGTAGTGGTTAGAGATACGTGCAGCTCCGGGCGTGCTTTTTCCAGCGCCACCAGTTTCGGCACCAGCCAGCGCATCGCGCAGGTCGGGGCTTTCAGGCGGATCACCGCATTCTGTCTGCTGGCCTGCTGCGCTGCATCATGCATCTGCTGATAACCAGTTTGCAGTGCAGGCAGCAGGCTGGCGCCCTGCGGGGTGAGATTCAAACCGCGTGCATGACGATCGAACAGCGCAAAACCCAGCCAGGCTTCCAGCGCGGCAATTTTACGGCTCACGGCACCCTGAGTAATACAGAGTTCGCTGGCGGCACGCGTCAGATTGAGATGACGGGCGGTAACAATAAAAGCATGGATCGCATTTAATGGCAGCGGGCGCTGAGGCATCGGATTCTCTGAGCTATGATTAAACGTCATGGCTATTATGACAACAATTCGCTTGTCGCCTCAAGTGCCGCCGCGTTGAATAGGGTTAACGAATTTCACCCTGTTTGGCTAATGTCCTGACCTGGAGCTTCCATGACCATCACCTCTTCGGTGCAGCAGCGTTCTAAATTACCCGATGTCGGTACCACTATCTTTTCGGTGATCGGCCAGCTCTCTGCGCAGTACAACGCGATTAACCTGTCGCAGGGCGCGCCTAACTTCCCGTGTGATCCTCAGTTGGTGAACGGTGTGACCCGCGCCATGCAGCAGGGTCATAACCAGTACGCCCCGATGACCGGCCTGGCCGCGCTGCGTGAGGTCCTGGCGACGAAGGTCGAAACGCTGTACGGCCAGAAGTACGACGTCGCCAGCGAAGTGCTGATCACCGCCAGCGCCAGCGAAGGGCTGTACTCGGCGATTGCCGGGTTGGTTCATCCTGGTGATGAAGTGATTTTTTTCGAACCGGCTTTCGACAGCTACGCACCGATTGTGCGTCTGCAAGGCGCAACGCCCATCGGCCTGAAATTGCAGGTGCCTGATTTCGCCATCAACTGGGATGAAGTTGCTGCTGCGATCACGCCAAAAACGCGCATGATCATCATTAATACCCCGCATAACCCGAGTGCTCAGGTGCTCAGCGCTGACGATCTCGACCGTCTGGCCGCGCTGACCCGCAACACGGATATCGTGGTGCTGTCAGATGAAGTCTATGAACATATTCTGTTTGATGGCCGTAAACACCACGGAATGGCAACGCATCCTGAACTGGCGCAGCGTAGTGTCATTGTCTCGTCCTTCGGTAAAACCTTCCATGTGACCGGCTGGCGGGTCGGCTATCTGCTGGCCCCGGCTGAGCTGATGGATGAAGTGGTGAAAGTGCATCAGTTTATGATGTTCTCCGCCGACACCCCAATGCAGGTGGCGTTTGCCGACTATCTGCATCAGCCCGCTAACTATCTGGGACTGGGCGAGTTTTATCAGCGTAAGCGCGATACGCTGGCCACGCTGCTGAAAGATTCACCGTTTACGCTGCTGCCTTCGTCCGGATCGTTCTTTATGTTAGCCAGTTATGCAGATTTCAGTGACGAGACTGACAGTGAAATGGTAAAACGTTTGATTGTTGATCACGGCGTGGCCACCATTCCGCTGTCGGCGTTTTATACCGATGGAACCGACAATAAATTGATCCGTCTTTCTTTCGCAAAAGACGAAGCCACCTTGCAGGCGGGCGCTCGCGCACTCTGTCAGGTCAAGCCTCGCTAACAGCATCACTCTGAGGGTAAATGAATGAAAAAACTGAATGCGTTGTTTGTGGCAGTAGGGTTGCTGACGTCTGTGTCAGCGCTGGCACAGGAAACCCTGCGTTACGGTCTGGAGTCACAGTACCCACCGTTTGAAAGCCGCAACGCCTCAGGCGAGCTGGAAGGGTTTGATATCGAACTGGGCAAAGCGATTTGCCAGGTGGGAAATTTCAAATGCAGCTGGGTGGAAAGCAGTTTTGATGCGCTGATCCCGGCGCTGGCCGCGAAGAAATTTGATGCCATCAACTCGGCGATGAACATCACCGAAGCGCGTATGAAAAGCATCGGTTTCACCAACCCTATTTACCGCATCCCGAGCATGCTGATTGTCAAAACCGGTTCCGGCCTGCTGCCAACCGTTGACAGCCTGAAAGGCAAAAGCATCGGTGTGTTGCAGGGTTCCGTGCAGGAAACCTTCGCCAAAAAACACTGGGAGCCACAGGGTGTGACCGTGACGCCTTACCAGGATCAGAACCAGGTTTACAATGACATGGTCGCGGGCCGCCTTGATGGCACGCTGGTGATGTCGGCTGCCGGGCAGTCTGGCTTCCTGGAAAAACCGCAGGGTAAAGAGTTTAGCTTTGCCGGTAAGGCCGTGGAAGACCAGGTGGTACTGGGCGTGGGTATCGGTTTTGGCCTGCGTAAAGACGATGCCAAACTGAAAGAAGCGCTGGATGCCGCGATTGTGAAAGTGCAGAACGACGGCACCGTCACCAAACTGGCCGCGAAGTTCTTCCCAGGTATTGATGTGGCGGTGAAATAACCTTACGCCACTCCGGCGGCCAGCTTTGCTGGCCGCTCCTTACATTATCCCCGAACCGCCGATAGCCACTATGTCACGTGCTCAACGTCTGCTCGACCTTCTGCAACTGTTGCGTAACCACCGTTTCCCGATTACGGCTGAACAACTTGCCTGCGAATTACGTGTCAGTACGCGCACGCTTTACCGCGATATTGCCACTTTGCAGCAGCAGGGGGCAGACATCGTGGGTGAAGCCGGGTTGGGTTACGTGTTAAAACCGGGGTTTACACTGCCGCCGTTAATGTTTAACACCGCAGAAATCGCGGCGCTGGTACTGGGGTCACGTTGGGTCGCGCGCCGAACCGATAACGAACTCGCGGCGGCGGCGCACTCCGCATTAAGTAAGATTGCCGAGGTTTTGCCAGCCGACCTGCGTTCGCAGCTGGAGTTATCCCCGCTGATGGTTGGCCCGGCGAAAGCGGCGTTGGCTATCAGCATTGATGTCGGCGCATTACGTCAGGCTATCAGCCAGCAGAACATCATTGAAATCGACTATCTTGACCTGAAAGACGTCAGCTCCCGGCGCAGAGTCTGGCCGATTGCGATTGGCTTTTTTGACTCTGCGCAGGTGCTCGTTGCCTGGTGCGAAACACGCGAGGATTATCGCCATTTTCGTCTGGATCGCTTCACCCAACTGCACGTCACCGCGCAGCGCTATCAGCGTGCCCGCACGCAGCTGATGAAAGCGTGGCGGGAACGCCATAATATTCCGGCTCAGGGGTTTGGCTACTGACAAAAACTGTCAGTCGCATCGCATAGTCTGTTCCCGTCCAATCACTGAAACGGGAAACCCCAAATGAAAGCACTTGATTTCACCATTCTGTACGTCGCCAGCCCGGCTAACAGCGCGGCTTTTTACCAGCGGATACTGAACGTCGACGCCATCGAATTTTCACCCACCTTTGCGATGTTTATCCTGCCTTCTGGCGGTCGTCTTGGGCTGTGGGTTACATCAGGAGTGACGCCACCGGTCAGTGCCGGAGCCAGCCAGTCGGAGATTGTGTTTACCGCCGAGAGTCGTGATGAGGTGGACAGTATCTTCAATCAGTGGCAGCAGTGGGGCGTTGAGATCCTCGACCCGCCAGCCACGCTGGACTTCGGTTATACCTTTACCGCCTGCGACCCGGACGGGCATCGTCTGCGTGTGTATGTCTATGAGGAGTAATTATTATTCGGTGACAGGCGGGTTTTAAAAACATCGCGATAAGATGATTATTGTTAGACCGTCTTGCCAGTAACCTGGCAAGACGTCGTTCAAGGTTATATCAGGCAATCGCTAAGCAAAAATTCAATGAGTCGCTGCCTGTTAAATTACATAAAACTGACTTTACTGAGCGTCATTGTCTGCGTTCCCTTATCCAGGGAGAGAGAGAAATAGGGTAAAACCTCATCATTTCTTGTCCACCTTTCCACCGCTCCGTCATAGGATGAAAGGCTGTATCCCAGGGACGTGAGATATTTTCTAATCTCCGCTAAATGCGTATCATCGCGACAAACCATACTGCTTTCATCAGGTTGGCTGCCGTCCTGCGCGGTAAAGATAAAATAGCAAGATTCACTGTCTCTCGGGGCTGAGCGTATATCTTTGTCCGTATGCAGATAGTATGCCCATAAATTTGACTGCGTATATCCCTCTCTATTCTCCGCGACCTTCTGCATACTGCAATCGATCAGAATAAAAATGGCAACAATGACCAGGAAAAGAAGAACAGGTCTTTTCAATGATTTCATTATGTTATTTACCTAGCGCATTAATGACACCCGCTTTTTTACTGGTAAAAATAACAGTGTTATCATTGGGGTGTAATTTATAAGGCATAACCTGCATCATAAATCTCGGTAGTCTGCCTTTATAGGGTTTTGGACAGAGGAGTTTTTCCACAGGATCAGGGAACAGAAGGGGTAAAAAGCCAGTGTTTTTATACCGTCCAATAGGACCATAATGATCCCATCGGCGCAGCGCTGAAGCTTTACTAACAATCTTTAATTCATCCCAATATGTACGGGAGAAATTGGCTCTGTAGAAACCGAATAAATCTGAGATAAGATCTTCGCCACTGAATCCACTGTCAGTATGCCAGCTGAAAAAGGACATCGACTGCCAGTTTTCGAATGCCACAGCAGTGTTCATCATCATAGCTAAAGCGATGCTTCGTTGTTCAGAGAGCGACCTGCCTTTTTTTATGTGCCAAACGTTAAAACGTCCTGTAGCAAACCTGTAAAGTCTCATTGTTTGTTCATAACGAACTGGATAATATGGTTTACCGCTTGATTCACCAGAAGAAAATGAATGCATAAGGCTACGAATATCATCACCCTGTGCATGTCCCATATCAATCCAACCCAATACCTCTGAATAAACAAGTCCATATTTGAGGCCGTTTTCAGAGCTTATTCTGGATGTATCTAAAATATCTTCACGCTTACTCATCCTTGATATCCTTCTTTGTTTGAAAAATCCTTGTTATAGAGGGTGATGTATCACCAGAAACTATACATAATGGTTAACTTAACTCAAATTATTTTGTGGTAACAGATCTTTTTTTCAGCCAGCATTGCCGACCTGATCAGTGGTGCACATCATCAGCACGGGGCGATCGAAAAAGATGATCGCCCCCTACGCAAGGCCGTATTTACCGTTCAGTCCCGGAAAGATTACTCCGCCGCCAGCAGGCAGATTTTTTCCGCCAGCAGGTAAGACTTCACAAACGACGGAATGGGCAGAAACTCAAACTTCGAATGGAAGTTATGCGCGCCGGTAAAGAAGTTCGGCGTTAATAATCCTTTTGCCGACAACGCCGCACCATCGGTGCCGCCGCGCATCGGGATCACCTTCGGTTCAATGTCCAGCTGCTGCATCGCAGCAAAAATAAGCTCAATAGGGCGCTTATCGGCGCCAATCGCGTTACTGATATTGCTGTAGGTATCCGAAATACTCACCTCCACTTTACCCGTTGGATACGCCTGGCGAATGATTTCCGCCACCTGATGCATCTGCTGTTTACGCTGCTCAAAGCTCGCCAGATCGAAATCACGAATCGAGGCCTTGAGGCGCGTCTCGCTGGCGTTGGCCTGCATATCATTAAACCAGGTGTAACCTTCACGCCCGGCGGTATGTTCCGGCGTCTGCTGGCGATCAAAGTGGCCGATAAAGTCCCAGGCCATCAGCAGCGGGTTAACCAGCACGCCTTTGCCCGACATCGGGTGCGCGGTCACGCCGGTCAGGATGATCTCCGCGGCGGCGGCATTGAAGTTCTCATACACCACTTCTCCCAGCTCGCAGCAGTCGATGGTATAAGCAAAGTCGACATCAAAGCGCGTCTTCAGATCCAGCGCTTTCGCGCCGCGCAGGCCGATCTCTTCATCCGGCACAAACGCCACCACAATATCGCCGTGCGGCTGCGCATCAGTCAGGTTTTCCATCAGCGTCATCACCACCGTTACAGCGGCTTTATTGTCGGCACCCAGCACGCTGGTGCCATCGCTGAAAATAATCTCCTGCCCGTGATAAGCGGCGATCTCCGGGTGTTGCGCCTGGCGCAGCCAGATGTCCTGTTCGGCATTCAGGCACAGATCTTTACCCTCGTAACGCAGGGTCTGTGGGTGAATATGTGGGGAGAGACCCACATCCACGGTATCAATATGCGTGATAAAACCGATGCGCGGTGCCCCGGGGCGATTGCCGGGTTTCACGGCGGTCACGGTGGCGAACTCATCAATCACCACGTTGTGCAGCCCCAGCTGAAGCAGTTCATCCGCCAGCAGACGCGCCATATCATGTTGTTCCGGGGTGCTGGGCAGAACGGTGGACGCGGCGTCACTCTGGCTGGTGACCGCCAGATAGCGGTAAAAACGTTGCGTGAGCTGACGTGCCAGTGAATCAGTCATAAGCTTTCCTTATTTGTCTCGGGCAGTATGATTTCGGTAATGTGCAAAATCATGTTATTCATGAATAGGTTATTTACAGGTTTACGCACCACCCCCTGATAATGTCAAATAAAAAGCGAGGATGGAGATGAAGAAAGCGGTATTACGCACGGTTCTGGCGGCTCTGGCGCTGACCGTCACTTCAGCGGTTTCGGCCAAAACGCTGGTGTTCTGCTCTGAGGGATCGCCAGAAAACTTTAACCCGCAGCTGTACACCTCAGGCACCAGCGTGGATGCCAGCGCGGTGCCGATTTATAACCGACTGGTTGATTTTACCCCTGGTACCACCCAGCTGATCCCTTCACTGGCGGAAAGCTGGGATATCAGCCCGGACGGCACGGTTTATACCTTCCATCTGCGTAAGGGCGTGAAGTTTCAGAGCAACAAAAACTACAAGCCGACGCGTGATTTTAACGCCGACGATGTCATCTTCTCGTTTATGCGCCAGAAAGACCCGGCCAACCCGTATCACAAGGTCTCTAACGGCAGTTACACCAACTTCGAAAGCCTGGAGTTCGGCACCTTGCTGAAAGGCATCGATAAAATTGACGATCACACCGTGCGCTTTACCCTGGCTCACGCAGAAGCGCCATTCCTCGCCGATCTCGGCTGGTACTTTGCCTCCATCCTCTCCGCCGAATACGCAGATGCGATGCTGAAAGCGGGCACGCCGGAAAAAGTGGATCGTGAACCCATCGGCACCGGGCCATTCGAACTGGCGCAGTACCAGAAAGATTCGCGCATCCTGTACCGTGCGTTCCCGCAGTACTGGCAGGGCAAGGCGAAGCTGGACCGTCTGATCTTCACCATCACGCCGGATGCCGCAGTGCGTGCCGCCAAGCTGGAGAAAAACGAGTGTCAGGTGATGCCGTTCCCGAACCCGGCGGACCTCAAGCGTCTTGAGGCGAACCCGAATATCACCATGATGCAGAAAGCGGGGCTGAACACCGGATTCCTCGCCTTCAATACGCAAAAAGCCCCGCTGAACAATGTCAAAGTGCGCCAGGCACTCAGCATGGCGATTAACAAGCCTGCGATTATCGAAGCGGTATTCCAGGGTACGGGCACCGCAGCCAAAAACCTGCTGCCGCCGGGCGTATGGAGCGCGGATAAAGATCTGAAAGATTATGACTACGCGCCGGACCAGGCGAAGGCCCTGCTGAAAGAGGCGGGTATTGCTCCGGGGACGACGATCGATCTGTGGGCAATGCCGGTTCAGCGCCCCTATAACCCGAATGCGCGGCGTATGGCAGAGATGATCCAGGCGGACTGGGCGAAGGTTGGCATCAAAGCCAATATCGTCAGCTTCGAGTGGGGCGAATATCTGTCACGGGTGAAAAACGGCGAACATCAGGCAGCACTGATGGGCTGGACCACGGCAACGGGCGACCCGGATAACTTCTTCGGCCCGCTGTTCAGCTGCACCTCCGCCAACGGCGGTTCCAACTCAGCGAAGTGGTGCTATGCGCCGTTTGATAAGCTGATAACAGCGGCGCGTGCCGAGCAGGATCACGACAAGCGGGTAGTGATGTACCGTGAGGCGCAGCAGATCATGCACGACCAGGCACCGGCGGTGATGATTGCTCACTCCACCATTTTCGAACCAGTACGCAAAGAAGTGACAGGTTATGAAGTGGACCCGTTTGGTAAACACATCTTCTATCAGGTGGATGTGAAATAAGACGCAGCGCTGCTGAATGCCGCCTCAACGTCAAAAACGATACGTAGGGGCGGACCTTCTGTTTCGGTCCGCCCGTGCTGATGAGCAGGGTGCAGATCCGGCGTTACGGGGCGATCGGAAAAGATGATCGCCCCCTACGGGTCATGGCTGACTTCCTGGATTACATCTGACCCTAAAAATCAAACGCCGCCCGGATAGCCTCATCCTTCTGCTTCAACTCATGCCGCACAAACTCCAGAAACAGCACCAGTGCCGTCCCCGGTTTACGGCCAATAGCGGTCTGCACCTGTAGCGAACGCTGGCTGAGTTGCTCGGCACCGACCGATTTCAGCACCAGCCCGTGTTCAACCGCCTGATACATCACCGTGAACTGGCTGCAAATGGTGATCGCCGTCGGTGTCTGTAACAGGAACTGATACAGCGTGCTGAAGTTATTGCAGGTCAGCGCCGGTTCCACAAACGTCCCGCTCATCCGGCAGGAGAGGTCAAACAGCTGGCGCACCGTGGTGCCCGCGTCCGGCAAGGCCAGCGGATACGCCATCAGGTCGCTCAGCCGCACCTGCTGTTGCGCCAGCGGATGGCTCTGCTGCATCACCAGCAACACCGGGGCGGGCCAGGCGGCCACCACCTCCACACCGCGTTCCGGGTGCAGACTGAACTGGAAGGCCACATCACATTCTCCACGCCGCATGATTTCCGCCACCTCCAGCGCGCTGGCGACCGTCAGATGAAAGCTGACGCCGGGATGTTGCTCACGAAACTGCGTAAAGAGCACCGGCAGCAGGCTGAATGCCATACCGTCGGTGCAGGCGACCCGCAGCGCGGTGCGGCGAATGGCTTTCAGCCCTTTGATCTCGGCGATGGCATGTTCCATATCCATCATGCTCTTGCGCACATGATTTTCGAAAATCTGCCCGGCATCGTTCAGCACCATGCCCCGCGCATGACGTTCAAACAGCGGCGCGCCCACCCGCGCCTCCAGACGCTGGATCTGGCGGCTGATCGCCGATACGGCAACAAACAGCTGCTGGCTGGCGGCACTCAGCGAACCGCTGTTGGCGACCGCAAGAAAATAGCGAATTTCACTGCTGTGCATCGGGCTGCCTCTTTGTCGTGCATGGTCACTGATCGTGCAGAACAGCGTTGCTTTTAAAGCAACACTAACTTGATTATTTGATGATTGTGGCAAAGAGCGATTCTAGCTTAAAACAGGGGTGCAAACACAAAAAGTAACACAATAAAAACGGACAGACATATGACAGGTGAACAGGCGGTAGCGCAGGCCACGGCGTACTTTGACAGTGGTAAATTCAAACAGGTGCTGGCTCGCCGCGTTGCCCTGCGCAGTGAAAGCCAGCGTGAGGATCGCGATGACGTGATCCAGCGTTATCTCGATGAAGAGATGGCCCCGGCGATGCAGGCACTGGGATTCACCACCGAACAGCTGGCGAACCCGCAGGCACCGTTACGGCCTTTTCTGCTGGCAACCCGCATTGAAGATCCGGCACTGCCGACCGTACTCTGCTACGGCCACGGCGACGTGGTGTTTGGTGATGATGAAAACTGGCGCAGCGGCCTGACGCCGTGGGAACTGGTGGAAGAGGGCGACCGCTGGTACGGACGCGGCAGCGCAGATAATAAAGGCCAGCACTCGGTGAATATCGCCGCGCTGGAGCAGGTCGCGGCGGCACGCGGTGGCACGCTGGGCTTTAACTGTAAATTCCTGTTCGAAATGGGCGAAGAGATCAGCTCCCCAGGCCTGATGGAGCTGTGCCAGCGCCACGGCGAGCAGCTGAAAGCCGATATCTTTATCGCCTCCGATGGCCCGCGCCTTAACGCGGTGCGCCCGACGCTGTTCCTCGGCTCACGCGGCGCAGTAAACTTCCGCCTCAGCATTGAGGCCCGCGACCGCGACTACCACTCAGGCAACTGGGGCGGCTTGCTGACCAACCCCGGCACCCAGCTGGCGAATGCGCTGGCCTGCCTGGTGAATCAGCACGGTCAGTTACAGGTAGCGGCACTGAAACCGCCCGCCATCAGCGCGGCGGTGAAAGCGATCCTCAGCGACATCGAAGTGGGTGATGAAAATGGCCCGCAGATTGATCCGAACTGGGGAGAAGCCGGTCTGACGCCAACCGAACGCCTTTACGGCTGGAACACGCTGGAGGTGCTCTCCTTCCTCGCCGGTAACCCGGCACGCCCGATGAATGCCATTCCCGGCAAAGCAACCGCTGTCTGTCAGCTGCGTTTTGTGGTGGATACCGACTGGAAAAACATCGCAACGCATCTGCGTAAGCATCTGGATGCGCACGGTTTCCCGCAGGTGACGGTGGAGGTGCTGCGCGGCTCCCCGGCGACACGTCTTGACCCGAGCGACCCGCTGGTGGACTGGGCGCTGGAGGTGATTGCCAGCACCAGCGGCAAAAAACCGGCGCTGCTGCCTAACCTCGGCGGCTCACTGCCGAATGACGTCTTCGCCCACGCGCTGGGATTGCCGACGTTGTGGATCCCGCACTCCTATCCGGCCTGTGGCCAGCATGCGGTGGATGAACATATGCTGAAGTCGATTGCCCGCGAAGGATTACAAATCATGACCCGGCTGTTCTGGGATTTAGGCGAACAGGGCAGCACATTGCTGGCCCGTCATCGTGTGCATCGCGCACAGGAGGGAGGCCAGTGAGCACCATCGTACAGCAACAACAGGCGGTGACACCGAACCTGTATAAAACCCTGTTTGCCACCTGCGTCGGTAATGCGCTGGAGTGGTTTGATATCGCAGTATACGGCTTTTTTGCCAGCTATATTGCCCATGCTTTCTTCCCGACGCAGGACCCGTCAGTATCGATGCTGCTGACCTTCGGCAGCTTTGGTGTCTCGTTCCTGATCCGTCCGCTGGGTGCCATTGTGCTCGGAGCTTACGCGGATAGAGTTGGACGCAAAAAAGCCTTGCTGATGTCGATCACCCTGATGATGCTGGGTGGCCTGATGATTACCGTGATGCCGTCCTATGAAACGATTGGCCTGCTGGCACCGATCATGATCCTGCTGGCGCGTCTTATTCAGGGCTTCTCTGCCGGTGGTGAGTTCGGTAGCTCCACGGCTTTCCTGGTGGAACACTTCCCGGAACGTCGCGCCTTCATTGCAAGCTGGCAGTTTGCTACCCAGGGCGCGAGCACCCTGATGGCATCGGCATTTGGCCTGGGGCTGACCGCCTGGCTGACAGAGGCACAAATCCAGGACTGGGGATGGCGCATTCCGTTCGCATTTGGTCTGTTGATTGGTCCGGTGGGCCTGTATATTCGCCGCCATGTGCATGAGCCAGCCAGCTTTGTTGCCCAGCCTAAATCACATGCTCCGTTGAAGGACCTGATGGGACGCCAGAAAACATTGCTGCTGCTGGCAATGGGGCTGATGGTGATCTCGACGGGCGTCAACTACATGCTGAACTATGTGCCGACGTATGCGACAAAAACGCTGCATCTGCCAGGTTCTGCGGCCTTCACCGCCACGCTGGTGGCCGGGATTATTCTGACGGTGGTGACACCGCTGATGGGACTGTGGGCGGAGAAAGTGGGGCGCGTACCGCTGATGTGGGGATCGCTGATCCTGCTGGCGCTGACCATTTACCCTGCCTTCAAGATGGTGGCGGATAACACCACGCCAACCACCTTGATCCTGCTGGTGGGCTGGATGGCCTTGCTGAAATCGGTCTACTTCTCTACCGTGCCGTCAATGATGGCCGACCTGTTCCCGATGTCGACCCGCGCAAGCGGCATGGCGATCAGCTACAACGTCGCGGTAACGGTGTTTGGTGGCTTTGCACCACTGATTTGTACACTGTTGATTAGCATGACGGGTTCCAGCCTGGCACCGAGCTATTATCTGATGTTACTGGCGGTCTTCAGTGCGGTGGCACTGTTTAAAAGTCAGTACCGGGTAGGGCGTTAAACAATGAAAGGGCCGGATAATCCGGCCCTTTTGCTTTAGCTGGTTTTAACGCGGAAGGTCATGGTGGCGCGTTTCTCGATCATCCAGTAAATCAGGTAACCGACAACGGCAGACGCCGCACTGAGGATCACCATCGCCAGATACATCGTGGCGGTACTGGGGGTGGGCATCAGCACATGCAGCACCTTCTGCAATGCGCCCATAAACAGGCGGTGACAAAGATAAATGGAGTAAGAAGCCAGGCCAATACCGGTCACCATGTGCGTAAAGCGGGTCTGATGCTGTGAGGCGAACTCCAGCCCGGTGAGCATAAAGAAACAGACCGACAGCAGCAGTAATTGCGCATAGCCCTGCAACCACAGCGTTGATACCGTCAGCAAGGCAATAATCACGACAAGGGATAATGCATTATGGGCATAACGCTGACTGAAACGTTTTTGCAGCATAAAGCAGACAATCCCACTGAGGAAATAGAGCATGATTCCATTGGTATAGAACTGGAAATAAGGCCGCTGGGAATCGCCTAAAGAACCAAAGGCAATTAAGGCAATAATAGTGATAAAGATAAACCACATTCCGCTGCGCCGATTGAACAACATACCTATGGCAAACACCAGATAGAACAGCATTTCATAACATAGCGTCCAGCCCACAGATAATACCGGTGTCAGTGTATCCAGCTCTTTAATATACACGGATGGAATAAACAGCAGGGACAGAATATCATCCAGTGGTGTTAATATCGTCGACGGGAACCAACCCGGATTGATCACCCAGGCCACAATCGTCAGCAGGGTAAACAGATAGTACATTGGCAAAATACGCACCAGGCGTTTTTTGACAAACAGCCCCATCTTACCCTGACCAAAGTCCTCCCAGTGTACGCAGGCCATCAGGTAACCGCTGATCATAAAGAACAGGTATACGCCGAGTTTGCCCACGGCGCCGCCGTAACCAAACAGCCCGGAAAAATAAGCCGGACTCAATTTGGCAGAAAAACTTTCAGCATGACAAACGACCACCAGCATACAGGCAATGGCCCGTAGATAAGTAATCGACAGGATATTCATTTTCACCGACAATCTCCCTCGGGTTTTTGAGTTTCCAGAAATCAATTAATAGCAAGGATGTAAAATCAAATGTTCTTAAATAAAATTAAGGCAAAAGATGGCTAATAACAGCCGGTTTTATAAGTCTGCTATGGGGAAGAGATTCCCTGGTGTTATTACGCAACCGTATATCATCTCGGAAAATAGCGATCTGACAGGCTGCGGCAAATAAACCTTACTCCACCAGAGCGCTAAATTCCAAAGGTAAACTATTGTCAGGAGGGTATTTAGGATTAACTCGCAGGGTGCTGGAAAAAACTCATTAGCCTTGCCTGACTTATTTATCAGTTTATTTGATGTTTTCTCGTCGAAATAAATCTTATTATCTTTCTGATTTATAACGATAACCTTACGCAATACTGACGGTTACCATTGGAAACATTATCATAAAGGTTAAATTATTCAGACAAACAGGGTAACGAGTAAGCTGTGCTTATCATTGGCCTGACTCACGCCACACGGCATCACGCACATTCACCGCTTTTGGCAGTAATCCCAGCGCAAAAAAACGGTCAGCAATCGCCTGTTGGGCGCGGATTACCGACAAATCCATACGGCGGGTTTGATGGCTTCGGCGCTGTAAAGCCAGTGACAACGCCTGCGGGGAGAGGCCAAGTTCAGCAGAGAGCAGGGCGGCGGATTCATGACGATGAGCATCAATGTAACTGCCGGTCTGGACCAATGCCGCCAGCAATTGATGTAACAAATCCGCGGAATGCGCAGCAAAATCACGGTGCGCCAGATAGAACTGATGGTTGTTTACCCGCCCACGCCCATCGGCAATCACGCGCAGCTGGCCGCTCAGTTCCGCATCGCTCAGCAGCGGGTCCCACATCATCCAGGCATCAACAGCATGATGATCGCTGGGCGTCAGGGGATATTTGGGCGGCGCGTACAGCACGCGCACATCATTCAGCGTCATACCGGCTTCATCCAGCATCTGCACCAGCAGGTAATGCACATTAGAGCCTTTATTCACCGCAATACGCTTACCGCGCAAATCCGTCATCGTCTGGATCGGGCTGTCCTGCGTCACAAGCAGGGCGACACTCTGCGGTGCGGCGGGTTCCCAGGCCACGTACAGCAGCGGGCTGTTGCCTGCCTGGGCGAAAACCGGCGGCACTTCACCGGTGGTGCCAAAATCGATTTCGCGATTGTCCAGTGCATGGAGCAGCTGCGGCCCGGCGGGAAACTCACTCCACAGCACGCTGATCCCCCGATGGGTAAACTCGGCTTCAAGACTCTGGCGCGCTTTCAGGATGCCGAGATTGCCAAATTTCTGATAGCCGATGCGCAGTTCACGATCCTGAGCGTTCGGGCGCGAAGCATCACGTCGATCGGTGTTGACCAGGCTGCGCCGGGCTTTAATCAGCCCAAGATGGCCTAAGTGAGTACGCAGGGTATTGCGGCTGATCCCCAGCAGTGCGGCGGCCTGCAGTTGATTTTCGCCGCTCAGTTCAAACGCATTGCGCACCAGCGCATCCAGCACCCGCTGATACAGCGGCCCGCCGTCGCCCTGCAACTGCTGACGCAGAAACGTATCCAGCGCCTGTTCGCTGACCGGCTGGGGATCGAAAATTTCGGTGTTCAGCCGCAGCTGATGCGGCAAGATCAGCGACTCTTTACTCAGCAGAACGGCGTTGTGCAGGGTATTTTCCAGCTCACGGACATTGCCCGGCCAGGCATAATCCATCAACGTGGCGATGCTCTCTTCGCTGAGCCGCAGCTGCGGACGCCCCAGGCGGCGCGCATACAGCGTGAGAAAGTGATCGGCCAGCAGCGGGATATCTTCGCGTCGCTGGCGCAGCGGTGGCAGGGTCACGGCGGCCACATTAAGGCGATAAAACAGATCTTCACGAAAACGGCGTTCGCGAATAGCATGGGCGAGATCAACGTGGGTGGCGGCAATCACCCGCACATTGACCTTCACCGGACGGCGTGAACCGACGCGCGTCACCTCCCGCTCCTGCAATACACGCAGCAGCTTGACCTGCAACGGCAGGCTCAGCTCCCCAATTTCATCCAGCAACAGCGTGCCGCCCTCGGCCGCTTCAAACCAGCCCTGATGACGTTCGGCCGCCCCGGTAAAGGCGCCTTTCTCGTGGCCGAACAGTTCCGACTCCGCCAGGCTCTCGGTCAGCGCCCCGCAGTTGACAGCCACAAATGGCTGCGACTGACGCAGGCTGTGATGATGCAGATAGCGCGCCACCACTTCTTTGCCGGTGCCGGTTTCTCCGACAATCAGCACCGTGGCGTCAGTCGGTGCCAGCCGATCCAGTACGCTTTGAAACGCAATAGACGCGGGGTCGATCAGTAACGGGCCGGGGTGCGACATGCGGTATTCCTGGGCAAGAGATGGGAGGGAAAGAGTATCCTGGCGCGTCATCCGGGGCGAGAGCGGAAACGGCAGGATTGCTGCAAATGCAACAGCAATCGGTCAGCGGCTGCTGCATTTGCAGCAGGAAAAGCCGATAACAGCGAAAAGCAATATGATGATAAATAAGGGATTTTACAGCAGTAACAGTTGGCACACTTCCTGCTAATGGTTTTATAACCAAAGCGTAACTTTGTATCGAATAAATTCAGATATAGTTATATAGGAAGCAGATAATGAGCGAGTCAGCGCAGGACAATATCAACGTATTCTGGTTTCTCCCGACCCACGGAGATGGCCGCTACCTTGGCACCACCGAAGGCGGGCGTCCCGTCGATCTGCCGTATCTGCAACAGGTGGCGCTGGCCGCCGATAACCTCGGCTATTACGGTGTGCTGATCCCGACCGGGAAAAGCTGTGAAGACGCCTGGCTGGTCGCAGCTGCGCTGGCACCGATCACCAAACGACTGCGCTACCTGGTGGCCGTGCGTCCCGGCCTGCAACCGCCCAGCCTTGCCGCCCGTATGGCCGCCACGCTGGACCGCCTGTCCGAAGGGCGGCTGCTGATCAATGTGGTGACCGGGGGCGACCCGGTTGAGAACAAAGGCGACGGTATTTTCCTCAGCCATGCGGACCGCTACCAGGTCACGCGTGAATTCCTTGAAGTGTATTCACGCCTGCTGAAGGGGGAAAAAGTCGATTTCCACGGCGACCATATCCGCGTGGAAGGTTCGGAGATCCTCTTCCCGCCAGTACAGGAAAATGGCCCGCCGCTCTACTTCGGTGGATCTTCCGATGAAGCCATTGATGTCGCCGCCAGCCAGATCGATACCTACCTCACCTGGGGTGAACCGGTGGCGCAGGTCGCGGAAAAGCTGGCCGTGGTGCGTCAGCGTGCAGAAGAGCGCGGCCGCACGTTGAGCTACGGCATCCGTCTGCACGTTATCGTGCGGGAAACGGAGGAAGAGGCATGGGCAGCCGCTGACCGTCTGATCTCCCATCTGGATGATGACATCATCGCCGCCGCGCAGAAGATTTTCTCCCGTATGGACTCCACCGGCCAGGCGCGCATGAGCGCGCTGCACAGCGGTTCGCGTGAAGACTTAGTGATTGGTCCGAACCTGTGGGCAGGCGTTGGCCTGGTGCGTGGCGGAGCAGGCACCGCGCTGGTGGGTAGCCCGCAGCAGGTGGCGGATCGTATTCGCGAATATCAGGCGCTGGGCATTGAAAACTTTATTCTGTCGGGTTATCCGCACCTGGAAGAAGCCCACCGTTTTGCCGAACTGGTGATGCCGCTGCTGCCGCTGGCCTCGAATGCCGAAACACGCCAGCGTACCGTGAATACCGGGCCGTTTGGCGAAACCATCGGCGGCGACCGCCGTCCGGCGAAAAACAGCAGCGCCAGCTGAAGGGCCTATGCTGACTATCAACTTATCTGAACGGCGGGGTTGAATCATGACTGAGCGTCATATCGTTATCGTCGGCGGCGGTTTTACCGGCACCGCCGTGGCCATCCATCTGGCACGACTCGGTGACGCCGGTCTGACGGTAACGGTGATTGAGCCGCGTTCACAGCTGGCGCGCGGTGTGGCCTATGGCACCCGCGATCCCTCGCACCGCATCAATGTCCCCGCTGAGCGCATGCAGCTCTCGGCGGCGGAACAGGGGGATTTTGATCGCTGGTTCCGCGCGTCACCGGCTTACCTGGCGGACCCGGGCGCACGCTGGCACGACGGCAAAGTCTATCCGCAGCGCGGCCAGTTTGGCGCCTATATCGCCGAACAGTTTGCCCGCGCACAGCTGCACTCCCCGGTCAGATTGCATCATCTCTGTGACCGGGCGATAGCGCTGGAGCAGGGAATGCTGCGCACCGCACTGGGTAAGACGCTTCAGGCCGATGACGTGGTACTGGCGATCAGCCATCCCCCTCCGGCCCTGCCGCGTGCGGTGGCACTGGCGCTGGAAGGGCATCCGGGGCTGATTGCCGATCCGTGGCGTCATGATGCACTGGCCGCGATTGCCCCCGATGAGCGGGTGGCGATTATGGGCAGCGGTCTGAGCATGTCGGACGTGGTGGCAACGTTACACCGTCACGGGCATCGCGGGTCGATTATGGCATTTTCACGGCGGGGCCTGCTGCCGCGCCCGAATCTCAGCGGCCAGTTCGAACCGCGTCCTCTGGATTACCAGCAGCCGCAGCACGCCTCAGCGCGCGCCTGGCTGCAACGTATTCGCCAGGAAGTGGCCGATGCCGCCGGGCAGCAACTGCCCTGGCAGCTGGTGCTCGACGATATTCGCCTTAACGGGCAGCGCCTGTGGCAGCAGCTGTCGCTCAATGAACAACGCCGGTTCCTGCGCCATCTGCGCCCGTGGTGGGATGTGCATCGTTATCGCATTGCGCCGCAGGTCAGCGCGGTACTGGCGCAGCAGCAGCAGAGCGGCCAGTTAACGGTGCAGGCTGCGCGTCTGGCAGGCGTCGCGGCGGCAGGTGCAGAAATCGCACTGCGCCTGCAACCGCGCAGTGGTGAAGCGCAGCACCTGAACGTGGATCGGCTGATTATCACCACCGGACCCGCGCACGGCGGCCTGTTGCAAAGCGATGCGCTGCTGCACCAGCTGGCCTCAGCAGGGATGGTGCAGGCCGATCCGCTGGCGCTCGGCATTCTCATCAATGCCCGTTCGCAAACAGTGCGCCATGACGGCACCGCCAACCCCCATCTCTGGGTCGCCGGCCCGGCCGCCCGCGCTCACTTTGGTGAGCTGATGGGATTGCCGCAGGTGGCGGAGCATGCGGAGAGCGTTGCCAGGCAGTTGCTGGAGCGATGTCCCGCCTGACGCGTTAACTCACCGAATAAATCATCCTAATAAAAACCACCTGTAACAGTTGGGTCGTACCCGGCTGTCTGGAATCTGGAGATCATATGTCTCAACAACGTGAAATTCGCCTGAACGCCTTTGATATGAACTGCGTCGGTCACCAGTCACCGGGCCTGTGGGCACATCCGCGTGACCGCTCTTGGCAGTACAAAGATTTAAGCTACTGGACCGATCTGGCGCGTCTGCTGGAACGCGGCAAGTTCGATGGGCTGTTTATTGCCGATGTGCTGGGGGTTTACGACGTGCTGAACGGCGGTAACGAAGCCGCGATTCGTCATGCCACCCAGGTGCCGGTGAACGATCCGCTGGCGGTGATCACCCCGATGGCGCTGGTCACCGAGCATCTTGGCTTTGGCCTCACCGCCTCGCTGTCGTTTGAACATCCGTATCCGTTTGCCCGTCGTATCTCGACCCTGGATCACCTGACCAAAGGGCGTATCGGCTGGAATATCGTCACCTCCTATCTGGAGAGCGGCGCACGCAATATCGGCCATCAGTCGCAGACCGATCACGATGCCCGCTATGACTACGCCGACGAATATCTTCAGGTGATCTACAAGCTGCTGGAAGGGAGCTGGGAAGAGGGGGCGATCCTGCGCGATCGTGAGCGCCGCATCTTTAGCGACCCGAGCAAAATCCATCCGATTAACCACGAGGGCACCTTTTTCCAGGTGCCGGGCATCCACCTGTGCGAACCCTCGCCGCAGCGCACGCCTGTGCTCTATCAGGCCGGAGCCTCCAGCCGTGGCAAGCAGTTTGCTGCGGAACATGCCGAATGCGTTTTTGTTGCCGCCCCCTCCAAAGTGCTGCTGAAGAAAACCGTGGCCGATATTCGCCGCCGTGCAACAGAAGCGGGACGCGACCCGCGCAGCATCCTGATATTCAACCTGCAAACGGTGATCGTCGATGAAACAGACCAGGCGGCCCAGGCCAAATGGCAGGAGTACAAAAGCTACGTCAGTTACGAGGGCGCGCTGGCGCTGATCTCCGGCTGGACGGGCATCGACTTTGGCCAGTATCAGCCCGATCAGGTGCTCAAACACCTGCACACCAATGCGATCCAGTCAGCCGTGGAAACCTTCTCCACTGCCGATCCTGATCGCCAGTGGACGGTGCAGGCGCTGGCCGACTGGGTAGGGATTGGTGGCTTTGGCCCGCTGCTGGTCGGCAGTGCGCAAACCGTGGCCGATGAGCTGCAAAGCTGGGTGGAAGAAACGGACGTTGATGGATTTAACCTCGCCTATGCGGTGACCCACGAAACCTTCAGCGATGTGGTGGAACACCTGATCCCGGAACTGCAAAAACGTGGCGTCTACAAGAAAGAGTACCAGCCTGGTACTCTGCGCGAAAAGTTGTTCAACCAGGGCGCGCGTCTGGCCGAGCCGCATCCGGGCGCAGGTTACCGCCGTGCATCACAGCCTGCTGCCGTCGCAGAAGATGAGGTCACGCCATGATTGAAATTGACGGCCTGCGTAAACATTACACCGCCGCCGGTGGCCGCACGGTCGAGGTGCTGAAAGGCATTTCACTGACGGTGCCCGCCGCGTCGATCACGGCCGTGGTTGGCCCGAGCGGGGCCGGAAAGTCGACGCTGGCAAAGTGCATCAGCCTGCTGGAGCGCCCGAGTTCCGGCAGCATTCGGGTTAACGGCGAAGATCTCTCACGCCTGTCCGGTGCCGCGCTGCGGCGCGAACGGCGGGCCATTGGCACCGTGTTTCAGTCCTCCGCGCTGCTGCAACGCAAAACCGCCTGGGAAAATGTCGCGCTGCCGCTGGAGTGGCTGGGCGTGGTGCCAGGTGACATTAAACGCCATGTGGGTCAGCTGCTGGACAGCGTCGGGCTGTCGGACAAAGCAGAATACTACCCGGCGCAGCTCTCCGGCGGTCAGCGTCAGCGCGTCGGAATTGCCCGCGCCCTGGCGCTGAAACCCTCCGTGCTGCTCGCCGATGAAGCCACCTCCGGGCTGGACCCGCAGGCGACCGATGCCATCCTGCTGTTGCTGAAACAGCTGCGTCAGCAGTTTGGCTTGTCGATCATCTTAATTACTCACGAGATGGACGTGGTGCGCAGCACCGCCGATGCCGTGGCGGAAATCCGCGACGGTCAACTGGTGCAGCAGGGACCCTTACAGCAGTTGCTCAGTACCCCTGATTCGGCGCTGGCCGCGCAGCTGTTCCCGCTGCGTCCGGTGACCGCCAGCGGCGACCTGTTGCTGCGCCTGACCTGCGCACCGCCGCTGGCAACGGACTGGATCAGTCGGCTCAGCGTGCAGCACAACGTCCAGGTTGATCTGCTGGCGGCGCATGTGGAAGAGGTGGCGGGGCAGCTCGCCGGGCGGATGCAGATTGCGGTGCGTTTTAACCAGCGCCCGCTGTCACCTGAAGCGCTGATTGCTGCCCTGGCGCAGCTGGGTATGAAGGCACAAATCATCGAGGCGCACCCGCGCTTACAGGAGGCCGGATGAAACCCGTTGACGTCACCAGCCAGGATACCCCCTGGAACCAGATCCATGAGCTGATGCTGCCTGCCTACGGTGAAACCTGGCTGATGGTCGGCATTGTGATGCTGTTTGTGGTGACTCTCGGCGGAACGCTGGGTGTGGTGCTGTTTAACACTTCACGCGCCGGATTATTCCCGCAGCCGGGGCTGAACCGCAGCCTGAGCTGGCTGGTGAATATCGGTCGTTCATTGCCGTTTCTGGTGCTGATGGCGGCGATTATTCCGTTCACCTTCTGGCTGACCGGCACCACCATCGGTATTCCGGCGGCGGTGATCCCGATGATTGTTGCCGGAACGCCGTTTTTCGCCCGCCTGGTGGAGAACGCGCTGCGTGAACTGCCGCCGGAAGTGACGGCGGTCGGGCTGGTGTCCGGTGGTTCGCGCTGGCAGGTGATCACCGGGGCGCAGCTCAGTGAAGCGCTGCCCGCTATCGTGGCCGCTATCACCCTGAACGTGATCTCAATGATCGAATACTCGGCCATTGCGGGCACCATTGGTGCCGGGGGCATCGGCTATCTGGCGGTGGTGTATGGCTACCAGCGTTTTGATCATCACATCATGATCGCCACCATTGTGGTGCTGATTGTGACCATCCAACTGATTCAGTTTATTGGCGACCGCCTGGTTGCCGCACTTCAACACTCACAGGGTACACACTCATCATGACGCAGCAGAAATTTGAACTGAAAAAGAAGAAAACCTGGCCGTGGCTGGTCGCTGTTATTGCCATTGTGCTGATCGCTGGCCTGGGCTGGTACTTCACCGCGCAGCAGCGACACAGCGTGACCTTTGGCACCACGCTGAAAGTGCATTTTGAACCGGCGATGGCCGGGGAGCAGCGCTTGATCGACTATGTCGCACAGAGTATTGCGCCGGATTATGGCATCAAGCTGGAAGCGGTCGGGTTGCAGGACCCGGTGCAGGCTGACCGTGCCGTTGCGGAAGGGCAGTATGCGGCAACCATCTATCAGCATCAGTGGTGGCTGAAGCAGGTGGTGGATGCCAACAAGTTCGAACTGACTTCAACTCTGCCGGTGTTCCAGTGGGCATTTGGTATCTATTCTGAACGCTATAAAACCCTCGCTGAACTGCCGGAAGGCGCGGAAATCGTGGTGCCGAACGACGGTGCTAATCAGGGGCAGGCGCTGTGGCTGTTACAACGTATTGGTTTGATTGGGCTTGATCCGGCGGTAGAACCCCGCACGGCGAAATTAAAAGATATTAAAGAAAATCCGCATAAATTTAATTTTAAGGAGCTGGATCTGTTAACCATGCCACGGGCATTAAATTCTGTGGATGCGGCGATTGGTTATGTTTCCCAGTTTGATGCCGGAAAAGTTTCTCGCGATAAAGGCATATTATTCCCGCCTGCGCCACAGACCTTTGCCTCACAGCTGGTGATTGGTACGCCTTATTTAAATGACGAAAATATTATCAAGCTGAAAAAAGCGTTTGCCGATCCCCGCGTGCAGCAGTGGTTAAAAGAAACCACCGATCCGCTGGTGCAGGGTGTTCTGGTGCCGGTTTCGGGGAAATAAAAAATTTTAGCCCGGAATAATCCGGGCTTTTTAACATCAAGGCATTCTGTAAAGGGTAAATAAAGGTTGAGCCTGTCGATAGGCGAGGTCCGGGTACATTGCGCGCTGTCTGAAATCTGAAATCCAGATTGAACCATCAAACATGGCCATGTGGCCGACCGGATCTTCTTCATTATGTGGTTGAATAACAACAATATCACCAGCGTGAGCAATAGCGTCAGCAGGCAACTCGGCAAACCCTGCACGAGATAATGATGCGCTAAAGTTTTTTGCATTATTGGTGCGATGCAGAGTGATTCCACCGGCTTCGATTGCCTGTTTAGTAAATTCGGCACAACTATTTTGGGATGCCACTTTTGCACGGCTTCTCAAGTGTTTTAATGCCTTATCTCTGTTCCATTTCATATCGTTCTCCTTTTAAAATAATCGCGTACTCTAATGAATTTGGCATGCCTCTTGCTAAGCTAATCGTGCTATTTTCATTTATTGTGCTGTTTAAGCGTTTTATTTTGGTCGCATTATGAATTTGACGCACATTCAAATAATTTTTCCTTGTTTGTTGTTACAGATTTTTCTCTTTATAAAAGCATGGTGGCACCTGAAAAATAACAGGTGAACCTGCAAATAAAATAACAAATATTGGGGATACTATGAGTTCAATTAATATTGACGATGGCATTGCAATACCGCCATCCCATTCAACACCGGTTCGATCCGTCAGCGATGTGGCGCAGCTGATTAACACCAGCACCAGTAAAAATAGCTACGCACGCTGGATAGTCTTTCTGGCCCTGGGCGGCGTTTTTCTCGATGCCTACGATCTGACTACGCTCTCCTACGGCATTGACGATGTGGTGAAAGAGTTTGGGTTAACTCCGGCGATCACCGGGCTGGTGACGTCATCTATCATGATTGGCACCATTGTGGGTAATCTTCTGGGTGGCTGGCTGACCGATAAATATGGCCGCTACTCGGTCTTTATGGCCGATATGCTGTTCTTTGTGGTCTCGGCGATTGCTGCCGGATTAGCGCCGAACGTCTGGGTGCTGATCGGTGCCCGTTTCCTGATGGGCATTGGCGTGGGCATCGACTTGCCGGTGGCGATGGCCTATCTGGCTGAGTTCTCGAAGTTCGCGGGTAAAGGCAACAAAGCCGCCCGACTGGCGGCCTGGTGCCCGATGTGGTACGCCGCCTCATCCGCCTGCTTCTTTATTATCTTTGCGCTCTACTTCCTGCTGCCCGCCGAGCATGCCGGCTGGCTGTGGCGCGCATCGCTGCTGTTTGGTGCCGTGCCTGCGCTGTTAATCATCGCCGTGCGCAGCAAGTTTATGAATGAATCCCCGCTGTGGGCTGCTAATCAGGGCGACCTGGAAGGGGCGGCGCGTATTCTGCGGGATTCCTATGGCATTACGGCGCATGCCGCCGAACCGCATGAAAGAGAGCCAGTGAAAAAAGCACCGCCGAAGGTCAGCTTCCGCGTGCTGTTCCAGAAACCGTACCGCGAGCGCACCATTGTCACGGCGGTGATGAATATCTGTATCTCGTTTGAGTACACCGCGATTGCCTTCTTCCTGCCGTCAATTCTGGCGCAGTTCCTTGGCGCGGGCGTGTTCGAAACCATCTCGGCATCGCTGGGGCTGAATGCGCTGTTTGCCTTTACCGGCGGCCTGTTGGGGATGCGTCTGGCATGGAAATTCCCGTCACGTCATGTGGCGATTGCCGGCTTTGCCCTGCAATTTATCGCGTTGATCTCGCTGGCGCTGATTGGTCACCCGAGCGCCACGATTGGCGTGGTGTTCGCCATCCTGATGCTGGGTCTGTGGCTGTTTGCTGAAGGTTTCGGCCCAGGCGCACAGATGATGATCTACCCGGCACTCTCTTACCCCACGCATATCCGCGCCACGGGTGTTGGCTTTGGCCGCTCCCTCTCTGGCGTGGGCAGTGCGCTGGCGCTGTTTATCCTGCCGATTTTGCAGGCCTCTTTTGGCACCAATATGTTCTGGATTGTCTCGCTGGCCGCGATTATCCCGATTATTTTCCTGCTGGTGATCCGTTTTGAACCGACAAAGCAGGACATCGATGACCAATCCGAAAATGGAGAATCCCATGCCTGAATCTGTTGCTGATTACACCGCGCTGGCGGCGCGTTTTCGCCCGGTATTTGCCCGCATCGCTGAAGGCGCAGCCGAACGTGAAGTGAACCGCACGCTGCCGCTGGAGCCGATTCGCTGGCTGAAAGAAGCCGGTTTCGGCACCTTACGCATTCCGCAGGCGCAGGGCGGTTTCGGGGCTACGCTGCCGCAGCTGTTCCAGCTGCTGACAGAGCTGGCGGAAGCCGACTCTAACCTGCCGCAGGCGCTGCGCGCCCACTTTGCTTTTGTTGAAGACAGGCTCAATCAGCCGGACAGCGAAGCGCGCCAGCGCTGGTTCCGTCGCTTCGCGGATGGCGAGCTGGTGGGCAGTGGCTGGACGGAAATTGGCACGCTCAAACTGGGTGAGGTGCTCACCCGCGTCACCCCGTCAGAGAATGGCTGGTTGATCTCCGGCGAGAAGTTTTACAGCACCGGTACGCTGTACGCCGACTGGATTGATGTGTACGCCCAGCGCAACGATAACGGTCGCGATGTGATTGCGCTGGTGAATACCCATCAGCAGGGCGTGGAGCGTAAAGACGACTGGGACGGTTTTGGTCAGCGTCTGAGCGGTAGCGGCACCACGCGTTTCCGTGAAGCGCAGGTGGAGCAGGCGCACGTCTATGATTTTACCGAGCGTTTTCGCTATCAGACGGCGTTCTATCAGCATGTTTTACTGTCGACGCTGGCGGGTATTGGCCGCGCCGTGAAACGTGATGCCGCCGCAGGCGTCGCCAGCCGTAAACGCATCTACAGCCACGGCAATGCCACGCAGGTGAAAAACGACGTGCAGGTGTTGCAGGTGGTGGGGCAGATCTCCAGCTGGGTCTATGCGGTAGACGCCGCCGTTCAGCAGGCGACCCATGCGCTGCAACGTGCTTATGAGGTACATAACAGCGGAGATGAGGCCGTGATCCAGCAGGCGAATGTGCTGGCGGAACTGGAGTCAGCCCAGGCGCAGGTGATCGCCAGCGAGCTGATCCCACGCGCCGCCACCGAGCTGTTTAATGCGCTGGGTGCATCGGATACCCGCGTCAGTAAAGCGCTGGATCGCCACTGGCGTAATGCGCGTACTGTGTCATCGCATAACCCGGTGATTTATAAGATCCGTAATGTGGGTGACTGGGAGGTGAACGGCAAGGAACCGACGTTTATCTGGCAGATTGGGCACGGGGAGTAAAACCCAAACCCAATCACTCTTAGCCGCGGGTCGCCCTTTTCTGGTTGACCCGCGATATCGATTTGGTGGGATTCAGGCCGAAATTATTTCTTATCCAGCGACCACGTCGCCGAACTGACATCGACCTTCACTGGCAACAATCCAATCTGTGTAAACTTATCTGCCAGCGCCTGCTGCTGCTTAAACACCTCTGGCGTCATGCGCTCGGCACCGTACGGCATTCTCGCCAGTGCGCGCTGCCAGATGGACTGTGGCAGGCCGGTCGACGTCGACAGGATCTTCGCGGCGTCTTCCGGGTGGGCGTTAGCCCAGGTACTCAGCGTGCCCAGCTCATCGACAACCTGCTTCGCCGTTTGTGGGTAGGTATCGGCAAACTTACGGCTGGCGAGATAGAAGGTGTAGTGCGGCACCAGACCTTCGGCATTTTTCACCAGACGCGCTTTAGCATTGGTTTCAACTTCAGCGTAGTACGGGTCCCAGATGACCCAGGCATCAACTGCGCCGCGCTGGAAGGCCGCGCGGGCATCGGCCGGAGGCAGGTAAACCGGAGTGATGTCTTTATAGCTCAGGCCAGCATCTTCCAGCGCGCTGACCAGCAGGTAGTTCACGTCGGAGCCTTTGTTGAGCGCCACACGTTTGCCTTTCAGATCGGCAACGGTTTTGATCGGAGAGTGCTCAGGGACCACAATCGCTTCGGTTTTAGGGTTCGCCGGGGAGTGGGCGAGATAGACCAGATCGGCCTGAGCCGCCTGGGCGAAGGTCGGTGGAGCATCGCCTGTAGCGGCAAGATCGATACTGCCCACGTTCAGGCCTTCCAGCATCTGTGGCCCGGCAGGGAATTCCACCCAGCGTACGTCGATACCCTGTTTTTTAAACTGTTCATCCAGCGTGCCGCGATATTTCAGTAACGCGAAGATATTGGCTTTTTGATAGCCGATATTGAGGGTTTTCGGTGCGCTTTCGGCGGCGTTGGCGGAAAAAGTCGAGCTAATAACGATCCCGGCAATCAGACCGCTGAGCAGTGCTTTATTCATGTTATTTCCCCTGGTAATCAGTGCTGTGGGAAAAACATAACAAAATGCATGAAGCGGGCTTAACGAGGAGTTCTGATAACGATAGAACAGAGATGGATAAGGAAGGCGGCGCAGACCTCACGTTGGGGGCGATCGCAAAAAATGATCGACCCCTACGGCAGAAATGTCGGTTACTGATATTGCAGATATGCAACGTGGGTTTGCAGATACTCCTCCAGGCCATGACGGCCATCGGCCCCGCCGATGCCGGACTTACGCCAGCCCGCATGGAAGCCTTGCATGGCTTCGAAGTGCTCGCGGTTAATATAGGTTTCGCCGAACTTAAGCTGCTTCAGGGCCAGCATCGCGGTGTTAATGTTCTGGGTGAAAATAGAAGAGGTCAGGCCATATTCGCTGTCGTTCGCCAGCGCGATGACTTCATCCAGCGTGCTGAATTTCATCACCGGCAGCACCGGGCCGAATGTCTCTTCCTGCATAATGTTCATCTTTTGTGTTACCTGGGTCAGCAGGGTCGGTTCGAAGAAGAAACCGGTGCTGCCCGCACGCTTGCCGCCGGTGACCACCTTTGCCCCGGCCGCTACCGCCTCTGCCACTTTTTGCTCCACGCGTTGCAGTGCCGCTGCCGTGATCAGAGGTCCCATATCCAGCCCTTTCTGGCTGGCCGGGTCGCCCCAGGTAACCTGCTTAAATGCCGCACTCAGGCGCTCAACCACCTCGTCATACACGCCGTCCTGCACGTACAAACGTTCAGCGCAGTTACACACCTGCCCGGTATTGATCATGCGTGATGCCACAATCGCTTTTACCGCCAGATCGAGGTCGGCGTCATTCATAATGATGGCCGGGGCTTTACCGCCTAACTCCAGCGACACCTTGGTAATGTTCTTTGCCGCCGCCTGCATGGTGGCGATCCCGGCGCCTACGCTGCCGGTCAGGCTGACCAGGCCGACTTTCGGATTTGCCGCCAGTTCGTGGCCGACCACCGGTCCGTAGCCGGTAACAAGGTTAAACACCCCGGCAGGCAGGCCGATCTCATCGACAATCTGCGCAAAAATAATCGCATTGTTTGGGGTCAGTTCACTCGGTTTCACCACGATGGTATTGCCCGTCAGCAGCGCCGGAGCCGCCTTACGGGCGATCAGGAAAAACGGGAAGTTCCACGGCAGAATGCCTGTGGTGACACCAATTGCTTTCTTAAATACCAGGATGTTCTCCTGCGGGCGGTCGCTCTGCACGATCTCACCTTCATAGCGGCGCGCCCATCCGGCCATATAGTCGAGGTAGTCCGCTGTAAAGAACACTTCCGTTTCGGCGAGTTCCTGGGTTTTTCCCCCTTCGGCAACGATGGTGGCGGCCAGCTCAGCGGCACGCTGGCGCACACCCTGAGCGATTTTTTGCAACCAGTTACCGCGCGCGATAGCGGGCAATGCTTCCCAGGCGGGCTGGGCCGCCGCTGCCGCATCAATCGCACGTTGTGCATCTTCTGCGCTGCCTTCAGGAATACGTGACAACACGACTTCGGTTGCCGGGTTGATCACCTCGATCCAGCGATCGGCGCGATTTTCGACAAATTCACCATTGATATACATTTGTTGCTGAACTGGGTTCATGGCAGGTTCTCCGTGACACACTTTTTACAGGATTGTTAATGAACAGCGTAAAAACTGTTGCAGGCCTGAGAGGGTGCTACAGCGGGCGGTGAACCACCTTGATGTGGTTGCCATCAATGAGAGCTGGCTGGCAAAAATGGCAAGAACCCCATGCCGGGACTGGCATTATTTCTATTTGGTAATGAATATGAACAACTTAGGGAAAAAAACGATTTAGCAGGTTGCGGCGAATCAGATGATTGATTTGTGACGGCGGAGGGGAGAAGGTGCTCAATTTTGCCAGGTTTGGTGCCAGGAGGGCAACCAGCCTAAGGTTGAGCACCTTACCTTCTCCGTAGACTCCTTCGTCATCAGGGCAAACAACAACGAAGGAATAAAAAATGAGTGAAGCCATTGTCTCCGGTATTTTGTGGCATCTGGTCGGGGCCGCAAGTGCTGCCTGCTTTTATGCACCGTTCAAAAAAGTTCGCAACTGGTCGTGGGAAACCATGTGGTCGGTGGGCGGGATCATGTCGTGGATCGTGCTCCCCTGGACTGTCAGTGCGATCCTGCTGCCAAACTTCTGGGCCTACTACAGTTCGTTCTCGCTCTCGCAATTGATGCCGATCTTCCTGTTCGGTGCCATGTGGGGCATTGGTAATATTAACTACGGCCTGACCATGCGTTATCTCGGTATGTCGATGGGCATTGGTATCGCCATCGGTATCACCCTGGTGGTGGGCACGCTAATGACGCCGCTGCTTCAGGGGCGCTTTGTGGAGCTGTTCAGCTCTTCCGGGGGACGTATGACGCTGCTGGGCGTGCTGGTTGCCCTCGCAGGCGTGGCGATCGTCTCCCGGGCCGGGCTGTTAAAAGAGCGGGCAATGGGCATCACGGCGGAAGAGTTCAACCTGAAAAAAGGGCTGGTGCTGGCGGTGATGTGTGGGATTTTTTCGGCGGGGATGTCATTTGCGATGGACGCCGCTAAACCGATGCATGAAGCTGCGGCGGCGCTGGGTATTGACCCGTTGTATGTGGCGTTGCCGAGCTATGTGGTGATTATGGGCGGCGGGGCGCTGGTTAACCTCGGATTCTGCTTTATCCGTCTGGCGACTAAATCCAACCTGTCGGTGAAAGCAGACTTCTCCGTGGTGAAATCACTGCTGATTGCTAACGTCTGTCTGTCGCTGCTGGGCGGCACCATGTGGTATCTGCAGTTCTTCTTCTATGCCTGGGGCCATGCGCGCATTCCGGCACAGTATGACTTCGTCAGCTGGATGCTGCATATGAGCTTCTACGTCCTGTGTGGCGGCCTGGTGGGGCTGGTGCTGAAAGAGTGGAAGAGCGTTGGGCGTAAGCCGGTGTGGGTACTGAGTGTCGGCTGCATGGTGATTATTCTTGCGGCCAATATTGTGGGATTGGGGATGGTGGCCTGACGGTTGGGCTTGGTTTTGTTTGGTTTGGTTTGGCTTGGCTTGGCTTGGGCTAAGGTCAACGTCAAGGGCGTTTCGCTTTCCCACGTTGTGGGCGAAGCGACCAAAGGGCGGCAGTCGCCCCGCCCTTTGGAATCCGGGCTTGCGGCAGGCGCAGCGCCCGCTTTGCGGGTGCCTTCGTCAGCTCCGCTCACCGACGGACCGCTCGTGACGGGACGTCCCTGTCCCGGCACGACCTTTCCCCGCCGTCCTGGCGGTGAATCCTGGTTCACATCGCCTCCTCAGCGCGGCTTAATTGCCGCCTCAACGTCAAAACCCAATTCAAAATCCAAAACCTAAGAAATAAAAAAACACCAAAAGCCAAAATGGCCAAAAAGGCGCTTTTGTGTCTGGTTTGTTTTTTGGTATGCCTTTGATTTTTCTTTTGGTATTGACCTTTGAGCGGCAATTAAGAAGCCGATAGACTGAGGGAACCCACGCAGTGGGCGATGCGCCTGCCGCAAGCCCGGGTCCCCAGGGTGGTGGCGACTGGCCACCCTGGGTCGCTCAGCCCGCGTAGCGGGAAAGCGAAACGCCCTTGATCTGGAACTTGACCTTGACCTTGACCTTGACCAAACCCAAACCCAAACCCAAACCCAAACCAGAACCCGAACCGGGATCGGGTTTGGTATCACAACGATGACGTATTTTCCGGCCGTAAAGGCAAATGGGCAGGACGCACAAAGCGCTGGCGCCAGGCGCTGGGGGTCAGCCCGGTATCACGGGTAAACACCACGGAAAAATAGTTACTGTCATCGAAGCCGCAGCGCGCCGCCACCTCACCGATCAGGCACTCGCTGGTACGCAGCAGGTGCTTCGCCTGGCAGAGCTGCAGCTGGCGTAAATAGTGCCCGATGGTCATACCGGTTTGCTGACGGAAGAGTTGCTTCAGTGCGCGCTCTGATAACTGGTGCTGGTCGCAAAAGGTGGCAAGCTCAAAGGGGATGGCAATCTGACCCTGAATGGCGGCCATCAGCAGATCGAGCTGTTCCCCCTCCGGCATTTGCCAGGCCCGATCGGACGCATAACGATGCCGTTGCAGCACAAGGGCCAGCTGTAAAAACAGCGCTTCCGTCAGCTGGCGCGACAGCACATCACTTTTCCTGCTTTCCAGTTCAAGCTGCTGGATCACGCCACGCGCCAGCGCCATGCCGCGGGTGGTTAAACGCCAGGCGGCAGATTCACGTGGAGGGATAAGTTGTTGCCAGTCGAGGCTCAGCTGAAAGCGCTCCGGGCAGTAAAGAATATTATCCAGTGCCAGTTCATTGACCGATTCATAACTGTGGCAGTCATTGGCGTTGAGATAGAAGATATCACCGCAGGTGACCCGCCAGGGCCGCTCATTCATCACGTGCAGACCATTACCGCGCCACACCAGGACAATCTCATTGAACTCGTGAACGTGAGGCGGGAAGGAGGGTTGAGAGGTGCGTTCAGCCACCGCGACAGGCATCTGTTCAGAAGGGAAATAGTCAGCTTTTGCCAGTCGCAGGGGAGCTGTCACGGGTCACCTCATTCGTCATTTTGTCGCAGTGTACGTGGAGAACGGCCAAATTCACGCTTAAACAGCGTAGAAAAGTGATTGCTGTCACCAAAACCGCAGTGAAACGCAATATCGGTCACTCGCATCTCACTGTGGCGCAGCAGGTGGCGCGCTTCCAGCAGCCGCAGGCGATTAAGATAACGCTGTGGCGTGCTGCCGGTTTGCTGTTTCAGCTGGCGGTGCAGGGTACGCAGCGACAGCGAGAAACGGTCAGCAAGGTTTTCCCAGTCCACATCCTCACTGTAGTGATCCGCCAGCCAGTCGAGCAATCCACGCAGGCGGCTGTCCTGATCGTCGTTGCTGGTGCTACTGCATCCCTGGCGAAGCAGCACCAGCAGGCGCATAAAATGCATCTCCTGCTCTGCCTGGCTGGCCAGACTGTCACTGAGCGGCGGCTGCTCTAACTGCTCGATTAACTGCCTTGCCTGAGCCAGCACCTTGCTACCGATGCGCCAGTGGGAAGGGTAGTTTCCATCCTGCTCCTGCGGAAGCAGATGCTGAAGGCCGGAGAGAAAACGGAAGGACTCCGGTCCGCGATACAGCACGTTGGTCAGGCACAGATTTTCCGTTTGCTCATACAGGTGGCGATCGTGGCTGCGCACAAAGCAGACGCAGCCGCTGCACAAAGGCTGTGAATGACCGTTAAACACATGAATACCTGAACCCTGCTCAATAATGACAATTTCATGAAAATCATCATGATAATGCTCCGGAAACACGCCCTGCGGCGCACGGGGTTCGATGGCGACCGGGAAATGCCCGGCCGGGAAGAAATCAACGCTGTGTAATACGGTCATGATCGTTTCCTCTTTAACATCCAGGCAACAGAGTCTACTCAGCACGACACCGGGGCACCTTGAATTTTTGACAGGGAAAGCGTCTATCCCGGTGATATTTTTAAGAAAGTAGGGGAAAGAGTAAAAAGTGCGGACAGGGTCACATCCCGTGATTTTGTGCGTCATCAATCAAATTGTGATCTGCTTCACGTTCATCTTTGCCAGACTGCCAGCGGTCAGATCCGGCTGGCAGTAGCGAGAAGGTCGTAAAATCAGGCTCTTTTACACTGGTGACATCGAATCATCAGGAAGCTAACACATGAGCCTTCGTCATTTTGTCGCCATCGATCTTGGCGCGTCCAGCGGCCGCGTTATGCTGGCCCGGCACGACTCTCAGAGTGGTGCGATTACGCTGAATGAAGTCAGCCGCTGCGTAAACCAGCTTGTCACCGTCGATGATCATCAGTGCTGGGATCTTGATGCGCTGGAACAGTTTATGACTGCCGCACTGGAAAAAATTGACCGTCAGGGCATCGTGCCTGAAAGCATCGGGATCGATAGCTGGGCGGTGGATTATGTGCTGCTGGATGCGCAGGGGAACCGGGTGGGCCTGCCCGTTGCCTACCGTGATGGCCGCACGCAGGGCGTAATGGCGCAAGCCTGTCGTGAACTCGGGCATGAGCGTATCTATCAGCGCACCGGCATCCAGTTCCTGCCGTTTAACACCCTGTATCAGCTGCGTGCGCTGTGCCGCGATGCCGCGCCAGAACTGGCGCAGGTGGCTCATGCGCTGATGATCCCGGACTATCTGCATTACCGCCTGACGGGCGAACTGAACTGGGAATACACCAACGCCACCACCACGCAGATGCTGAATATCACCAGTGGTGAGTGGGATGCGGAGCTGCTGCGCTGGAGCGGGGCGAACCCATCATGGTTCGGCAAACCGTCACAGCCAGGTAAACGCGTCGGAGTCTGGACCAGCCCGTCAGGCAAGGCGATCCCCGTGGTGGCGGTTGCCACCCATGACACCGCCAGCGCCGTGCTGGCAACGCCGCTGGTGGGCCACAATGCGGCTTACCTCAGCTCCGGCACCTGGTCATTAATGGGCTTTGAAAGCCGCCAGCCCTTTACCAGTCAGGCTGCGCAGGATGCCAACATCACCAACGAAGGCGGAGCCGAAGGGCGCTTCCGCGTATTGAAAAACATTATGGGTCTGTGGTTGCTTCAGCGCGTATGTAGCGAGCTGGCCATTACCGATCTCTGCCAGCTCATCGCGGATGCAGAGCAGCAGCCCGCCTGTCAGTGGCTGATTAACCCGAATGAAGAGCGCTTTATTAACCCTGCCAGCATGGTGCGAGAAATTCAGGATGCCTGTGCCGGGCAGCGGATGCCGGTGCCGTCCACCCCGGCAGAGCTGGCGCGTTGCATCTTTGATAGCCTGGCATTCTGCTACCGCCAGGTGTTGCAGGAGCTGGAGCAACTGCGCGGTGCGCGCTTCAGTCAGCTGCATATTGTCGGCGGCGGTAGCCAGAACCCATTCCTTAACCAGCTGTGCGCCGATGCCTGCGGCATCCCGGTGTTTGCCGGTCCGGTAGAAGCCTCCACGCTGGGCAATATCGGCAGCCAGCTGATTACCGCCGGTGCGGTGGCCGATGTCACCGCTTTCCGCCAGCAGCTTGGTCAGCATTTCCCTCTTACCCGTTTTGACTCTCACGGTAGTGATGTGTTTCGCCGCAATCTGCCGCGTTTCGTGTCACTGACCTCTTCAGCAAAGGAGCTATGTATATGACCCAGGCAATCGAACAGGCTTTCGCCCTGGCGAAACAGCGTTTCGCCGATATCGGTGTTGATGTAGAAGCCGCACTGTCACAGCTCGACCAGATACCCGTTTCCATGCACTGCTGGCAGGGCGACGACGTGCGTGGTTTTGAAAACCCGCAGGGCGCGCTGACGGGCGGTATTCAGGCCACGGGAAATTATCCGGGCCGGGCGCGTAATGTGGACGAGCTGCGTTCGGACCTCGACCAGGCGATGGCGCTGATCCCCGGCCCGAAACGCCTCAACCTGCATGCGATCTATCTGGAAAGCGAGCAGGCCGTAAAGCGCAATGAAATCAAACCGCAGCATTTTGCCGGATGGGTCGCCTGGGCGCGCGATCGTCAACTCGGGCTGGATTTTAACCCCAGCTGCTTCTCGCATGAGCTGAGTGCCGATGGTTTTACCCTCGCGCACAGCAATGCCGACATTCGTCAGTTCTGGATCGAGCACTGTCAGGCGAGCCGTAAGGTGTCGGCTTACCTGGGTGAGCAGCTTGGCTCCCCTTCAGTGATGAATATTTGGGTGCCGGATGGCATGAAAGATCTGACCGTTGATCGCCTTGCACCGCGCCAGCGCCTGATGGAGTCACTGGATGAAGTGATCGGCGAAAAACTCAACCCGGCTCACCATATCGATGCCGTCGAAAGCAAGCTGTTCGGTATTGGCGCGGAGAGCTACACCGTCGGTTCGAACGAGTTCTGCCTCGGTTACGCCGCCAGCCGCCAGATTGCGTTGACGCTGGATGCCGGTCACTTCCATCCGACGGAAGTGATCTCCGATAAGATCTCTACCGCGATGCTGTATGTGCCACGCCTGCTGCTGCATGTCAGCCGCCCGGTGCGTTGGGACAGCGACCACGTGGTGCTGCTCGATGATGAAACCCAGGCGATTGCCAGTGAAATTGTGCGTCAGCGCCTGTTTGACAAGGTGCATATCGGTCTCGACTTCTTTGATGCCTCTATCAACCGTATTGCGGCCTGGGTGATCGGCACGCGCAATGCCAAAAAAGCGCTGCTGCGCGCCCTGCTGGAACCGGTCGATATGCTGAAAGCACTGGAAAATGACGGGGATTACACGGCACGCCTGGCGCTGCTGGAGGAGCAAAAATCCCTGCCGTGGCAGGCGGTGTGGGAAGCCTGGTGTCTGCGCCATGATGTCCCGGCCGGGGCCAGCTGGTTAAGCGACGTCCGTCATTACGAACAACAGATTCTCAGCCAACGTTAAGGGTAAACACATGAAGCAAATTCTCAACGCCTGGTTCGTCCAGGGCATGGTTAAAGCAACCACCGATATGTGGCTGAAGGGCTGGGATGAGCGTAACGGCGGTAACGTCTCACTGCGTCTGCTGGACGAGGAAGTGCAGCCGTTTGCGGCCGATTTTGACCGCCAGCCGCGCACGCTGGAACTGAGCCAGCCTGCACCGCAGCTGGCTAATGACTGGTTCCTGGTCACCGGTTCGGGCAAGTTTTTCCGCAATGTGCAGCTCGATCCTGCTGACTGTCTGGTGCTGCTGCGCGTCAGTGACGATGGGCGCGCCTTTACCATTCACTGGGGCCTGACCAACGGCGGTGTGCCGACCTCCGAGCTGGCCTCACACTTCCAGTCACACAGCGTGCGTAAGCAGCTGACTAATGGCGCGGACCGCGTGATTATGCACTGCCACGCCACTAACTTTATGGCGCTGAGCTATGTGGTGGATCTCGATTCTGCCAGCTTCACCCGCCTGTTATGGGAAGGCAGCACCGAGTGTCTGGTGGTGTTCCCGGATGGCGTAGGCATTGTGCCGTGGATGGTGCCGGGCACCGATGGGATTGGCACTGCTACCGCTGAGAAAATGCAGTCACATACGCTGGTGATGTGGCCGTTCCACGGTATTTTCGGCACCGGGCCAACGCTCGATGAAACCTTTGGTCTGATCGACACCGCTGAGAAATCCTCCGAAGTGGTGGTGAAGGTTCTGTCGATGGGCGGTATGAAGCAGAGCATGACCACCGAAGAACTGGTGGCGCTGGGTGAGCGTTTCGGTGTTCAACCCTGGCGTGCGGCGCTGGAGGCAAAGCATAGCCATGTTGCGTAAAGCCTTTGTGATGCAGGTGCATCCTGATAAGCATCAGGAATACCAGCAGCGGCATAACCCCATCTGGCCGGAGCTGGCGCAGACGCTGAAGGAACACGGGGCGCACCATTACAGTATTTTCCTCGATGCGCCGCGCAGTCTGTTGTTTGCGGTGGTGGAGATAGAGTCTGAGGAGCGCTGGAATGCGGTGGCTGAGACGGAGGTGTGCCAGCGCTGGTGGCAATCGATGTGTGAGTTGATGCCGTCGCATGCCGATCACAGTCCGGTGAGTGCGGAGTTAACGTCGGTGTTTTATCTGGCGTAAGAAACCGCTGCACGAGGGCATTTAGTTGTACGGCTCGACCCTTATGATGGAACGCCGCACGGGCATTCTGCTGTAGGGGTCGACCATTTTTTCCGGTCGACCCGTGCCAGGTCAAGGGCGTTTCGCTTTCCCATGTTGTGGGCGAAGCGACCTAAGGGCGGCAGTCGCCCCGCCCTTAGGGATCCGCGCTTGCGGCAGGCGCAGCGTCCACTGCGTGGATACCTTCGCAAGCGTTGCTCACCGACGGACCGCTCGTGACGGGACGTCCTGTCCCGGCACGACCTTTCCCCGCCGTCCTGGCGGTGAATCCTGGTTCACATCGCCTCCTCAGCGCGGCTTAATTGCCGCCTCAACGTCAAAACCCAATTCAAAATCCAAAACCTAAGAAATAAAAAAACACCAAAAGCCAAAATTGCCAAAAAGATTTTTGTGTCTGGTTTGTTTTTTTGTCTGCCTTTGCTTTTTCTTTTGATGTTGACCTTTGAGCGGCAATTACGGGACAGGGATGTCCCGTCACACCCGGTCCGGCCGGAAAGCCGGTTGACTGAGGGAACCCGCTTTAGCGGGCGATGCGCCTGCCGCAAGCCCGGGTTCCCAGGGGGGTGGCGACTGGCCACCCTGGGTCGCTCAGCCCGCGCAGCGGGAAAGCGAAACGCCCTTGACCTTAAGACCTTGACCTTAAGACGTTGGCGTTGACCTGGCTCTGGCCGTTGGCCTTAAAACGCGGGCCCTGGCCCAAAACCCATCCTACGCCAGTGGCCCACCCCGAATCGTCTCGCACATCCCGCTGATAATTCGCTCCCCGGTTTCCTGCTTCAGCCCGGCATACCACTCAGCGGTTATCGCCGGGTCCTTTGCATGCGTCACATCGCAGCGCTTACGTGCTTTCAGCACCAGGTCTTTCACCCGATCGGCGCGTTTATGCTGGTAACGCAGCAGGGCATCATCAATTCCCAGCGAGTTACAGTGTAACGTCATCGCCAGCACCACCGCATCTTCCATCGCTGCACAGCCGCCCTGGCCGATATCCGGCGTGGTGCTGTGGGCTGCATCACCCAGCAGCGCCACGCGGCCCTTCACCAGCTGCGCGAAAGGTTCGATGTCATGGATCTCCACGCGGTTGGTGGTTTCCGGGTTCAGCTGCGCAATCAGCTGTTGCACTGGCGCTGCCCAGCCCGCGAAGTAACGGGATAAATCATCGCGCAGGCTGATGCGATCTTCCGCTAACCCCTTCGGCAGCGGTACGTCGAAAAAGAAGTAAAAACGATTACCCGCAATTGGCATCAGCGAAACACGCTTGCCTTCACCGACAAAGGTCGTCCACTGGTTGGCCGGTGCCAGCGACTCATCAATCTCGACCAGCCCGTTCCAGTTCACATATCCGGCGTAACGGCGTTCGCTGGCGTAGCCCAGCACGAACTGGCGCACCACGGAATGGGTGCCGTCACAGGCGATGAGCAAGTCACCGTGCGCTTCGCTGCCATCCTCAAAAAAAGCCGTGACGCCGTCACTTTTTTGCTCCACGCGACTGACGCGTTTACCGAACTGCACGTTATCAAAGCCCCAGCTATGCAGCAGCATCGCCTGAAGTTCGGCGCGGGCCACCGGGTAAGGGCGCTCGCCAGAATCCTGCACCAGCGGATCAAGGCTGAACTGCGTCAGCGTTTCCGCGTTCTGATAATCTTTATAGGCCATCGACTGCATCGGGCCGCCAATGGCGCGCAGGGCCTCTTTCATCCCAAGGTAGTTGAGGCATTTAACGCCGTTGGGCCAGATGGAGATGGCCGCGCCGACCGGTTTGATCTCTTTCACCGCTTCATACACTTCGCTGTCAATCCCGCAGCGCTTCAGCGCGATCGCCGCACACATCCCACCGATACCCGCACCTATGATTATTGCTTTCATCTGTTACTCCTCCTTCTGTTCTATTGATTGAAGAAGCAATTTCCATACCAGCCTCTCAGGGTGCGAAGAATGCCGTTCTACGGGCCACGGACAGGAGAGTGAAACAAAGGTTGCAGTGATTCACCGCGCAATAATGATGCAGCGCACGCTTATGGTGCTTTGACGTTGAAACTTTTGTTCGGGCGTTCACAGTTTCGCTGGCAATTCCTGTCATTTTTGCCAAAGTAACCTTCTGCCCCTTAAGAGAGATGCGGTTATGACCATCATTGCCTGCCTGCATGCAGCCAGAAGCAATATCGAGGTATTTGAGCAGGCGTTAACCACGCTGGATTACGATGATGTTGAACTGCTGCACCGTGTGGAGAGTGAGCTGTTTGCACAGACGCAGGGCGAACAGGGCGTCACGCCCGAGATCGTGGCGGCCACGCGCCGTGCAATTGACGAGTTGTGCCAGCAGGCCGATGCGGTGATTGTTACCTGCACCACGCTGGGTGTGGCGGTGTGGGAAGCGGAGTTCAGCAAACCGGTGCTGCGGGTGGATGCCACGCTGGCAAAAGTCGCCTCTCGCTATCACGGCACAATTTTGGTGCTCTGTACCGCCCAATCGACGCTGGAGTCGACCACGCAGTTGTTCAGTGCGTTTATCCCCGGCGATCGTCTGTATGTTGAGCTGGTTCCCCGTGCCTGGGCCTGGTTTAACCAGGGTGACATCGACGGTTATCATCAGCAAATCGCCGACTATATTCAGCAACGGCCGGAATGCGCACTGGGCTGCATTGTACTGGCACAGGCATCAATGAGCGGAGCAGAGAAACGGGTGAACAGCACGCTGGCGGTACTCAGCGGCCCACAGGTCAGCTTGCAGGCCGCTCTCGATCTTCTACATTAACAGACGCTGACCCATGGCCTGGCGCTGATGCCAGGCATATATCGCCACCAGCAGCGTCAACAGCGCTAACGTCGAGAGCATGGCTCCCGCGCCCAACTGGTCCAGCAGCAGCCCACTGAACATCGGAACCGTCAGGCGCGACAGCGTAAACAGGCTGGCCTGCAAACCGTAATCCACCGCCCGGTTCTCCGCACGGCTGAAGGCCATCATCAGCATAAACATCAGTGCCGACAGCCCGCCAATCGCTGCTGCCATCAGCGTTGAGATCGCCAGCAGATAACGGGCAGGCAGTTGCAGTATCACTCCCAGCGCCATCACGCCCAGCGAGAGACTGGCAAATATCAACCAGCCCGGCAGCGCCGCCGACGCATTGCGGCGTGTCAGCCAGCGGGCGCTGAGTAAACTCACCACCGCCCCCAGCGAACTGCCACCGACGCCGACCCAGAGGATCACCTGTTGCAGCGGCAGCCCGGCATCCAGCAACAGGGGTTTTAGCCACAGCCAGCCGCAGCCCAGAAAGGGAAAGGCCAGCAGGCAGATCGGTAACCAGCTTTTACCGCCAGGCTGATGCAGGAAACCCCGCACCGCCACGGCAGGACGATCGCCCCGGTCGGGTTCCGGCAGCAGGCGCAGCAGCAGGGCACTGACCAACGCCGCCGCACTCATCACCCAGCAGGGAAACGCCCAGCCGAAGTGCTGCCACAGCAGCAGCATCACACCACTGCCTCCCACTGCGCCAGCAAACAGCGCCGCAGCACGTACGCTGCCTGCCCGGGGTTGTTCGCTGTCGCGAAACAGGGCAATCGCCAGCGCATTGACCGGCACATCGCACCAGGCCAGCAGCAGGCTTCCCGCGAGCAGCAGGATAAACAGCACCGTTTTATCCTGCTGCAACGCTATCTGGCTCAGCAGCGCAAAAAGGGCTGCCAGCAGCAGCCATAACAGGCTGCCCCAGTCTTTATAGCGCTGGCGAAACAGACGGCTGCGCTGCACCGGGAACGCCAGCCACAGCTTGATCACGGCGGGCAGGGCGGCAAGCTGAAACACCCCCAGTTCACTGCCGCTCCAGCCCTGCTGATGCAGGATCAGTGGCAGCCCCAGCATCAGCCAGGTGACGGGCAACGTCAGGCTGAAGTTAAACCAGAAAAACAGCAGCTGTAATCCTGCGCGCCTCATGGTGCGCTGCCCTGAAATGCCACATGCACCATCAGCGGTGCCATCGGGAACGGATACTCCTGGCAGCGGATGCCGCTGAATCCGGCACCCTCCAGCAGCTGCGTCATTTCACCGTGATGGAACACATGTTTGCCGCGCAGCATCAGCGGCAGGAAGAACGGCAGCACTTCACGCGCCTGCTCTGGCTGCGAACCAATTTCGGCATGGGCGGCGATCAGCACGCCACCGGGGCGCAGTCGCGCATGCAGCTGGTGTAACGTCTCCAGCGGGTCGGCGACAAAATGCAGGAATGACGAGCACCAGATAATGTCGAAACGCTCATTTTCTGTCAGTTCACTGCGCGCGCTGAAGCGGCCGTCCAGCCCGGCGGCAGTGAGATTTTTTTGTGCCACGGCGGCGGTTAAGGGCAAATCCTGCACCACGCCGTGCAGCTGAGGATAGCGCTGCCCCAGCGCGGCACTGACCAGCCCCGGTCCGCCGCCCATATCCAGCAGAGTCGCCGGACGGGTAAAGTGCGGTAGCGTAGCGGCAATGGTGCAGGCCGTCTCCGCCGTCAGCGCCCGCTGTTCCTGAGCAATCTGCGTGCTGGCGGCTTCGGCCCAGGCGGCATCCTGGGCCAGCTGGGCGCTGAAGCCGGGGCGCGGTTGGCTGACCAGCGCCGCAAGCTGCTGACCTGAGGCGCGCAGTGAACGCAGACGAAAGCGCCAGGCATCGCCCAGATAACGCTCCCCCTGCGGGCAAAGTAATCCCTGCGTCGCCGGGTTTACCACATAGTGTTCGTCTTCGCGATCCAGCCACCCGCCGCTCCACAACAGCTCCAGCAGCGGGGCAGTAGGGTCCGGGTGCCAGCCGAGTATGGCCGCCAGCTGTGCTGCCGTTTGCGGCTGTTGCAGGTGATGGAACAGGCGATGATCCAGCGCCAGAGCCAGCGCATCGGCCATTACGCTACTGGCGGCCAGTCGATCCAGTTTTTTCAGCATCGTCTTCATAGTTGATAGCTCACTTTGAGGCCCATTTCGCGTGCCGGGCTGTAAACACGTACGGTGCCGTTGATATAGCCCACTGCGTCGTACTCTTTATCCGTCAGGTTATCGACGTACAGCGATACATCGAGGTCACGCCAGGCGTAGCCGACGGTCATATCCAGTACGCCGTAGCCTGCCTGCTGATACTGATTGGCGGCATCGAGGAAGCTGTGCCCCACGCCGTGCCATTGCAGCTGGCTGTAAGCACCGTTTTTATGGTCGTAACGCAAACCGAGGCTGGCGGTGGCATCCGGGGCGAAGGGGTTATGGTTTCCGGCGTAGTTATTCGCGCCGTCCTGATAGCGGTCAAAACGCGTATGGTTCAGGCCCAGCGAGCCTTGCACGCGCAGCTCTGGCAGCAGGGCGTAATCCGCCTCCAGCTCCCAGCCGGTTGAGCGGGCTTTGGCGGCATTACCGATGTACACCACGCCCGCCTGGACGATCTGCTGCACCTGCATATCACTGATATCCATCAGATAAACTGAGCTGCTGTAGCGCAGTCGTTTATCGTCGGACAGCCCTTTGATCCCCAGCTCCCAGGACGTCACTTTCTCCGGGTTGTAGCTGGCGTATTGCGTGGCCGGGGAGAACAGGTTAAAGCCCCCGGCCCGGAACCCCTGGCTGTAGCTGGCGTACGTCTGGACATCAGGCAACCACTGGTATTGCACAGCCAGTTTGGGCGACAGGCTGTGCCAGCTGGCTTCGCGCTTATCTGCCGTGGAAGGCGTTACGCTGATGGCGCTGCGTTCGGCGCGGCCGCCCAGCGTCAGGCTCCACGGCCCGCTCAGTGTCTGCGTCCATTCACCAAACACTGCCTGCGTATTGCCGCGCTGTGCGATGCGTTGCCCGGTCAGCATCAGCGGCAGTTTCTGCTGGTAGCGGAAATGATGATCGTCGGCATCAAAATAGAGCCCGGCCAGCCAGCGGTGGCGGTCGCCTTCGCCCTGTAAACGAAACTCTTGCGAACGGGTGGTCAGATGGTAGTCGCGTTGCAGATGCAGACGATCAGCGGCGCTGAAATCCGTGTCCTGCTGCACCCGATCCCAGAAGTCGCTTTGCGCGCTGATGGAGCGGAACTGCCAGCCGTTCTCCAGTAGATGGCGGTAGTCGAGGGAGATCACGCTGGCACGCGAATGGTTCCAGGAATCGGTGCCGCTGTTGACCACCCGGTCACGGCTGGCGACCTGGCCCCACTGCGAGCCGCCGTCGTGATAGTTCTGATGGCTGTAACGCAGACGGAGATCGTCGGCATCGGTGGGCGTCCAGCGTAGTTGCAGCCGCTGGTTATCACGCTCACGGTCATCGGCTTTGCCGCCGCGCAGGGCATTATTAATATCGCCATCCTGGGATTTCCACTCCCCGGCGACGGCCATATACAGCCGATCTTCAACCAGCGGCGTGCTGAAGCTGCCGCGTAGCTGCTGACGGTTGCGGCTGCCATAAATGGCATCGATCCTGCCGCGTTGCAGGTTGTCCGGGGTGCGGGTCACCACATTGATTACCCCGGCTTCGGCGTTGCGGCCATACAGCGAGGATTGCGGCCCACGCAGGATCTCTACTCGCTCCACGTCCATAAAGGCATTATCAAATCCCTGATTGGTCAGCTGCGGTACACCGTCTTCGCTCAGTAATACCGAGGAGGAGAATCCGGTAGCACTGCCGCTCAGGCCGCGCATCACCGGCAGGTTGGTGCCTGACTGGCCCCAGGGTTGAAACACCAGGCCCGGGGTGCGCGCAGCCAGCTGGCTTATCCCATCGACTCGCTGCGCCTCCAGATCTTCGCCATACAGCACCGACAGTGAGGCAGGCACCTCGACGGCAGGCAGGGCAGTTTTAGTGGCGGTTACCACCATTTCATCGGCGGCGTTGTTGGTGGACTCTGTGGCGGCGGCAGAGATGCCTGGGAGGGCCAGCAATAGCCCCCAGTAAGCTGTACTCATGGTGATCCTCATTGTTGTCGGTAGCGCAGAAACGCCAACTATGCTATCTATAAATGAGAATGCTTATTATCCTCGTTTATCTGCGAGGCGGTGATTTTACTCTGGGAAACGGTGAGCCTGATGATCCAGCCTTTTCAGGGCACAAAAAGTTATCGCGTCAGCGCTGCTGATGCGCAGGTTTCGGGTGCCATCCGTGCACTGCCTGCAACGGTCGGTGACTGCCGCTCGCATTTCACCACGCTCGCGGACGGCATGACGCTGGTGCGTTCGTGGTATCAACCCCAGCGGCCGCTGATTGAAGAAACCTGTAATCCTCATGCGCAGCCGATGCTGGTGCTGACCTTTGGTCTGGCGGGCCATTCGGTTTATCAGGGGAGGGAAGGGCAGGAAACCCGTTTCAGCCAGCAGTATCTGACCATGACCAGCTTCCACGGCAGCGTGGGCGAGCGGCACTATCGTGCATTTGAAACGGTCAGTCAGCTGCGCCTGCTGATGGGGGCCAGCTGCGTGCAACACTACTTTGGCGAAGAAGTGTGCGAACGGCTGTTCCAGCAACCGACTCTGACTCACCATGCCTGGACGCCGTTTAACCCGGCAACGGAGACGCTGCTGGCCCAGCTGGAAGGCAGCCGTCATGACCCGCTGATGCAGCAGATCCACGCGCTGAATCTGCTGGCGCTGTACCGGCATCTGTTGCTCTCGGCAGGCAGCAGGCCGCTGCACCCGCAGGACGACCGACGGCTGGAGCAGGCGCGGGAATGGATGCTGGCGCATCTGGCCGAGCCGTTCTCTCTCGGCACGCTGGCGATGGCGGTGGGGTTGAGTGATTACAAACTTAAGCAGGGTTTTCATCAGCGTTTTCACACGACGCCGGGGCAGATGCTGTTACAGCTGCGTATGGAACAGGCGCACCGCCTGCTGGAGCAGGGTTACCAGGTGGCGCAGGCCGGATGGCAGGTGGGTTATCGCCATGCGAACAACTTCAGCGTGGCATTTCATCGCTATTTTGGCCGTCATGCCAGCGCGGTGATGGGAAAAAAACAGTAGAGTCGATACGGAAAATGCTTATGCTGTGAGCACAAGATGTTATGTAACTGGTATTTCAGGAAGAGAAATATGTTCGATCTGACCCTCGTTATTCTGTTGTTTCTTGCCGCTTTAAGTTATTTCAGCCACAACCTTACCGTGACGATTGCCTTGCTGGTGCTGGTCGCCATCCGTATGACGCCGCTGCAACAGACGTTTCCGTGGATTGAAAAGCAGGGGGTTACGGTCGGGATTATTATTCTGACCATCGGCGTGATGGCACCGATTGCCAGTGGAACATTGCCTGCCACCACCCTGATGCACTCCTTCCTGAACTGGAAATCACTGCTGGCGATCGCGGTGGGTATTTTTGTTTCCTGGGTTGGCGGGCGCGGCGTGGCATTAATGAGCAGCCAGCCGACCGTGGTCGGAGGGTTGCTGATCGGCACGATCATTGGCGTCTCTTTATTTCGTGGGGTGCCGGTTGGCCCGCTGATTGCCGCAGGGCTGGTATCGCTGATGATCGGGAAATCCTGAGCAAATATGTTATCCTGCCGCCAGAATTTTATCTGACAGAGAAACAGTGTGAGCACTAAACAAGATAAACGTAATAAACGCGCCAAACTGAAGCAGAAACAGGCGAATAAAACCCGCGCCCACGGTCGCCAGATGGATGCCATCGGCCGCCAGAACTATGAAGCGACGCCAGAGATGGTGGAACTGTTTGCCACGCTGCCGGAGCTGGATGAAAGCGGCGATATGCCGTTTGTCGTGCCGGTGTATCACTGGTCGCTGGCGGAGTATCAGTTTGATGGCAGCAACGACGAAGGCGATAAACTTCAGGTTGCGGCATTGTGCGTGATGTACATTCACTGGAAAACCAGCGAGGGTGCAACCACCCTGGTGCAGAACGAGCTGGTGGAAGCGGCACTGCGTCTGGTAGAAGAGAACGAGGCCTTTAAGCAGCGTTACCAGCAGGCAGAAGTGGAAGCCGGTATCAAAGAAGCCTAAAAAAAGGGCAGGCGCCTTACGGTGCCTGCCTAGTCATCTTGCCAACCCTACTTCAATTTATCCTTTTAGCCTTCATACTTTGAGCTGCAACGGCGTTGGCTGCGGCTGCGCGCCCCGGTCACATAGTTATCTATGCTCCCGGGGACTTACAGCCTGACCGCCTTGTTGCAACTCAAATTATTTCGGCTAACTATTTTTCATACTTCGAGCTGCAACGGCGTTGCAGCATCTGAACGTCTCAGATGTCCTGCGTGTACGCGGTCAGGCTGCTCATGGAGTCCTGAGCGATCTGCCATAAATCATCTTCCCAGTGCGTCGGGCTGAGCAGCTCCGGGCACCACACGCCGTTGTAACCACTCTGTTTGACTGCCGCGACCCAGCGTGCGATATCCACTTCACCTTCGCCCGGCGGATAATTACGCTGTACGCGTTCGTCCCAGGCCTCACCCGGGTGCAAGCGACGACCATCGCAGAAATGCACGCCATAAATCAGATTCGCATCCATTGCGGCGACCTCTTCCGGGGTCGTATCGCCACCGGCATACAGATGCCAGAAGTCGACCACCACGCCCACGTTGTCAGCGCCCACGGCCTGAATGATCGCCAGACCCTGTTTCAGGCTGTTGAACGGGGTAAAGGCCACCACTTCAATCTGGAACTTGATCCCGTACTGCGCGCCGATGGCGGCAATATCGCGAATATTCTCTGTCAAAATGCGGGTGCGGTCTGCGGCAGAAAGGTCATCAATTTCGTTCAGCGCCATCACCTGCACCACCGGGCAACCCAGCGCCTGGGCAGCACGACAGATCTTATCGGCCTCATCCAGCATCTCGCGACGCTCCTGCGGCTGGTGGCGGCCAATGCGCTTCAGGGCATTGATGCAGCTAATCTCAATCTGATACTGCTGCATCAGTTGCTTGTATTTTTCCAGCGTGCCGCCGTGTTCCAGATAACGGAATAAATGTTCCGGCAGCAGCTCCAGGGCATCAAAACCCGTTTCATGCGCGATACGTAACTGTGTCACCGCATTGCTGTGTAAAACGGAAACGCCATGCAGAGCCTTCTTCATTGGTCATCCTTCATCTTGAGCTGAGAGTGTCAGCGAAAGCATTGCGCTCAGAGCTATCAGTATAAATGATAGAAAACTATCAACCCTTAACCGGTTGAATCGCGTTCTGAGGCGAAACTGTCTGTTGCAGAGGGGTTCAGACTAAGTGAAAAGGAATTTAAATTCTATTTATTGTCACGATGAAATATAAATTCTTTGAGGTGTGTCAAAATTATCAGGAGGGAAAGTCAGTTAATGATAGATTTGATAGAAACCATCATCAACTGACGGCGATCAGGATCGACGGTGAGACTGGCGCAGCTGTAATTCGCCGGGATAGAGCTGATTGTGTTCTTCATCCCAGGGCGTGGTCAGCCGCCTGATGGCATCCGGCACCAGGCGTGAAAACGGCTGAGCGCAGGTGGTCAGGGCAAAGCTGGGGGAAGCGGCCAGTTCAATGCCGTCAAAACCGACAATGCCTACATGCCGTGCGGGCGTGACTGCGCGCATCGCTTCAATGGCCCCGATCGCCAGGATGTCATTCTCACAGAACAGCGCATCAACCGGTGATCCCGCTTGCAGCGCCTGTGCAAAGGTACGGTAACCGCTGTCGCGCTGATAATGCCGCGCATCAAAGATGATAATGCTGGCCGCATCCACCCCCAGTTCTGCCAGACGGTCACGGTAGCCGTCATAGCGCAACAGCTGGCTGGAGTCAGTGTCCGGGCCTTTCATATAGGCGAAGTGCTGGTAGCCCTCGGCATGCAACAGGTCGGCGATTTCACGCCCGGCACGATAACCATCGGTGGTGACCACCTGGATATAAGGATCGGCGCTGCTGCGGCCAATCTGCACGAGGGGAACCTGATAAATGTCTTTCGCCAGACGGATCATCTCTTCACTGAGCAGGGTGCCCATAAACAACAAACCATCGACCTGCAGCTGAGCGGCCAGCGTGAGGATCGCTTCGTCGCGCGGGCTGCTGCTGATATTCAGCAATAGCGCCAGGCAGCCGTACGTCTGCAACTGAAGGGTGACTTCATCCAGCAGCGGGATCAGATTCGGGTTGTGCATCTCATCAACCACTACACCGATGATGCCGGAACGCTTTTTAGACAAGCTACGCGCCAGCAGATTGGGCCGCCAGCCCAGCTCGCTGGCCGCTGACATTACCCGCTCCAGCGTCCTGGGCGAAATTGACGCACCGTCGGTAAAGGCGCGCGAGACAGTCCATTTGGATACGCCAGCGCGCAGGGCGACCTCTTTGGCCGTGACTTTACGTACCGGGGGTTTCAGGGCAGGTTTACGCGTCATCGTCCGTTCATCATCCGTGGAAAGGGGCTAACAGCCTGCCGCGACGGAGGAAAGATAGCAAGATGTTCGAGAGAAGGATGTCGAGTCAGGCGGGTAAAAGCGGGGTGGTGTGCACCACCCCGTTGGGCATTAGCCAGGGTAGATACCGCGATCTTTACGCGCCATCAGGATGCGTTCGCAGGCCACAATGTAGGCTGCTGTGCGCAGGCTGCATGTTTTCTCACGGGATTTATCCCAGACGTGAACCATCGCTTCGGTCATGATCTTATCCATGCGTTCGTTGATTTCGCTTTCGCTCCAGAAGAAGCTGGCCATATCCTGAACCCACTCAAAGTAACTGACGGTCACGCCGCCTGCGTTACAGACCACGTCCGGCACCACGGTAATGCCGCGCTCAGCCAGCACATCATCGGCTTCCGGGAAGGTAGGGCCGTTAGCGCCTTCCAGTACCAGGCGGCAGTGCAGTTTTTCTGCGCGCTGACGGGTAATCTGACCTTCCAGCGCTGCCGGGATCAGGATATCCATTTCAACGTCCCAGAAGGCTTCATCATCAATCACCTGCGCGCCGCTGAACCCGGCAATCTTCTTATTGGCTAACTGCCATTCGCTCAGTGCTGCCAGGTCAATCCCCGCCGGGTTATACAGGGTCGCGGTATGATCCTGAATAACGATCACGCGGGCGCCAGCCTCATTAAACAGACGTGCCGCTTCGCTGCCCACGTTACCGAAGCCCTGCACGGCGACTTTCGCCCCTTCGATTTCGATGCCGCTGCGGCGCGCCACTTCACGTCCGGTAATAAATACGCCACGACCAGTGGCTTTTTCACGGCCCAGGGAACCGCCGAGGTGGATCGGTTTGCCCGTGACCACACCCGTAATTGTGGTGCCGTGGTTCATGGAATAGGTATCCATCATCCATGCCATCACTTTGGCGTTGGTCCCCACGTCTGGCGCAGGAATATCTTTTTGCGGGCCGATAATCAGACCAATTTCGCTGGTATAACGGCGGGTCAGGCGCTCAAGCTCACCTTCTGACAGGGTAAACGGATCAACACGAATACCGCCTTTCGCCCCGCCGTACGGCAGGTTGACCGCCGCACATTTGATGGTCATCCAGGCAGAAAGCGCCATCACTTCGTTCAAGTCGACGTTAGGATGGTAACGCACACCGCCTTTGCCCGGCCCGCGTGACAGGTTGTGCTGCACGCGGAAGCCTTCAAAGTGGCGAATGCTGCCATCGTCCATTTGCAGCGGGATATCAACAATCAGGGAACGTTTAGGGTGACGCAGGGTATCCACCCAGCGCGACAGGTCACCGAGATAGGGTGCGACACGATCGATCTGTTGTAAGTAAGTAGACCAGGCCGTTTTGCTGCCTTCAGAAACGTAAGAGAGCTTTTCCATAACAAACCTTTTTGTTTAGCGCCTGTCCGTCTGGCGTGCTTCATCATCGCGGGCGGGTGGCGCTTAGTTATAAATACTGTCATACCGTGGATGGCTCAGTGCATATCACTGAGCTGCTCATAATTTAACATCAAAAAAAGGTTTCCAAGTTTTTAAAATATTGTGAAATTATGAGTTAATGAGGCAATTCATGGGGGTTAAATGCATAGTTAGCAGGTCATAGCGCAGTAGCCTGTTATGTTGCTCGTTGGCAGACGGTAATTATGCAGATAAAATGCATATGAGGATTTTCTTTATATTTTTCAAAAATTTGAATGCGATCAAACTTTGGGCTTTCGCAGGCGCGACTGCGGCAAGGGCCGGATGTGATCCCGATTAAATTCAAAGACAGGAGAAGTCACCATGTTACCGGACGTCGAACATCTCAGGCAGATTTTTCCACTGCTTAACATGCTAAGTGCCTTACAACCGGCTACCTGGTTCAATCCAGGCACCACCTCGCTGGTTGAAGGCTATCCTCATGTCGGATTGACGCGTGAACAGGTTGCTGATGCCAGCGCACGGCTGCAACGTTTTGCCCCCTGGCTGATGGAGGCATTTCCGGAAACGCATGCGCGGCAGGGAATTATCGAGTCCGATATCTGCGCGTTGCCACGGCTTCAACCGGTGCTGGATGCCCGTTATAACCAGGTGCTGGCGGGCAAACTGTGGCTGAAAAAAGACAGCCATCTGCCAGTATCTGGCTCGATCAAAGCGCGCGGCGGCATTTATGAAGTGCTGGCCCATGCCGAGCAGCTGGCGCTCACCGCCGGATTATTGACGCTGGATGAGGATTATCGCTGTCTCGCGTCACCTGCCTGTCGGGAGCTGTTCAGCCAGCAGCGAATTGCCGTTGGCTCAACCGGTAATCTTGGCCTGTCGATCGGTATCATCAGCGCCAGCCTTGGGTTTGATGTCACGGTACATATGTCGGCCGATGCGCGCGCCTGGAAGAAACAGAAGCTGCGCGATCATGGCGTGAACGTGGTGGAGCACACGCAGGATTATGGTGTGGCGGTGGCTGAAGGTCGTCGTCAGGCGGCATCCGACCCGCAGTGTTTCTTTATTGATGATGAGAACTCGCACAACCTGTTTCTTGGCTACGCAGTGGCCGGAGAGCGGCTGAAGCAGCAGTTTGCCGCCGAGAATATAGTGGTGGATGCAGACCATCCGCTGTTTGTCTATCTGCCTTGTGGCGTGGGCGGCGGTCCTGGCGGTGTGGCATTCGGCCTGAAACTGGCTTTTGGCGACCATGTGCATTGTGTGTTTGCGGAACCGACGCACTCTCCCTGCATGCTGCTGGGGGTACATACCGGGCTGCACGATGCTATCTCGGTGCAGGATCTGGGCATTGATAATCGCACCGCCGCCGATGGCCTGGCCGTGGGGCGCGCCTCCGGTTTTGTCGGGCGCGCTATGGAACGGCTCCTCAGCGCCTTTTATACGCTGAGCGATGAGGAGATGTTCGCCCTGTTGGGATTATTGCAGCAGCATGAGTCGCTGGCGCTGGAACCCTCGGCGCTGGCCGGGATGTGCGGGCCGTGGCGCCTCAGTGCTGAACCGCTGCGCCTGGCAGAGCAGGGCATTAGCGCCGCATCGCTTGCCGGTTCCACCCATCTGGTGTGGGCCACGGGCGGCGGCATGGTGCCGGAAAAAGAGATGGCGCAATACCTCGCGCAGGCTCGCAAGGTGCTCAACCCCTGAACAAACATCGGTCATAAAGTGACGGGATAACGATAAGAATGTTTCGGCACTTTGCCTGAACCGGCATCCGCGGTATTCTAGCGCGCTAATTTCATGAAAAAGACGATGAATTATACCCGGAAGCGTCCTGTTGCAGGCTACGCACCAACAACAAGAAGCATGACGGGTATAGTGACTATTACTGAGGTCAATATGATTATTAAACCACGCATCCGTGGCTTCATCTGTGTTACTGCCCATCCAGAAGGCTGTAAAGCTAACGTAGAAAAACAGATCGAGTACGTCACCGCTCAGGGCGCGATTGCCTCCGGCCCGAAAAAAGTGCTGGTGATTGGTGCCTCTACCGGTTACGGCCTTGCTGCCCGTATCTCTGCGGCATTTGGCTGCGGTGCTGACACACTGGGTGTGTTCTTCGAGCGCGCAGGCGAAGAGACCAAACCGGCCACCGCTGGCTGGTACAACTCTGCTGCATTTGAAGCGTTCGCGACGGAAAAAGGCCTGTATGCGAAAAGCATCAATGGCGACGCGTACTCCGATGCCGTTAAGCAGAAAACCATCGAACTGATTAAAGAAGATCTGGGTCAGGTTGATCTGGTGGTTTACAGCCTGGCTGCGCCACGCCGTACCCATCCGAAAACCGGTGAAGTGTTCAACTCAACCCTGAAGCCGATCGGCAAACCGCTGACTACGCGTGGCCTGAACACCGATAAAGAAACCCTGACCGATGTGTCGCTGGAGCCTGCTTCCCAGGAAGAGATCGACGGCACCGTCGCGGTTATGGGGGGTGAAGACTGGCAGATGTGGATTGATGCGCTGCTGGAAGCCGGTGTGCTGGCTGAAGGCGCGAAGACCACGGCGTTCACCTACCTGGGCGAGAAGATCACCCACGACATCTACTGGAACGGCTCTATCGGCGAAGCGAAAAAGGATCTGGACAAGCGTGTTCTGACCATTCGTGACACCCTGGCCGCTCACGGTAACGGCGACGCACGCGTTTCTGTACTGAAAGCCGTTGTGACCCAGGCAAGCTCTGCGATCCCGGTGATGCCACTGTATCTGTCACTGCTGTTCAAAGTGATGAAAGAAAAGGGCACCCACGAAGGTTGCATCGAGCAGGTTTACGGTCTGTTTAAAGACAGCCTGTACAACGCTTCTCCAATCCTGGATGACGCTGGCCGTCTGCGTGCTGACTACAAAGAGTTGCAGCCAGAAGTGCAGGACGAAGTGGCCCGTCTGTGGCAGTCCGTGACCGACGAAACCCTGAACGAGGTTTCTGACTTTGTCGGTTACAAAACCGAGTTTATGCACCTGTTCGGCTTCGGCCTGGACGGCGTAGACTACGCTGCGGATGTGAATCCTGATGTGAAAATCAAAAATCTGGTACAGATGTAATTTCTGTCACGGATATTATCGAAGGGCGACCAGTGGTCGCCCTTTTTTATTTGATTTAAGTAGCAATACACCTCGCCTGATTTATTCAATCAAAGCCATCTCAGGGTTAGAGATTAATCTGATGGTTTAATGAGTAATAATATCAATACAATGAGTCTTAATTTGAAGAAGGAAGCTCGAATAATGAAATTATCAAAATCAATGACTCTGGCAGGATCACTGTGTATGGCGATGGCATTAAGCAGTGCGGCAAATATGGCTGTGGCGGCGGAAGCTAAAGCCCCCGTTGCCAGTGCGGCAGCGGCAGAGAAAGTCTCCTTACTGGGCGGGCATCTGGCGTTTAACCTGAAGGGTTATGAGATGCAGCCTGTTCCTGGCGGTGGCCCGGGTAACATGTACGTCAGCAAAGCGGAAAAACGCGTGCTGCTGATCGGTGAAGACGCGATCCCGGTTGTTGCCCGTGGCGCGACCGATGCTGATTTTATTGATGGGATGAAATCCATCAAAGATAAACAAAAGCAGGCATCGCCGGATTATACGGTGATCAGTGAGAAGACGGAAAACGTGAAAGGCCTTGAGGTTTATCACATTGAAGCGACCGACAAAATGGACGGTAAAAATGTCCAGCAGGCTACCCTGTTGTCTGCCGCCGATAATAAATTCACCGTGATTCAGGTGATCTCCGGTTCTAAAGACAAAGTGGGCCATGCTGCCGCCGTGAATAATATTCTCGCGAAGTAACCTCCAGGCACAGCGGTCTCTCGTTGGGGTCGATCATCTTTTCCGATCGACCCGTGCCGATGGCGGCTGCCATCACAATCCCGCAGGAAAATCCGCTGGTAACTCACTGGCCGGGCAGTTAATCACCGTGTCATTATTCTCCCCGCAGTCACGAATAAATGTCAGCGTAGCAAACTCATCAATCACTTCCGTCGGATAGGCCGGGCCTGCATCACGATAGCGCTCCATCTGCGCAATATGCTCGTTCTGGAAGCAAACGGTATGTTCCGGGTTGTTGATCACCCAGCGCGGGAAGAAAATGGTGCCGTGGAAAATCTTATCCGCCAGGTTCACAATCAGGCTCACATCCGTCCCGGTGGGTTCAGTCCAGGAAATTTTGTACACCTCTGCTGCCACGCGCACGATATACGCCTGCTGATCCTTCACCCAGCGATTGGCGACAATCCCGCTATGGATGCGATAGTCCAGCGTGGTGCCATTTTTCACGTAGATCTCATAATTCCAGCCGTTGTCATAGGTATACACCAGATGCTTACCGACAAATTCACTCAGGTCATGCTGATTAAAACGCGCCATTATTGCTCTCCTTATTCTGTATTACGCTACTGTAACGCTGGATTTTTTCGATTAATAACGCTAATTTTGCGTTAAATTAATGGAAAAATTCGATGAATCAGCCATGTTGAGCAAAACCAGTCTTGAACAGTGGGCGCTTTTACAGGAAGTGGTGGCCTGCGGAAGCTTTGCCCGCGCTGCCATGCGGGTGAACCGCAGCCAGTCGGCGATCAGCTATCAGCTGGGGCTGATGCAGCAGCGGCTGGGGATCACGCTGCTCACTCCTGTCGGACGGCGTGCAGAACTGACGCCGGAAGGGCAGATCCTGCTGGCGCAGGCGCGGCCCTTACTCAGCGCATTTCACCAGCTGGAGAACCGTGCCGCCGCGTTAAAAGCGGGCAGCCGGGCGCGTATTGACCTGATCGTGGACAGTATTTTCCCGCGCGGGCCGCTGTTTGATGTGCTGCGTCAGTTCCAGCAACAGCATCCGGCCACGCAGGTGCATCTGACAGAAGTGATACGTGGCGAAAGCGCGCAGCAACTTGCGCAGCGCCAGGCTGATATTCTGATCCTGACGCGTGAAAGCTGCGGTCAGCGCCAGGCAGAAGGGCTGCTGAATATCGATTTCGTTGCCGTCGCCCAGCGCGATCACCCTCTGCTGGCGCTCCCGGCACCTCTCTCGCGTACCGTGCTGGCCAGCTATCCGCTGATTGAAATCCTTGACCGCCAGCAGCAGCAGGACGGCCAGCCAGCGGCGGCAGAAAACTGGACGTTTACCAGCATTGAGGCGGCGCTGGAGGCGGTGTTGCATCAGGTGGGTTACGGCTGGCTGCCGGAGGCGCAAATCACGCCGTGGCTGGAGAGCGGAGAACTGCAACGCCTGCCGCTCGGCAGCGGGCAGCGGCGCACCAGTTCACTCTGTATGATGACCGACGACAGTGTACAGCCAGGCGAGGGGGAGATCGTCACGCTGCTGGCCCTGTTCCGTGCGCTGAATCAAGGCGCGACCTGACCGGTTAGCCTGCCCGACACGGTTACAGCACCGCTGGCATTAATGTCAGGTTAAAGTGTCGCGAAGAAATTAAACATAAAATTTTATATATGCGGAAGAGTCATGTGGTAATGACGCGATATTTTTTGCTATTATTTGCCGAAATCCGTAAATATATCCTGCAAAAGCAGGACCCTGACTTGGGTGATATAATGACAAAGTTTGCACCGGTTTTCTTTGCCGCATTGCTGGCAACGGGTTGTACCATGCCTCCAAAATCTGCTTCATCCCATAATCCACCCCCCCCTCCGGTTGTGTCTGCGCCGCAGTCGTTATCCAGCTTTGATTCACGCGTTGCTCAGTGCCGCAAGGAATTGCAGGTAATGCAGGCTTATAACGTCACGGTATTCGAGCAATACAACCAGCGCTTCCTGCGTGTGAACGGTCAGCTGGAAAAGTATCTTGAAATCCGAGACAAGGTTGGCAGTGAGATTGATGATATCGCCACACCAAAATATCAATACAACGTGCGCCGTGTGTGTGAAGAAATTCGCAGTACGCTGATGCAGTTGATCATCAAAGAAGTGTGATTTTCTATCCGGGCCGGTTATTCCGGCCCGGGTGACATATTCTCCCGCGTATAAAGCATAAACTCGACTTTCCCGTCCTGATATTCATCAGGTCTCTTTTGGCATTCCAGTTTTGCCAGCATCAGCGTCAGCGCGCGCTGCGCATGTTCACGGGTATTTTGATCCAGCGTCAGCACCACTGACTCGTCTGCCAGTAACTGACGCGTGGTGGGGTAGAGTTCGTGGGTGATAAACACCGACTTTTTCAGCAGGCGATGACGTGCCAGTACGTCAGCGATCGCCTGGTTTCCCAGCCCGGTGTTATAGATGCCGTGCAGATCGCGGCTGCGATAGAGCTGCTCCTCCAGCATCCGGCCAACCTGTTGACGATCGTCTAGCGCAGCCAGCACCTGGTGTACGTGCAGATGCGGAAACTTGCTGCCGATCACTTCGCTAAAACCCTCCACCCGCTGGCGGTGTGCCAGATAATCAAAACGTCCGCTGATAATGATGATATCGCCAGCAACATTCAGCATATTGCCCATCAGTAACCCGGCGGTACGTCCGGCCTGGCGCTGATTAATGCCCACATGGCACAGACGCGCCGCGCCGGGCAGATCGGTGACCAGAGTGATCACCGGAACCTGCTGCTTCTGGCACTGCTCCAGCGCGGAAAAAATGGCCGGATGTTCATGGGCAAAAACGATGATGCCGTCGCGCCGGGCGGCAGCCTTGATGATCTGCGCCGCCAGTTTTTCGGGTTCCGCTTCGGCTATCAGCGTGCGGTGAAGCGTGACGTGACCGTAGCCCAGTTGCCCGGCAAGCTGGCTGAAATCCTGCGAAAGCTGGTGGAAGAAAAAGGCGTCGCTGCTGCTGAGGAGCAGCTCAATTTGCCACGGCTGGTGATGCGCGTCCGGTAGCAGGCGCTTGAGTCCCGCGTCCTTTGCCGCCTGCAATACCCGTCGGGTGGTGGCAGGCGAGACGCCTCCGCGTTCGTTCATGACCCGGTCAACGGTGGCAATGCCCACGCCAGCCTGTTTTGCCACCGCTTCCAGCGTGATCTTCTTCACTCTTTACTCCGCATGATGGCTTTCCATCAAAATGTCGTTTCTGCAAGTATATTCGCGAACGCTATCCTGGCAACGAAACGTTAACATTCAACCCATACAGGCGTCGCAACAATGGTACAGAAACGTAAGTTTGCCCTGCTGGGCACAGGATTTATTGGTCAGGTTCATGCAAAAAACCTGGCGGCACATCCCGATATTGAGCTGGTGATGGTCGCGGATCAGGATCGTGCCCGTGCGGATGAGATTGCCACCCGTTACGGTGCGCGGGTGGGCAGCGTGCTGGAGGCGATTAACAGCGATGCCATCGACAGCGTATTGATTGCCACATCCACGCCGTCCCATGCCGAATTTCTGACAGCCGCGGTGGCAGCGGGCAAAGCGGTGTATTGCGAAAAGCCGATCGATCTGTCGCTGGATAAAGCGCGCAGCGTGGTGGATGAGGTGTCACGCTATCCGGCTGCCGTCACTGTCGGGTTTAACCGTCGTTTTGACCCCAGCCACAACCAGTTAAAACAGCATTTTCAGCAGGGTTTACTGGGGAAAGCCGAGCTGATCCAGATGGTGTGCCGTGCCTCCGAATTGCCGCCACTGAGTTATCTGCAAACTTCGGGCGGGCAGATGCGCGACCAGGCGATCCATTTCTTCGATCTGCTGCGCTGGCTAACCGGAGATGAAGTCGACACCATGGGCGCGCTGGGGTCTGCGCTGGCGATGCCGGCGATCGCTGAGTTTGGTGATGTGGATACCTCGGTGCTGATCATGAAGATGAACAGCGGGGCGCTGGCACAGCTCGATAACACGCGCCGAACGGGCTATGGCTACGAGGAGCGGATTACGCTGTTGGGCGCGAAAGGCATGTCAGAGTCCGGCGCACAAAGCCCGCAGGGGGCCACGCTGTACACAACAGGGGGGATTACCCACCCAGCGCTGTATGCCGACTGGTTTAACCGGGTGAAAGAGACGTATTACCTGCATCTGGATGCGTTTGTGCGTTCGCTGAACGGGGAGTCGATTGCTGTGCCGGGATTACAGGATGGTTTACAGGCACAGGCGATTGCCGAGGCGGCAGTAAAGTCGCTGGAGACGGGGCGTTTTTGTCAGGTTCAGACGCTGTAAGCGATCATTTTATCGTAGAGGATGTCTTGCCAGCGATCTGGCAAGACATATTGAAGGGGCCGACCTTTTTCCGGTCGATCAGTGATACTGACCAGACCCATGCTGATGGCCTGCACTGCACCCCTAAAGAAGGCTACTGTGCCGGTGCATCCTGCGAAGTGCCTGCGCTGGCGGGAACGCTGCTGTCACCGTCGTTACCCGTGCGTTTATAAACGATTTTCTGCGTGTCGTTTTCACAATGCCCGACAACCTGTCCTGCGGCCTGATCGGCCTGGTCGTTAGGCACAATGTCGAGCGTGAAACCGGAAGCGGGCACGCCATTGTTAATGATTTTCTGATTAATATCGGCTTTGACCGTTTCACACGACGCCTGAACGGCCAGCGGCATCGCGACGATCAGCCCGGTTAACATCCACTTAAACCCTTTCATCATTTCATCCTTATTTGCGTGAAAATCCTGCTAACTATAGCAGTTAAATCTGTTTATGGCGCAACCGCGCGGCCAGTGCGACGGTCGAGACAACGCAGCGTATTGGGTTCCCAGTAGGCATTCACATTCATGCTATGTTCACAGTCGTCACGGGTATCAAACGCACGGTCAGTTTTATCAAACTCTTTCTCCGCGCGCTTGTTCACCTTGTTACGCAAGCTGCGGGTCGCATCCCATTGCTCTTTCTGCTCGCGTGCCTGCTCAGTGGTGAGGGCGGTATCGCCTTCTGAAATAATCAGACGATCGGTACGTGCCTGAGCGCTGTGCTGGACAGAAAACAGTGCGGTTAACAGCACCAGCGGGACAGCAGCTTTTGTCAGACGGCTTTTCAGGGTATTCATCATCGGTTCCTTTGTGTGGGCAGCCACGGCTACGGCGACTGAACAGGTCATGTGCTGTAGTATATCACCAGCTTTCAGGGCCTCACCAGTCTGCCTGATACCGCCGTTTACCCACGAGAGAGAAAGAAAACGTGCTGAACACGACATTACTGTTTTTTGCCACGGCATTAGCCGAAATTATCGGCTGTTTTCTGCCGTATCTGTGGCTGAAGAAAAATGCGTCCGCCTGGCTGCTGCTGCCTGCGGGCATCAGCCTGATGGTGTTTGTCTGGTTACTCACGCTGCATCCGGCAGCCAGCGGGCGCGTTTACGCGGCGTACGGCGGGGTTTATGTGGTCACTGCGCTGCTGTGGTTGCGTATTGTCGATGGGGTAAAACTGAGCACGTATGACTGGGTGGGCGCGGCGGTGGCGTTCTGTGGCATGTTGATTATCGTGGCAGGATGGGGACGGGCCTGAAGACAGGCCCGAACCGTGTTAATTACGCTTTATGGACGCGCAGGCCCGCCTGGCTCTGGCCTACTGGCATCATCTCCAGCGCGCTGATATTCACATGCTTCGGCAGTGTGGCAACCCACCACACGGCTTCGGTCACATCTTCTGGCGTCAGCGGTTCCGTGCCGTCATACACGCTGCCCGCACGGGTATCATCACCTTTGAAACGCACGTTAGAAAACTCGGTGCCGCCAACCAGACCCGGTTCGATATCGGTCACGCGCAGCGCTGTACCGTGCAGGTCGGTACGCAGGTTAAAGCTGAACTGGCGCACAAAGGCTTTCGTGGCACCGTACACATTGCCGCCAGGGTAAGGCCAGCTTCCGGCAATCGAACCGATGTTGATAATGTGGCCGACGTTACGCTCCACCATCGCGGGCAGCAGGGCGCGCGTCATATACACCAGGCCTTTATTGTTGGTGTCTATCATATCTTCCCAGTCTTCCAGGCTGGCACGCTGCGCAGGCTCAATTCCCAGCGCCAGCCCGGCGTTATTGACCAGAACATCAATGTCACGCCATGCGGCGGGCAGGCTGGCGACGGCGGCATCGATGCCCGCGCGGTCACGCACATCCAGTACCAGCGTATAAATACGGTCACCAAACTCCTGTTGTAAGGCGTCGAGACGCTCCTGACGGCGACCGGTAGCAATCACTTTATGGCCCTGGGCGATAAAGCGGCGGGTAATGCTCTGACCAAAACCGGCGGTGGCACCGGTAACAAATACGATCATCTCACTGTTCCTCAACACATTTTGGATTTTTATCACCTTACCATCTCATGGCAGATGTGATAAGGAGCGAATTGTTATGATGAATGAGAAAGAATGGATAACACCCCTGGCAATAAAGACTGCACAAATTTTACGCACCCCTGGCTGCTTCAATGCATGATCAGAACTGTGGTGAGTTATCGACTTGCACCATCACCACATTAATTTTTGAAACGGAACTAACAGTGATAGTTTCAGCAGGGTCACTGCCTTTCCAGCAATATCCCTCTACTGAACAGAAATTTTGCTTAATGTAGCCAAGAGAAGCCAGATAAGCGTTAACCCTACTGGCATCAATTGTATTGTAAAACGTAACCGAATAGACAAGTGCTCCGGGACCCGCCACGTTATAAAAATCAAATTCATAGCGTTCAGATATTCTTGGTATTTTTTTCAGGATGTCCGGGGTGTAAAATTCATATTCCCGCTTATCTTGTTCAGTGTAGTGTGCACTACCAGCCAGCTCTGTTTTTATCGTTGGCCAGCAGTAAACAAACACGCCTGCTATCACAACGATAATGAACAGTGTTGCTTTAAGTGAGCTTTTCATACAATTAAATCCTTCCTCTTGCCATCTTGTATGAAAGAGCCATCCATGGTTGCAATAGCAACGTTTCCTGATTTCCAGTCGTTGTAGGGTTTTATGGCCTGCATGAAATTAGGCAACTGGCCTAAGCGTGGTTTAGCGTTTGGGAATCGCTCTGGGTTCGGGAATAACAATGGTCGGAAGGTTTCATTTTTCCAGGAACCGATTTTTCCGTAATAATCCCATCTTTTCAGTGCCTCTGCTTTGCTGACTGGACGCAGCATTGCGAAAGGATTATGAACGGAGATAACACGGTAAAAGCCCAGTAAGTCTGACACCAGGTCTTCTCCACTAAATCCACTGTCAGTCACCATATTGTTAGGAAATGAACCCTGAAATGCTTCAAACCTTCGCGCCATTGTCATCATCATTGCGAGTGCGATGCTTTTGCGTTCTTGATACGGACGTCCCTTTCGTATACGCCATTTGATAAATTTTCCTACCCGAATTATCCGGTACGGAGATACCATAGACTGGACATAGTTGGCATCGTAGCGATCTGCACTCATTGCTTCACCAGCGTCGAATTTGCTCATCAATATTCTGATGTCATCTCCTCTCGCATGACCAAGATCAATCCAGCCCAGCACTTCCGTATAGATCAGGCCACCTCTGGCACTTGCCGCTTGTGAGCCATCAATGATTTCACTCCGTGTACTCATTTCTCAAAATTCCCTTTCTGTTAAAAATACAATTTAATTATTGCGGCATAGCAAGGCTGGGATCCAGGCTTACGCTTAGCAGGGATGGGATTGGTTAAACCTGACAGTCAGGGTTATATCTCCCTGTTTTCTTTGATATTCCATCCTGACGAGAATTCAGCACCACGGGAACCTTCCTGTGTTTGCTCAAAATAATGATTACTGACCTCTGCTGCTCTGAAGCAATAGGTGACGCCAAATAAACTCTGTTCCGATGCACCATTAAATATTACATCCGTTACCATGACCTGCTTTATGTTTCCCATTCGATACATAGCGCATAAGACCAGATGTCGCTTTATCGATAAACGCATTCACCGTTAAGTCACGATATATGACTTTCCCGGAGCCTCCGCCGCTTCCTGTTTCCATGCCAGATGGTTGCGTAGCACCCCAGCTGAATGATTCTATCTGTATCCATCCATGAAATTATATAGATATTGTTGGTTATCCTTTTGTTGTTATTTGTCCAGCCAGGTATATCTCTGTGTTTCCATAAATATTGTCACAAGGCATATTGCACCGTCAGCGCGCAACGGCGGGAGATTCTGCGTTATCGCGGTGCAACACCATCAGGCTGATGAGGTAAAACCAGATAAAACGCTGGGTAAGTAATCGGTTGCTATGTAGGCAACCGATTGCGCAACCGTTTATCTCGACCTTTTTGCCTGGATTGACAGGATTATTAATTAACCCATTGTATTTTAATGAAAAAACATCAACGCTCCGAATGGCATAACTTTTGCTACCTTAAATCTATATGCTCGCCGTGATGACAACAGACCGGCTGGCCGCTCTCTTTTAAGGAATTGTTATGTCTCAAAATGCAACCCAGGCCATCCGCGCCAGTTTTTTTGATATCACCCAAACCGTGGACAATCCGCAGCAGTTGCCGGCGGCCGCGCGTTATATTGAAGACGGCCTGTTGTTACTCAATCAGGGCGTGATTGTCGGGTTGTCTGGCTGGGAAGAGGGGCAGCACCGGTTGCCGCCGGATATTGATCTGCTGGACTGCCGTGGCCGGCTGATTGTGCCGGGCTTTGTCGATACCCATATCCACTATCCACAGACAGAGATGATCGGCGCATTTGGCGAGCAACTGCTGGAGTGGCTGAATCAGTACACTTTCCCGGTAGAGAGCCAGTATCACTGCCCGCAACATGCAGCCCGCATGTCGGCATTCTTCCTGCAACAGCTACTGAGTAACGGCACCACCACTGCGCTGGTGTTTGGCACCGTCCATCCGCAGTCGGTAGATGCGCTGTTTACCGCCGCATCGGCCCTTGAGATGCGCCTGATTGCCGGTAAAGTCATGATGGATCGTAATGGCCCGGATGCCCTGATGGAGACGCCGGAGCAGAGCTACCAGCAGACCCGCGAACTGATTGAGCGCTGGCACAATAAAGGCCGCCTGAGTTATGCCCTGACGCCGCGCTTTGCCCCGACCTCATCGCCTGAACTGCTGGCAAAAGTGCAGCAGTTGCGCCACGAGTTCCCGGACACCTGGCTGCACACGCACCTCAGCGAAAACCCGCAGGAGATCGCCTGGGTAAAAGAACTGTTCCCCCAGCATAACGGCTACCTGGACGTCTATCACCAGTACCAGCTGACCGGCGAGCGCAGCCTGTTTGCCCACTGCCTGCATCTGGACCGACACGAATGGGACTGCCTGTACCACACCGGTTCCGCCGTGGCGTTCTGTCCGACGTCGAATCTGTTCCTGGGCAGCGGCCTGTTTGACCTGAAAACCTGCTGGCACAAAGGCGTGAAGATGGGCATCGGCACCGATGTTGGCGCGGGCACCACCTTCAACATGCTGCAAACGATGGGCGAAGCCTACAAAGTGGGCCAGCTTCAGCGCTACAAACTGTCGGCCTGTGAAGCCTTCTACCATGCCACGCTGGGCGGGGCGAAAGCGCTGGATCTCGATGACCGCATTGGCAATTTTATGCCGGGCAAAGAAGCTGATTTTGTGATCCTCGACCCGGCGGTATCCCCGTTGCAACAAATGCGGCACGCCAACAGCCGCGATATCTGGGAGAAACTGTTTGTACTGATGACGCTGGGTGACGATCGCAATATCGCCGCCACCTGGGTCAATGGTCGCTGCGTCTGGCAGCGTGAAGAGAAGGAGCGTGCCGCATGATCCAGTTCTTACTTAACCAGCGCCTGGTCAGCGAGCAGGACCTCGACCCCAATACCACGATCCTCAACTACCTGCGCCAGCACCAGCGGCGTTGCGGCACTAAAGAGGGCTGCGCCTCCGGGGATTGCGGGGCCTGTACCGTGACGCTGGGCCATGTGGAGCAAGGGAAAATGCGCTATCAGACGGTGAACAGCTGTCTGACGTTTGTCAGCCATTTACAGGGAAAACAGTTGATTAGCGTGGAAGATCTGCGCCAGCCGGACGGCTTACATGGCGTACAGCAGGCGATGGTGGACTGCCACGCTTCACAGTGTGGCTTCTGCACACCAGGCTTTGTGATGTCGATTTTCACCCTGCAAAAAAACGGCGGCGGCAATTCCCGGCAGATTGAACAGGCGCTGGCCGGAAATCTCTGTCGCTGCACCGGCTACCGTCCGATTGTTGACGCCGCCCGCCAGGCCTGCGGGCAGGCACCGCAGGACAGTTTTGATCGGCAGGAAGCGGCCACCGTGGCGCAGTTGCTGGCGCTGCAAACCCCGGAGATGCAGGAAATCAACCATCGGGGCAACCGCTGCCTGCTGCCGAAAACGGTGAAGCAGCTGTCCGACGCGCTGCTGGCCCATCCGCAGGCGAAACTGCTGGCCGGAGGAACCGACCTGGCGCTTCAGGTGACCCAGCGCGGCGAGGCGTTACCGCTGCTGATTGCGCTCGACCAGATTGATGAGCTGAAGCACTGCACGATCAGTGGCGATGAGATGGTGCTGGGAGCCGGAACGTCCCTGAGCCGCTGCTGGCAATGGCTGGAGGATGAAATCCCGGCGCTGACGCAGATTCTGGCGCGTTTTGCTTCTCAGCAGATCCGCAACCTCGGCACGCTGGGCGGCAATATTGGCAACGCCTCGCCGATTGGCGATATGCCGCCGATGTTACTGGCGCTGGATGCGTCGCTGATCCTGCAACAGGGCGACAGCCAGCGGCGTCTGCCGTTGGAGGACTTCTTCCTCAGTTACCGGAAAACGGCGCTGCGCGAGGGGGAATTTATCCGCGCAGTGGTGATTCCGCGAGCCACGATCGCGCAGCATTTCCGCGCCTGGAAAGTCTCTAAACGGCGGGAGGATGATATTTCTGCGGTGTTTGCCGCCTTCACGCTGGCAACCGATGAGGCGGGCCGCATCAGCAGCGTGCGCATCGCATTTGGCGGTATGGCCGAAACCCCGCGCCGCGCCCGTCACTGCGAGCAGCAATTGCTGGGGCAACCGCTGACCACCAGCGCGGTCGAAAACGCCTGCCGGGCACTGGAACAGGATTTTCAGCCGTTGAGCGATTTTCGTGCCAGCGCCGCGTATCGCCTGCAGCTGGCGAAAAATCTGCTGCGACGTTATCACGCCACGCTGAGTGGCGAACTGACCGTGACGGAGGTATCAGACTATGTCTTATAAACCCCCGGCCTTAAGCCCGGACGCGCTGGCCCGCCAGTTTCAACAGGATAATGCGGGTGGCGTGGGCAAAAGCACGCGGCATGACAGCGCGGCGATGCACGTTGCCGGAGAAGCCCTCTACATTGATGACCGCCTGGAACTGCCGGGCATGCTGCATCTCTGCCCGCGCCTCAGCGAACATGCCCATGCACGTATTCTCAGCATTGACGTTGAGCCGTGCTATCGCGTGCCCGGCGTGGTGCAGGTGCTGACCTGGGAAAGTGTGCCCGGCGAGCTGGATATTGGCCCGCTGGAGCCGGGCGATCCCCTGATGGCGAAAGGGATCGTGGAGTACGTCGGACAGATGGTGCTGGTGGTGGCCGCCGAGAGCGAACAGGCAGCACGCCAGGCCGCCGCGCTGGCGGTGATTGAGTATCAGCCGCTGACCCCGCTGCTGGATGTGAAGCAGGCATTAGAGCAGGGCAGTTTTGTCCAGCAGCCGCATATCCACCAGCGCGGGGATGCGGATGCCGCGCTGGAGAAGGCGACCCATCGTCTGAAAGGCGAGTTTCATATTGGCGGCCAGGAGCATTTCTACCTGGAAACCCAGGTGGCGCTGGTGGTGCCGGGCGAAGATCGTGCCTTGCAGGTTTACTCCTCTACCCAGAACCCCACCGAAGTACAGAAGCTGGTGGCGTCGGTGATGGGGCTGACGATGAACAAAGTGACCATCGATATGCGCCGCATGGGCGGCGGTTTTGGCGGTAAAGAGACGCAGGCGGCAGGTGTTGCCTGCCTCTGTGCGCTGGCGGCTCGTTTGAGCGGCAGGCCAGCCAAAATGTGCCTGTCGCGCCGCGACGATATGCTGACCACCGGAAAACGGCACCCGTTTTTTGTGCGTTATGAAGTGGGCGTGGAGGCAGACGGGCGCTTTAGCGGGGTGAAGATCGACCTCGCGGGAAACTGTGGTTACTCACTGGATCTGTCCGGTTCGATTATCGATCGGGCGATGTTCCACGCCGACAATGCCTATTACCTCGGCGATGCGCTGATCACCGGCTACCGTTGCCGCACCAACACCGCGTCTAATACCGCCTATCGCGGCTTTGGCGGGCCGCAGGGCATGGTGGCGATTGAACAGATCATGGACCACATCGCCCGTGAGCTGGGCCTTGACCCGCTGGAGGTGCGCAAACGCAACTACTACGGTAAACAGACGCGCAATGTCACCCACTATTATCAGACGGTTGAAGATAATCTGCTGGATGAGATCACCGCGCAGCTTGAACAGAGCGCAGACTACGCCGCACGACGGGCGGAGATCACGGCGTTTAATGCTGCCAGCCCGGTGATGAAACGCGGCCTGGCGCTGACGCCGGTGAAGTTTGGCATCTCCTTTACCTCCAGCTTTCTCAACCAGGCAGGGGCGCTGATCCTGATTTACACCGATGGCACGGTGCAGCTTAATCATGGCGGCACCGAAATGGGCCAGGGGCTGAACACCAAAGTGGCGCAGATCGTCGCTGAGGTGTTGCAAATCGACATTAACTGCATTCAAATCACTGCCACCGACACCGGAAAAGTGCCGAACACCTCGCCTACTGCGGCCTCCAGCGGCACCGACCTTAACGGTAAGGCAGCACAGAACGCGGCGGAAATCCTGCGCGAAAGGCTGGTCAGCCTGCTGTGCAAACTGCATAACTGTGGTGCGGAACAGGTGACGTTCAGTAACGGCATTGTTCAGGTTGGCGATAAATACTTTACCTTTGCCGATGTCGCCCAGCTGGCATGGCTCAATCAGGTGCCGCTCTCTGCCACCGGTTACTACCGCGTGCCGGGGATCCACTACAACCGCCTGGCCGGGCGCGGCCAGCCGTTTTATTACTTTGCTTATGGCGCGGCCTGTGCCGAAGTGCTGATCGACAGCCTGACCGGGGAATATCGCCTGCTGCGTGCCGATATCCTGCACGACGTGGGGGCTTCGCTAAACCCGGCGATCGACATCGGCCAGGTGGAAGGGGGCTTTGTGCAGGGCATGGGCTGGCTGACCAGCGAAGAGCTGGTGTGGAACGACAAAGGTCGGTTGCTCACCGATGGCCCGGCGAGCTACAAAATTCCGGCGATTGGCGACGTGCCGCACGACTTAAGGGTGACGCTGGTCGAGAATCGTAAAAATCCGCAGGACACGGTGTTCCACTCAAAAGCAGTGGGAGAACCGCCGTTTATGCTGGGGATCGCCGTCTGGTGTGCCTTGCAGGATGCGGTGTCCAGCGTGGGTGGCTACCGCCAGCACCCGCTGCTGGACGCCCCCGCCACGCCGGAGCGGGTGTTCTGGGGCGCGGAGAAACAGCGTTCAGGAGGTGAAGATGCGCAGTGATGACTGGATTACGATTCTGGCGAACCTGCGCGATCGCGCAGAACCCTGCGTGCTGTTGACGGTGCTGGATGATAAAGGATCTGTTCCGCGCGATCGCGGCAGTAAAATGGTGGTGACCGCCGATAAAACCTGGCTGACCATCGGCGGCGGTCATCTGGAATTTCAGTCAGTGGCCATAGCACGCGAGATGCTATTGCACGGCCAGACGCGGGCGCGCTACGAACAGTTTAACCTCGGCGCGCGCCTTGGGCAGTGTTGCGGCGGCATCAGCAGCGTACTGTTCGAACCGCTCATCCAGGCTCAGCCGCAGATAGCGGTCTTCGGTGCCGGGCATGTGGGGCAGGCGCTGGTGACGTTACTGGCTACGTTACCCTGTCACGTTCACTGGGTGGATGAGCGCGCAGAACAGTTCAACCCGGTGCCGCCGGGCGTCACCGTCTGCTGCCTGGAAGACCCGACAGAGCAGGTAAAACGCATGCCTGCGGGCAGCTACTATGTGGTGATGACCCATCACCACCCGCGCGATCTTGAACTCTGTGAAGCGATCCTTCGCCGTGACGACGCCGGTTATTTCGGCATGATCGGCTCAGACACCAAACGCCAGCGCTTTGACTATCGGCTCGAGGGCAAAGGCTTCAGCCGTGACCAGCTTAACCGCCTGCGCTGCCCGATTGGCTTGCCGGAAGTGAAAGGCAAACTGCCTGCGGAAATCGCGGTAGCCGTGGCGGCGGAAATTATTGCCTGTTATCAACGACGGGAATGATTTTGCGCGCAGGCGCGCGGGCGATTATGCTGAGGGTTCAGCCAAAGGGAATGGGAGCAGGGAAATGAAGATCGCACCGTTAGTCTGGGCCATTAGTCTTGCACTGACCGCCAGCGCACAAAGCGCATGGGCGGCAGAGCCGCAAAAGGAGAGTCGTCACATGTCGTCGCAGCACAATAGCCCCTTCAGTCAGACCAGTTCACTGCCTTTCCAGGCACCGCCTTTTGACCACATCACCACCGCAGATTACCGCCCGGCGCTGATCGCGGCGATAGTGGAAAAGCGTGATGAGATTGCGCGCATTGCGGATAACACCGCCGCACCAACGTTTAAAAATACGTTCGAGGCACTGGAGCTGAGCGGGCAGAGCCTGCGACGCGTCAACAATGTGTTCAGCGCCATGACCTCGGGCAACACCAGCGATGAACTTCAGGCGCTGGACGAAGAGATGTCACCGAAGCTGGCCGCGCTGGATGATGACATCAAGCTGAACGGCAAGCTGTTTGCCCGACTGGATGCGGTTTATCAGCAACGGCAACAGCTGGCGCTGGACCCGGAGTCGCTGCGCCTGGTCGAAGTCACCTGGCAGGCGTATGTGCTGGCCGGGGCGCGCCTGACGGAGAGTGACAAAACCGCGCTGAAAGCCCTGAATCAGGAGTCCGCCACACTCAGCACGCGTTTCACCAACCGCCTGCTGGCCGCCACCAAAGCGGGAGGCGTTGTATTTAGCGATGCGCAGGCGCTGGCAGGATTAAGTGACGCAGAGATAGCGGGCGCGGCTGAAGCGGCGGGATCGCGCGGATTGAGCCATCAGTGGTTGCTGGCCCTGCACAACACCACGCAGCAGCCCGATCTGCAAACCCTGACGGACCGGGCGACTCGTGAGAAGCTCTTTACGGCCAGCTGGACGCGTGCCGAAAAAGGCGATGCCAATGATACCCGCGAGGTGATTGTTCGCCTGGCGCAGGTGCGCGCACAGCAGGCGAAGCTGCTGGGCTTTGACAGCTACGCCGCCTGGAAACTGCAGGACCAGATGGCGAAAACCCCGCAGGCCGCTTTTGACTTTATGCGCCAGATTGTGCCAGCCGCTACCGCACGGGCGCAGCGTGAAGCGGACGATATCCAGGCGGTGATCGACCAGCAGAAAGGCGGCTTTACCCTGGCGCCCTGGGACTGGCTGTTCTATGCCGAGCAGGTGCGTCGTGCGAAGTACGACCTCGATGAAGCGCAGATTAAACCCTATTTTGAACTGAACAACGTGCTGGAAAATGGCGTGTTTTATGCCGCCACCCAGCTGTACGGCATCACCTTTAAACCGCGCCCGGATATCCCGGTGTATCACCCGGATGTGAAAGTGTATGAAGTGCTGGATAAAGACGGCAGTTCGCTGGCGCTGTTCTATGCCGACTGGTTCAAACGCGATAATAAAGGCGGTGGTGCCTGGATGGGCAACTTTGTTGAACAGTCGACGCTCTTGGGAACAAAACCGGTGATTTACAACGTCGCCAACTACAGCAAACCGGTGGCCGGGCAGCCTGCGCTGTTGTCATGGGATGATGTGATCACGATGTTCCATGAGTTCGGCCATGCGCTGCACGGTATGTTTGCCGATCAGCGTTACCCGAGCCTCTCCGGCACCGAAACGCCGCGTGATTTTGTTGAGTTTCCGTCGCAGTTTAACGAGCACTGGGCCAGCAACGCTCAGGTGTTCAACCACTTTGCCCGCCATTACCAGAGCGGTGAGCCGATGCCTGCGGCACTGCGTGAAAAGATGCTGCGTGCCAGCACCTTTAATAAAGGCTATGACATGAGCGAACTGCTGGCCGCCGCGCTGCTGGATCTGCACTGGCACAGCCTGAGTGACGGGCAGCCGCTGCAACAGGCCGACCGCTTTGAACAGGCGGCGCTGGAGAAAGAGCATATTCATCTGGCTGCCGTACCGCCGCGCTATCGTTCCAGTTATTTTCAGCATATCTGGGGCAACGGTTATGCCGCCGGCTATTACGCCTATCTGTGGACCGAAATGCTGGCCGATGATGGCTTTGCCTGGTTTGAGGAGCACGGCGGGCTGACGCGGGAAAATGGTCAGCGGTTCCGCGATAAAGTGCTGTCGCGCGGCAACAGTGAAGACCTTAAGCAGCTCTATCATGACTGGCGTGGACAGGAACCGGCCATTGAGCCGATGCTGCACAACCGTGGGCTGAAATAACGTTTTATGCAGCAGTCGGGTAAACGATAAGGGGCAGGCCGGGAAAGGCTTGCCCCTTGATTTTACTGACCGTACGCCAGCTGTAATTTGGCGTAGAAATCTTCCAGTACAAAGCGCGCATCAATCGCGTTATAGACACGAATTTCGCGATGGCTTTCATCAATGCCGTACGTCAGGTCATCATTCAGCTTGGGTGCCTTCACCATCGTATAGTGATATTCGTGATCGTCCAGCAGCAGGCCAATCGCCGGGTTGTCGCCCAGTACCCAGACTTCACTTTTCGGCCAGGGAATGCCTTTCAGATTGGCCGATGCCCAATCGTTAAATTCCAGCATCTGCTGCCAGAGATACTCCCCGGTTTTCCCCTGCGGCTTCACTTTGACCGCCAGTTCGGCCAGCGATACGCGCATCGACATATAAACATTGTGCGGCACCTGCCACAGTGGCGCTTTCGAGGCGAACAGAATGCGTCCGGCCTGCGGGTCGTTATACAGGTTGTATTCCCAGCCTCCTTTCGGATACGGATTGCCACCAATCCACACCACGGTTAAGCGGCTGGCAATCTCAGGCCGTGCCTGCAATGCCAGCGCCACATCGGTGGCCGGGCCGAGGACCAGCACAAACAGCGGGCGTTTGTCGTCGTTGAGGGCTTCGCGAATAATGCCTTCAGCACCTTCACTTAACGGTTGAGTCTGCTGATTGATTTCATGCTGAGCACCGTGCCAGACCGGGGTGGAAGCCTGCATCAGTGAGGTCAGATGCTGCAATTCCTGATAACTTTTTGGTTCCGTTGGATCAAACTTCTTCATCATGGTTGCCGTGCGCTGGTAGTGGGCAGCAATCAGCCCGCGCACATCAAATGTTGGCGTCAGCAGGGCATGCGCCACGGCAAAGTCATCATCCGCTTCATTTTTGGCATCGCTGCTGATAATCACCCGCACCTGTTTCGCCACATCGGGCTTGAACGGCAGCGGGTGCCCCGGTGTGGCGGCCAGCAGCGGGGCAGCAAACGACAATGCCAGCACCATCAATAACGGTTTGAACATAATCTCTCCAGAGGTTTGCAGATAAAACCACGCCCTGCGCGATAGCACGCATCGACACAGGGCGGGGATAAAAGGGCAGTCAGACTGCCCGAAGGGGGATTACTTCAGTGATTCGCCGTGGGTTTTAATCACGTTCTGATACCAGAAGAAACTCTTCTTACGGCTGCGGGCGAGGGTGCCGTTGCCCTGATCGTCACGGTCAACGTAAATAAAACCGTAACGTTTGGAGAACTCCGCTTTTGACGCGCTCACCAGGTCAATCGGACCCCAGCAGGTGTAACCGAGCACTTCAACGCCATCGTCAATCGCTTCACGCACCTGCACCAGGTGATCGTTCAGGTAGGCGATGCGATAGTCATCATTAATAGAGCCGTCGGCTTCCACAGTATCGCGGGCACCCAGACCATTCTCGACGATAAACAGCGGTTTCTGATAACGATCGTACAGCTCGTTCATCAGATAACGCAGCCCTTCAGGGTCAATCTGCCAGCCCCACTCAGAACTCGCCAGATGCGGGTTTGGCACCATATTCAGAATATTGGCGCGGGCTTTGTTGTTTTGTTCCTCGTTGGTGGTCACACAACCGGTCATGTAATAGCTGAACGAGATAAAGTCGATCGGCTCGCGCAGGTCTTTCTTATCCTGTTCGCTGATCTCAAGCTCGATGCCATGCTCTTTAAAGTAGCGCGTCATGTAGGCCGGGTAGTAACCCCGCGTCTGCACGTCACCAAAGAACAGCCAGTCACGGTTCTGCTTCTGCGTTTCCAGCAGATCGGCAGGCAGCGGGCTGAGTGGGTACAGCATGGCACCCAGCAGCATATTGCCGATTTTGGCATCCGGGATAATCTGGTGGCAGGCTTTCACCGCGCGCGCACTGCCCACCAGCTGATGGTGGATCGCCTGATATACCGCCTGCTTATCACTCTCTTCCGGCAAACCAACGCCCGTGAAAGGGGCATGCAGCGACATATTGATTTCATTGAAGGTCAGCCAGTGCTTGACCTTATCTTTATAGCGAGTGAACACGGTTTCGGCATAGTTCACGAAGCAGTCGATGGTTTTACGGTTGCCCCAGCCGCCATACTTTTTAATTAAACCGTAAGGCATTTCATAGTGGGACAGGGTCACCAGCGGGGCGATATTGTATTTCGCCATCTCGTCAAACAGACGGTCGTAGAACGCCAGGCCCGCTTCGTTCGGCTGTGTTTCATCGCCTTCCGGGAAGATGCGCGTCCAGGCAATCGACGTGCGCAGAACGGTGAAACCCATTTCGGCAAACAGCTTAATGTCTTCCGGGTAGCGGTGATAGAAATCAATGGCCACATCCTTGATGCCAAAATCACCTTCCTGACGTTCCACGCGCTCACCAAAAATGCCGTGCGGCTGTAAATCCGAGGTGGAAATGCCTTTACCGTCGGTCTGCCATGCGCCTTCGACCTGGTTGGCGGCGACTGCGCCGCCCCAGAGGAAATGTTGTGGGAAACGTTGTGTCATGTTGATCTCCTTATGAAAGATTATTTAATCAGCGTCAGCAGTGGCTCACCTGCGGCCACCTCGCTTTGCTGGCTGGCGGCCAGCACGTCGATATAGTCATCGCTGTTACTGATTAGCACCGGAGTGGTGAGGTCATATCCCGCCGCTTGAATCGCCGGGATATCGAATTCCAGCAGCAGGTCACCGACGCGTACTTTGTCGTCCTGGCTGACGTGAGCGATAAAATGCAGCCCATCGAGTTTGACGGTATCGATGCCAACGTGGATCAGCACTTCTGAACCGTCTTCGGCTTCCAGACCAATGGCGTGGCGGGTGCGGAACAGCGAGGCAACGGTGCCGTTAACCGGGGAAACGACGCGGCCAACACTGGGCTGAATACCGATACCTTTTCCGAGGAGACCGCTGGCAAAGGTCTCATCCGGCACCTGGTCCAGCGCCACGACAGCCCCGCTCATTGGGCTGACCAGCGTCTCTTTGTGCAGCAGATCGGGATTGATGACTGCCATCGGTGCCACGGGTGCGGCGGCTTCAGCGGCTGCCGGTTTCGCCGCAGTCAGACCAAACAGTGACGTGGTCACGGCCGCAAAGAGAAAGGCAATCAGCGCACCGGCAATCGCGGCAACCACGCTGGCATCAAATCCGGTTTTTGGAACCACCTGGCTAAAGGTAAAGACCGACGGTAAACCGAAGGAGTAGCTGGTGGTGTGGTAGAAACCGAGCACCGCAGCACCCAGCGCACCACCAATACAACCGAAGATAAACGGACGGCGGTTCGGCAGCGTGACGCCATAAACCGCAGGTTCAGTGATACCAAACAGGCTGGCACTGAAGGCCGAAGCCGCGATCCCTTTCAGTTTTACATCACGGGTACGCAGCAGCACGCCCAGCGTCGCCCCGGCCTGGCCGAGAACGGCTGGCATCAGCAGAGGGAGCAGGGTGTCCGCGCCATGTACGGCGAGGTTGTTCAGCATGATAGGAACAAGGCCCCAGTGCAGACCGAAGATCACGCACACCTGCCAGAATGCACCCATAAAGGCACCGGCAAAGGTCGGGCTGAAGCTGTAGGCATGGAGATAGCCCGCCGCCAGCAGTTCGCTAACCCAGGTGGCCACCGGGCCAATCAGCATAAAGGTGACGGGAACCACAATCGCCAGGCAGATCAGCGGGGTGGTGAAGTTACGCACGGCGCCCGGCAGGCGGTTATGCACCACGCGCTCAATCAGGCAGGAGAACCAGGCCGCGAAGATAATCGGGATCACGGATGAGCTGTAGTTAATCAGGATCATCGGAATGCCGAAGAAGTGCAGCGGCGGGCTGCCCGCCTGTGAAGCCGTAAAGGCCGCCATCATCATCGGGTGGACCAGTGCCGCACCGATAATCATGGTGGTAAAGGCGTTACCGCCAAATTTCTTGCCCGCGCTGAAACCGAGCAAAATCGGCAGGAAGTAGAAGACGGCATCACCGGCCGCCGAAAGCGTAATGTAAGTGCCGGTGGTTTCAGTGGTCAGGCCGCAGGCCAGCGCCAGAGAGAGCAGTCCTTTAAGGATACCGGAGGCGGCCATGATGCCGACAAACGGGGTGAAGATACCGGAAACAATGTCAATAAAGCGGGCAAACAGTGAACCTTTATCATCGCCCGCGTGACTGTTGTTGCTGTCATCCCCCAGTCCCGCCGTGGTGAGCAGATCCTGATAGACCTCGCTGACGTGGTTTCCAATCACCACCTGATACTGACCCCCGCTTTCCACCACCATGATCACGCCAGCGTTGGCTTTCAGCGCGGCGGTGTCGGCTTTGCGGGTGTCTTTAAGTTTAAAACGCAGACGCGTAGCGCAATGCATCACCGAATTGATGTTCTCTTTGCCGCCTACCCCTTGCAGGATCTCTTCTGATAAAACCTGGTACTTCATTTTATGCTCCTGGTTTCGACATCTATCCCCTTCATACTTCAGGTTGCAGGTGTGTTGGCTGTTTTCGTTCACCCGAATCACTTACTTCAGTAAGCTCATCGGGATTCACTTATTTGCCGCCTTCCTGCACCTTGAATTATTTTGGGTATACGTCATGCGTCATCGGGCCGTTGCTGAATTCAGGCCAAAAAAAAACCTAAACTGCTTCAACATCGCCGAACGGGCGTGAAAAGCAGTTTAGGTTTTGCCTGAAAATCAGTAGCAATCCTGTTTTTGTTGCAGCGATATTTCCTTACTCGCCGGGGGTTGGCAATAGGCAAGGGTTGGAATAAGTGGTTTTCGTGACCGGGATCGACTTTTATCCGGCAGTTTGCTTGCAGATTGTCACGATTTTTAACGTTCAGGACACGGCTCAGATTAGGCAAGCGCGGCAGCACAGGCTAGACTGCATCGTATTGATTCTGTTGAGGGCGACGCAAAAGTGGATGTTATTGCTGGTAAATCATTGCAGGTGTCTGACGCGATTATTTCCTGTCAGTTAGATGGAAAGGGCGGGTTAATCCCGATTGACGACAGCGATGTGCTGACGTGTGACAAGCCGTGCTGGCTGCACCTGAATTATACCCACCGTGAAAGCGCTGACTGGCTGGTATCGACCCCGCTGCTGCCCGATGCGGTGCGTGATGCGCTGGGCGGCGACAGTATGCGTCCACGCGTTAACCGGCTGGGTGATGGCACCATGATCACTCTGCGTAGCATCAATCTCAACAGCGAGTCGCGGCCGGAACAGCTGGTGGTGATCCGCGTCTTTATCAACGAGAAACTGATTGTCTCTACCCGGCAGCGCAAAGTGTTTGCTATTGATGAAGTGCTGACCGATCTCAAAAATGGCAACGGCCCGGTCGACGGTGGCAGCTGGCTGGTGGATGTTTGCGATGCGCTCACCGACCACACCAGCGAGTTTATCGAAGAGCTGCACGATAAGATCATCGACCTGGAAGATGCGGTGGTCGATCAGCAGGTGCCGCCACGCGGTGAGCTGGCCCTGATCCGTAAGCAACTGATTATTATGCGCCGCTACATGGCACCGCAGCGCGACGTTTTTTCACGTATTGCCAGCGAGCGTTTGCCGTGGATGAGCGATGACGATCGTCGCCGTATGCAGGATATTTCTGACCGCCTGGGGCGCGGACTGGATGACCTGGATGCCAGCGTCTCACGCACGGGCGTGCTGGCGGATGAGATCAGCACGGTAATGGCAGACGCGATGAACCGCCGTACTTATACCATGTCGCTGCTGGCGATGGTTTTCCTGCCGACCACCTTCCTGACCGGGTTGTTTGGCGTCAATCTGGGGGGGATCCCCGGTGGTGAGTGGCACTATGGTTTTGCGACCTTCTGCCTGCTGTTGACGCTTCTGGTTACCGGGGTTGCCTGGTGGTTACGGAAACGTAAATGGTTGTGAAAAATGACAATTCTTGCGTAAGAGACACGGGAAATGGGCTGAAAGCTGATCGACATCAATAAATATCCCTGTGGTCCAGGGCAAACTCTTTCCCGCAGGTGAATGCAACGTCAAGCGATGGGCGTTGCGCTCCATATTGTCTTACTTCCTTTTTTGAATTAATGCATAGCACATTTGATTCGTACGACGCCGGCTATCCGCCGGCTTTTTTTTTGCGCGTTTGCCAGCGCGGTCAGATGTCCTACGCTTAATGTTCATACAATGTTTGAGGAGGAAGGTATGCCTGTTGACCGCATCAGGGCTATTCGCTCATCGGAACCACTCAGCGACCCGGCGCCCGTTCCTGGTCCCATTCCTGTACCGCAACCGTTACCCGACCCGCCGCCAATCGATCCTGACCCGATTATTGATCCGCTACCGCATCTGCATCTGCATCTGCATCTGCAATAAAATATCTGGTCGGGAAAAATTGATAGCAGGGCCCTGGGAAACTTCCGTATAATACCCCTTTAAAGAGTCAGCTAAAACACATCGCGATAAAGCTCCCAGGGCCCAGAGAAGTATTTATGAATCAAGTGGATGTAAGAAAAGAAACCCTGGAGATTAATAAACTCCAGAAACGTCTGAGAAGAAATGTTGGCACTGCCATCACCGATTACAACATGATTGAAGACAACGATGTTGTAATGGCCTGTATGAGCGGGGGCAAAGATTCGTTCGCCATGCTGGATATTCTTCTCGGTCTGCAAAAAGTGGCGCCGATCAAATTTGAGATTATTGCCGTCAATCTCGATCAGAAGCAGCCCGGGTTTCCAGAACACATTCTGCCCGCCTATCTCGATAGCTTAAATATCCCTTATTACATTGTGGATAAAGACACCTATTCGGTAGTTAAAGAGAAAGTGCCGGAAGGAAAAACCACCTGTGGTTTATGCTCGCGTCTGCGTCGTGGCACGCTCTATTCCTTCGCCGAGAAGATTGGCGCAACCAAAATCGCGCTGGGCCACCATATGGATGACATCGTTGAGACGTTGTTCCTTAACATGTTCCACGGCGCGAAAATGAAAGCGATGCCGCCTAAGCTACGGTCTGATGACGGGCGTAATGTGGTGATCCGACCGCTGGCGTACTGCCGGGAAAAAGATCTGATTGCCTGGTCAGAATACAAAGCATTCCCGATCATCCCGTGTAATCTTTGCGGCTCGCAGGAAAATCTGCAGCGCCAGGCCATCAAGGCGATGCTGATGGAATGGGATAAAAAGACGCCGGGCCGTGTCGATAGCGTATTTAAGTCGATACAAAATATCAGCCCAAGCCAGTTAGCAGACAAAAACCTGTTCGATTTTGAGGCATTACCGCTGGATCGTAGCGGTGACAGGGCGGAGTATGCCTTTACCGAGGCCACCGTGTCGTCAACCAACATTGATAAATCCCTCTATATTGATGTTGCCAATCTCTGACGTCTGACGCAGGCAATCAGTGCCTGTGTCGTCGGTTAACTGCCCCGGTGTGTGTGACGCACGGGCGCAGTTAACCATCCCACCTAAGAATATTCTGGATTTTCCAAAAGCCCTTAAGTTTTTGCGTTTCCCGCCGTTAATCCTTTCAGTACTTACATCAAATTTTTATCGCTTATGTTCCCCCTGTTTTGCTCAGGGCCGTTTCCAGGCGCGGGTAACCTCATAATAAACAGGCGACACCCGGGGCCTTGATTGACTATAATAACCACCGAGAATTTCGGATTAATCCCACCTTGTACACGCGTGGTGGAATTAAGAACGAAAGTAAGGAGAAGGAATATCTATGAAATGGACCCGGAGAAATACCTGGATTGCGATGGTGGCGGCCTGCCTGATTTTTTGGCTGTTAATCGCATTGGCTTTATCTTAGTCAGACGACACAACACACAGCGCTGTGTGGCACTACCGCCAGCGCTTTTCTCCCCGCCCCGGCGGTTTTCTGCTACACTCTGCGCCAATAATCCTGTCCGTTTTTACCAGAGAACTCTTCCGTGACTGCTTTTTCTACCCTGACACAACTCCCTGCCAGCCAGATCGAAAACCTGAATGAACTGGGCTATCTAGACATGACGCCGGTTCAGGCTGAAGCGCTGCCCGCTATTCTCGAAGGGCGGGATGTTCGCGCTCAGGCGAAAACGGGCAGTGGCAAAACCGCCGCCTTTGGTCTGGGTGTGATGCACCGCGTGGATGCCAGCCAGTACGTCACTCAGGCGCTGGTGCTGTGCCCGACCCGCGAGTTGGCCGACCAGGTTGCCAAAGAGCTGCGCCGTCTGGCGCGCTTCACCGCCAATATTAAAATTCTCACCTTGTGTGGCGGCCAACCGCTGAGCGCACAGCGTGATTCCCTGGTGCATGCACCGCAAATCGTGGTGGGCACGCCGGGTCGTATTCTTGACCATCTGAAGCGCGAAACCCTGAAGCTGGACGGCATCAATACGCTGGTGCTGGATGAAGCCGACCGCATGCTGGAAATGGGTTTCCGCGAAGACATCGACAGCATCATTCGCCATTGTCCGCAGGCGCGTCAGACGCTGCTGTTTTCGGCCACCTGGCCGCAGGGCATTGCCCAGATCAGCCAGAGCATTCAGCGTGACCCGCTGACGGTGGAAACGGGCGATGTGTCCGATTTGCCGAAAATTGAGCAAACATTCTATGAAGCCGGCCCGCGTGAGAAACTGACGGCGCTGATTGGCCTGCTCAGCGAGCGTCAGCCCGCATCCTGCGTGGTGTTCTGCAACACTAAACGCGAATGTGATGATATCGCCCATGCGCTGGAAGCGGGTAATATCAGTGCGCTGGCACTGCATGGCGACCTTGAGCAGCGTGACCGCGATCAGGTGCTGATTCGTTTCGCTAACGGCAGCTGCCGCGTGCTGGTGGCGACCGATGTTGCCGCGCGTGGTCTGGATATCAAGTCGCTGGCGATGGTGGTGAACTACCAGCTGTCGTTTGACCCTGAAGTCCATGTTCACCGCATTGGCCGTACTGCCCGTGCCGGAGAGGAGGGCTGCGCTGTCAGCTTCGTGGCGCAGGATGAGATGATCCGTGCCCATGCGCTGGAAGATTATCTGCAACAGAAACTGGCCTGGCGCAATGTGTCCGAGCTGAAGTCTGTTGCGGCGAAGCCGTTACCGGCAGAGATGGTAACTGTGAGTCTGGACGGCGGGCGTAAAGCCAAAATTCGTCCGGGCGATATTCTCGGCGCATTGACCGGTGACGGCGGGCTGACTGGCGATCAGGTCGGGAAAATTGATATCGGTCCAACGCTGGCGTACGTCGCTATCCGTCTGTCGCAGGCGCGTCAGGTGATGGGGCAGCTGAAAGACGTGAAAATCAAAGGGAAGTCGTGCCGGGCGCGTTTATTAAAATAACGGTCCTCATCTCTGCTCAAGGGGCTGACCTTCTGTTTCGGTCAGCCCGCTAACACAATTTAGATCTTCGTAATCACCGGCGGTGCTGCCAGCAGACCGTCAACGCCCGCCAGCAGCGCTTTAAAGTGGGGCTGCGTTTCATGCAGTTCAATAGCCGCCGCGCTTTTCCAGGTTTCGTGGAACAGGAACAGATCGCTGTTCTCAACGCTACGATACAGATCGTAATGTACGTTTCCTTCCTCAAGGCGGCTCGGCGCCACGCAGCGGTTCAGCACTTCATACAACGCATTGCCTTTACCTGTTGCAGCAGCAAAAGTGGCAACGATCAAAATCGGTGTATCAGACATCTGTCTCTCCTTTAGAAACGTCAAACGGCGGCGTCGATAACGGAATGCTATCCCACCACCAGAATTTAACAGCCTGTAAGCCTGGCATGATTAGGCGGTTTTGACATGATCTTTTCAGGCCTCACGGCATTTCACCGGGTGCGGCAATAAATTAAGACGTCGTGCTATTGATATTTCCATCAGAATGATTTTGTAAAAATCCGTGACAGCTATCGACCTGATGTGCAACGTAGCTTATGCTGGCCCTCGCATTCCAACCTACACTCACCCGGAGCCTGACCTAATGAAAGCAGCGACATTTTTGCTGGCGGCAGCCACGTTATTCCTGTCAGCCTGTAGTAGCGACAGTGATAATGAGCCAACGCAACAGGCGACAGCAGCCCATGTGCCAGCCCGGGTGGTGATGGCCGAGATGGCTGAAAGTGCCTGTGCCAATGCGGGCGGTTCGCTGGCGTTATCGCGTCAGTTGGATGGCAGCTCGGTGGGCATGTGCCAGATGGCTAACGGCCGACGCTGTGGTGAAAGTGCCTTGATGAACGGAAGCTGTGCGCGCTGATTGAGCCATCTGCTTCTGTTGCCCGTCCTGTCACGCTTTTTCCTCTATTGATAACGATAATTCCCAACAGCTTAACTGTGCATTTGCCTGCGTCGCAGGTAGAATGCATGCCGTTTATCGTTTGCGCCGTGCGGTGCTCCACTCAAAGAGGGTCAATCCATGCTTTCACCTCAGGTTACCGGCTCACCGATTGTGGTGGCGTTAGATTATGCGGACCGCAATCGCGCTCTGGCGTTTATTGATCAGATTGACCCGGCCAGCTGCCGTCTTAAAGTCGGCAAAGAGATGTTTACCCTGTTTGGCCCGCAGTGGGTGCGCGATCTGCAACAGCGTGGCTTTGACGTGTTCCTCGATCTGAAATTTCATGATATCCCCAATACGACCGCTCATGCGGTGGCAGCAGCTGCCGACCTCGGCGTATGGATGGTAAACGTCCATGCCAGCGGCGGGGCGCGGATGATGAGCGCAGCGCGTGAAGCGTTACTGCCGTTTGGCAACGATGCGCCTCTGCTGATTGCGGTCACGGTACTGACCAGCATGGATGCCGATGATTTACGTGGTCTGGGGATCGCACTCTCCCCGGCAGAGCAGGCCGAACGACTGGCACGTCTGACACATCAGTGTGGTCTGGATGGTGTGGTCTGCTCCGCGCAGGAAGCCCGTCATTTCAAACAGACAATCGGGCAGGACTTCCGTCTGGTGACACCAGGTATCCGCCCGGAAGGCAGCGATGCAGGCGATCAGCGCCGCATCATGACGCCACAGCAGGCGAAACAGGCTGGGGTGGATTATATGGTGATCGGGCGTCCGATTACGCAATCAGCCGATCCCGCAGGTACACTGCGTGACATCCTTCGTTCCCTGCAAGAGGCATAATCATGGCCGATGACAACAGCCGCCTGGTGTATTCCACTGAAACCGGGCGCATTGATGAGCCAAAAGTTATCGTGCAGCGGCCAAAAGGCGATGGCATTGTGCGTATTCAGCGGCAGACCAGCGGCCGCAAAGGCAAAGGGGTTTGTCTGATTAGCGGTGTCGATCTGGATGATGCTGAATTGAACAAGCTGACGGCCGAACTGAAGAAAAAATGTGGCTGTGGCGGCGCGTTGAAAGACGGGGTGATTGAGATTCAGGGCGATAAACGTGACCTGTTAAAAACCCTGCTGGAGGCGAAAGGCTTTAAGGTCAAACTGGCCGGAGGCTGACACAGTACTACTATCATGGGCCGAACTGTGTTCGGCCCGCGACAGGCTGCTTTATTATTTGTCGATCTGATGTCCGATGATCCCGCCAACAGCGGCGCCACCCAGGGTGCCTAATCCACTTCCGTTTGTCAGAATAGAACCGCCAATTGCGCCAGCACCAGCGCCAATCGCCGTATTTCGATCGCGTTTAGACCAGTTTGAGCAAGCGCTCAGAGAAAGAACTAAGGTTGCAGCCAGCACGGCGGCGGTGATACGTTTTGCAGTGATAGACATAATGACTCTCCTAAAGAACAGCGACGAGATACCTCTACATTATAGAGGACGCTCTGTAATCCCGACCCGAATCCATCGCCTTTTCAGGTGACTTCTGTCACTGAACAGGCAAAAAGCAGTATAAAAAATCGCCTAAAAGGTCTGGGTTACATCTGGGGTCAGCAACGGCATACCTGAATGCTTAGATAGCTCACTATCACCCAGGTTAATTTATGTGACCTATTTTCAATGATTACCGGATGTATTAACAGGTAAAAACTCTTAATTTCTCGTGTCTATTCAGCCAGTCTGATCTCTCAAAACCAGCTGAACAGCCGGATTCAGCCGTTGATCCAGCGAATGTCTCCATACCCCGATCGCCCCCTGGCGCTGACAATAAATCAGCAGCCACAAGGGGGAAAACAACATGCTGGAACAATTGAAGCAGCAGGTACTGGACGCCAATCTGGCGTTGCCGCGCTACGGACTGGTGACGTTCACCTGGGGAAACGTCAGTGCCATCGATCGCCAACAGGGTCTGATGGTGATAAAGCCTTCAGGCGTCAGCTATGAGGACATGAAGCGGGACGACATGGTCGTCGTGGCGCTGGAGTCCGGGGAAGTGATAGAAGGGGACAAACGCCCCTCATCGGATACCGACACGCATCGCGCACTCTATCTCGCCTGGCCAGAGATTGGCGGTATCGTCCATACCCATTCGCGTCATGCGACAATCTGGGCGCAGGCCGGCAAAGATCTCCCCGCCTGGGGCACGACACACGCCGATGACTTCTATGGCGCCATCCCCTGCACGCGTCCTATGCGCGATGATGAAATTCTTGAGCGTTACGAGTGGCAAACCGGGCAGGTGATTATTGAAACGCTGCAACAGCGCAATATTGATCCCCTGGCGATCCCCGCTGTGCTGGTGAACTCGCACGGGCCGTTTGCCTGGGGCCGCAGCGCGGAAGAGGCGGTCCACAGCGCTGTTGTGCTGGAAGAGGTGGCCTATATGGGTATTTTCAGTCAGCAACTGACACCGCAGCTGCCAGCAGTCCAGCAGGTATTGCTGGATAAACACTATCTGCGAAAACATGGCAAAAATGCCTATTACGGCCAGAAATAGCCGCTAACGTCAGCAGCAGGCGCCGGGTTATCACGGCGCCATATTAAGATTTTCCTTATCAATTGTCCTGCCGCGCTTGAGTATTTGGTTATTATTCTTCTGCATTTCTCTCCTGTTAGCCCGTCAATTCAACGCTTCCGATTACGTTTAGCGACGCCGACCTTTCGTGCGGAATTCGGTTATTTTATCTTAAAAATCAAACACCCGTTTAGCATGGTGACACTCTGGATTAGGCTGGAGCTGCGAAGTACGCATAACCAAACAGAGGATAATACGATGACCGTTATAAATCAGACTACCTGCCGCTTGTTCAACGAAGCTGGACAAATGACGCAGCTCTCCGCCTATTATGAAGAAGAGCGTCGCACCATGTGGATGATGCTACGCGCTCAACCTCGCCCGAGTTTTAATCATCAGCTGATCGAGGAGATCATGAACCTCAGCTACGCTGCCCAGCGTTCCGGTTTGAAGATCGATTTTTGGGTCACCGGTTCGCTGGTGCCGACCATGTTTAATGCCGGAGGCGATCTGCGTTTCTTTGTCGAATCGATTAAAAATGGTCGTCGCGAAGCCCTTCGGGCTTATGCTCGTGCCTGCGTGGACTGCATTCATGCGGCTGCGCGTGGCTTCGATACGGGGGCTGTCACCATCGCGATGGTGGAAGGGAGCGCGCTGGGCGGTGGATTTGAAGCCGCGCTGGCGCATCACTTCATCCTGGCCCAAAACACCGCCCGTATGGGTTTCCCGGAAATTGCTTTTAACCTGTTCCCTGGCATGGGCGGTTACTCGCTGGTGGCACGCCGTTCCGGCATGAAACTGGCAGAGGAGCTGATCTGTGAAGGGGAGTCGCATACCGCAGAATGGTTTGAAACGCGCGGCCTGGTGGATCGCCTGTTCCAGCCGGGAGAAGGCTATCGCTGCACACGTACGTTTATTGATACCCTGAAACCGAAATTGAACGGGGTGAGAGCCATGCTGAAAGCCCGTCAGCGGGTGCTTCAGCTGACGCGCGCAGAACTGATGGATATCACGGAAGACTGGGTTGATTTCGCCTTTACCATGGAGCCGAAAGATATCGCCTATATGGAGCGTTTAGTTCAGCTGCAAAACCGCCACAGCGCGCAGTCATTGCTGAAAGCGGGCTGATCATCTAGTCAGGAAGTGGTAATGGCATGATGCTGCGTAAGCCAGTGCTCGAGTTCGTCAGCGGGCATTGGCTTCGCATAGAGGAAGCCCTGGCGGGTATCCACACCATTCGCCATGACAAATTCTCCTTCTTCTTCCGTCTCAATCCCTTCTGCAATCACCTGTAAGCTCAGCGCCTTGGCAACGGCAACAATCGCCCTGACCAGGGACTGAGACACCACCTGCTCATTCACGCCACGGATAAAGCTCTGGTCGAGCTTAATCGCATCGATCGGCACGCGCGCCAGCTGCGAGAGTGAAGAGTAACCCGTACCGAAATCATCCAAATGTACCGCTGCACCCAGCGTTTGGAACTGTTTCATCAATGCCAGCGCCTGTTCTTCATTCTCAATCAGGCAGCTTTCAGTCAGCTCAATATCAATCGGGCAGGTCTCCAGCCCCGCTTGCTCCAGGGCGAGTTTCAGGTCGGTGTAGATGCTCTGGTCAATCAGCTGACGCGGCGACACATTCACTGCCACTCGCAGGTCAATGCCCTGTTTGCGCCAGTGTAGAATTTGCTCCAGCACGCTCAACATCACCCAGCGGCCCAGCGGGATGATCAATCCTGACTCTTCGGCATAGGCAATAAAACTGTCCGGCGACACCAGCCCACGCTCTGGCGACATCCAGCGCACCAGGGCTTCCACGCTGGTGACCGTGCCATCGGCATTCAGTTTCGGCTGGTAGTAAAGCACCAGCTGATGATGCTCCAGCGCTTTGCGCAGGTTAGTGTCGAGCCAGAGATATTCAAACACCCGTTGATTCATTTCGGCTGAGAAAATGCAGAATTTACCGCGCCCGTTCTCTTTGGCCGTGTACATGGCGGTATCGGCATTGCGGATCAAACTTTCACGATCTTCGCCGTGCTGCGGGGCGAGGGCAATACCGATTGAGCATCCCGAATAGACCTCGATCAAACCGATACGGAATGGCTGTTTCAGGCGTTCCAGAATACGTGACGACATCGCTTCCAGTGCGGCCTGGCTGGTCTCTTCGGCCAGAACAATAAACTCATCGCCGCCGAGGCGCGCCAGCGTCTGATCTGTATCAAGGCAGCTTAAAATCGCGAGAGAAACGGCCTGTAACAGCTGGTCGCCGAACATGTGTCCGTAGGCATCATTCACTTTTTTGAAGTTGTCGAGGTCAAGGTAGACCACGCCAATCTGCTGGTTAGCGCGTTTTTCCAGTGCTTCGGTGATTTCGTGATTAATGGCATTGCGGTTCGGCAGGCCGGTAATGGTATCGGTATTGGCCAGCACGCGCAGACGCTCCTGGGCGCGGCGCTCTTCGGTAATATCCGTGCCGGAGCAAATCAGGTAGATCTCATTTTTTCCGCTGCCGCTGTGGACGAATTTATTGCGGAACAGGAACAGACGTTGGCCTTTCTTCGTTTTGATCCAGCGCTCAACCTCATAGGAGCTGCCTTCACGGAAAAACGTGCTGATATTGCGTCGTGAGGCCGCCGCTTCCTGGCGTGACATAAACAGCTGAAACACATTACGGCCGATCACTTCCTGCTCTTTAAGGCCGGTGTACTCTTCACTCAGGCGGTTAAACCGCTGAATTCGCCCCTGCTGATCGACGATCACAATGACGGAATTAGCTTCAGATACCACCTGTTCTGCAAAAGACAGGCCCAGCACCAAATCGCGGGCGACTGAGGAGGTGTCTCCCCAGGCTGATGCGGTTCCTGCCCAGGCAATCTGGGAGACTTTCCTGCCGACCAGATGCATGGACAGTGTATTACCGTACAGCGTGATGGTGAGATTCACGCTGCTGGTGATTACCGTCATATTGCGAAGCAGGCTGGCTTGCGGAGGCGTGAGCGGGACGGCGATGTTAGTTTCGCCGCCTTCGTCTTCGGCAAAATGCAGCGCATCGCTGTCGGAGGATAAACGCCAATGAGGGCTACTGGTGCCAAAATATGCATACAGTAGCGTCTGCCCCTGTTCATCGGTCATTTTTGTCTCCCTTGGTGCTACTTTGCAGGTGGTATCTTCTTATTTTAGCAACAGTATTCGGCAAGCAGCAGAATCACAAGATACGAAGACAATATATTTTTTCGGTGAGAATAAATTTTCAGCATAAAATTCCCCTGTATGGCTATCGGATAGGTGTATTAGCAGGGTAATTTGACTAAGGATGCTGCTTTGTCTGGAAAATATCTTTTAAGATGGTTGCGTTTAAAACACTTTACTGTCCGTAGATTATTCATCAGATATTGACTTTTTCGTCGCGCAGTATTGCCGGGCTTTCCCGTACCGTTGGCAAATCGCTGTGCAACGTGCGTCGGATGGCAAACAGTGCTGCCATCAGTAAGGTCGTTGCGCCACCTACGTCTCGCCGACATCGCGCACGATGGCGGTTAACACACAGCCCCAGTTATTGATCGCCTGACTGGCACTTTCAATGGTAGTGCCTGTCAGCGCAGCCAGGGTGGTAAGGTGTGCGAGGCGCAGGAGATTTTTTCGTCAGGAAGAGGACGTGTAGTCACAGCAGAAAATGCGGGATAGCCGCCAGGCTATCCCGTTGAAGACAATCAGACGACCGGTCGTGCCACGACGCTGCGAGTTTCCATACGCACTTCGGCGATAGTCACTTCGATCAGGTCGGTGACGCGGTAAGCCTCATCGCCTTTGATCTGCACGGTGCCATTCTCGTTGCTGCACACCAGCTCATCACGCACCGCGTGGATGAACGGGGCAGGGACAAAGGCAACCGCGCCGTTTTCCTGGAGGCGTACACGCATACCGCCACGGGAAACATCGATCACTTCCGCGCTGAAACGCTGGTCAGTGCCAACGGATTTCTGCAGGAAACGCGAGTACAACCAGTCTCCGACATCGCGCTCTGCCATACGGTTCTGACGGCGGCGTTCGCTCATCTTCACCGTGACATCATCGGCAGGGCGGCTGGCCGCTTCTCCTTTGATGATCGATTTCAGCAGGCGGTGGTTAACCATATCGCCATACTTACGGATCGGAGAGGTCCAGGTTGCGTAAGCATCCAGACCGAGGCCGAAGTGCGGTCCTGGCGTGGTGCTGACTTCCGCAAATGACTGGAAGCGACGAATACGGCTGTCGAGGAACTGCGTCGGCAGCGTATCCAGCTCGCGGCGCAGCGTGCGGAAGCCTTCCAGCGTTGCAATCGCAGCTGGAACAGCCGTCACACCGTGGTTCGCCAGCACGGCCGCAGCCTGTTCGGCATTCACATCGTCGAAACCAAGGTGCACGTTGTAGATCCCGAAGCCCAGCTTGTCACGCAGCACGGCGGCAGCGCAGATGTTGGCCAGGATCATCGACTCTTCAACGATGCGGTTAGCAATGCGACGATGCTCGGCAATGATATCCAGCACTTCGCCTTTCTCGCCCAACAGGAAGCGGAAATCAGGGCGGTCTTTGAAGACCAGCGCATGGGTTTGACGCCATTCGCTACGTGCCAGGCACAGGCGGTGCAGCAGACGAATCTGTTGTGCAATCGCGTCGCTTTCCGGCTGCCATTCACTCGACTCGTTGGTTTCCAGCCAGTCAGAGACATTGTCGTACGCCAGCTTGGATTTAGACTCAATCCAGGCCGCGAAGAACTGAATGTCTTCACCCGGCGTTCCGTCAGCGGCAATGGTCACGCGGCAGGCCAGCACAGGGCGGCGCTCATTCGGGCGCAGCGAACAGATGTCATCAGACAGCTGGCGTGGCAGCATCGGAATGTTAAAGCCCGGCAGATAGTTGGTGAACGAACGCTCAGCGGCAACCGCATCGAGTTTGCTGTCAGCAGGCACATAGGCCGTTGGATCGGCAATCGCGACGGTCAGTTTCAGCGCGCCATCGGCGGTTTCTTCCACATACAGCGCATCGTCCATATCTTCGGTGCTGGCGCTGTCGATGGTGACGAAGGCCAGGGCAGTGAGGTCTTCACGCTCCAGCTGCTCGTCCAGCATCTCTTCCGGCGTTGCCACATCCGGTGCTTCACGCTCCAGGTTATGGCGAGACAGCGTGACCCACCACGGCGCCAGATGGTCATCCGCAGTGGTAATAAATTCGGTCAGTTCGGCATAAAAACCGCGATCGCCTTTGAGCGGATGACGGCGCATCTCCGCCACAGCCCAGTCACCGGCCTGGAAGTCATGCTTCACATTACGGTCAGGACGGCACTGAATGGCGTCTCTCAGCAGCGGATGATCAGGAACAATCGACAGGCGATCGTCTTTCTTCTGAACGCGGCCAACAAAACGGGTCAGGAAGGGGTCAATTAATGTTTCAGGGTCGGCAACTTCACGATCTTTGTCGGTCTGAATCACGGCACTAACGCGGTCGCCGTGCATGACTTTTTTCATGAACGGTGGCGGAATAAAGTAGCTTTTCTGTGCATCGACTTCCAGGAAGCCGAAACCTTTTTCAGTGCCTTTTACCACACCCTCAACACGCGGCGTCTGGGAGTGGAGTTTCTCTTTAAGCTGCGCGAGCAGCGGGTTATCCTGGAACATAATTTCAACGTTTTCGTGGCCTAAGAGCGGCAGATAGTTTTACGCGATTAACCGCTCCACGGCAAGTAAAAAGCCTTTTCTGACCCCGCTGCGAGCGGCCATTTTTGCGGCCGCCCTGGCGTGTCAGGCAATACGTATTCCGGCCACCACAGGTGACAGGCTGATCTTCACTGGCACCGATTTCGAGGTGGGCGTTCCGCTGCCGTCACCAAAACTGGAAAGCGGCACCAGCGGATTGGTCTCAGGATAATAAGCAGCGAGATTGCCACGCGGAATCGCATAAGGCACCAGCTTAAACCCGCTGACTTTACGGGTGATGCCATCATTCCACAGCGTTTCGATATCGACGTTATCCCCGGCGGCGTAGCCCATGCTTTCCATATCTTCCGGGTTGATAAACAGGACTTCACGCTGGCCGTAAACCCCACGATAACGGTCATCCAGCCCGTAAATGGTGGTGTTGTACTGGTCATGAGATCGCAGCGTTTGCAGGGTGAACGGCACCACAACATCGAGCGCCGGGAACAGCGACGTCGGCAGGCTGGCGGCACTGAACTGGGCTTTTTCATGCAGCGTATTGAACCGCAGTTCGGCTGCAGCATTGCCTAAATAGAATCCGCCTTTCAGGTCGCATTTGGCATTGAAATCACTGAAGCCGGGTAGGGTGGCCGCAATATGATCGCGGATTTTGTTGTAATCATCCGCCAGTCCACGCCAGTCAACTTTCTCGCTGCCCAGCACTGCATCAGCAATGCCCGCCACGATCCAGGTTTCCGAACGTTGGGTATCCGCAATCGGTTTACCCACGCCTTCTGACGCATGCACCATGCTGAAGGAGTCTTCGACGGTAATAAACTGCGGACCACTGGCCTGAATATCCTGCTCGGTACGGCCAATTGTCGGCAGGATCAGGGCATCAATCGCGCCAGGGCACAGATGACTGCGGTTGAGCTTGGTGCTGATCTGCACCGTCAGGCCACAACGTTTCAGGGCCTCTTCGGTACGCGGGCTGTCCGGTGCCGCAGCCGCCAGGTTGCCCCCGAGGGCGATCAACACTTTTATCTCATCACGCAGCATCGCTTCCAGCGCCTGTACGGTGTTGTGCCCGATGTTGCGCGGTGGCTCGAAGCCAAAATGTTCGCCCAGGCTATCAAGAAACGCCTGAGAGGGCTTTTCATCAATGCCCATCGTGCGGTTACCCTGCACGTTACTGTGACCACGCACCGGGCAAAGACCTGCGCCTTTTTTACCCAGTTGCCCGAACAACAGTTGCAGGTTGACGATTTCGCGCACCGTATCGACGGAGTGTTTATGCTGGGTGATGCCCATCGCCCAGGTACAAATCACGCGTTCGGCGCTCTGGTAAATGGTTGCCGCTTCACGGATTTGCTCTTCGCTGAGGCCGGACTGGCTGACAATCTGTGACCACTCTGTGGCATCCACGGCGGCAAGATAGGCATCCAGACCTTCCGTTTTGGCATTGATAAACATCTCATCAAACAGGCCTTTCTCACCCGCTGCAACCCGCGCACGGTGGTTCTCGGCCAGCACTTTGACCATGCCACGCACGGCGGCCATATCCCCGCCCAGGTTCGGTTGGTAATAGGTTGAACTGATTTTCCCTGCCATGCTGGTCACCACTTCCAGCGGTTTCTGCGGATCGGCAAAGCGTTCCAACCCACGTTCGCGCAGCGTATTGAAGGTGACGATTTTAGCGCCGTTGTCGGCCGCGTGACGCAGGCTGTGCAGCATACGTGGATGGTTGGTTCCCGGGTTCTGCCCGAAAACAAAGATAGCATCCGCATGGTCAAAATCGTCCAGACGGATGGTGCCTTTCCCCACGCCAATACTGCGCTTCAGCCCGACGCCGCTGGCTTCATGGCACATGTTCGAGCAGTCAGGGAAGTTGTTACTGCCGTTCATACGGCCGAACAGCTGATACAGCCAGGAGGCTTCATTACTGGCGCGGCCGGAGGTGTAAAGCTCCATACGGTCGGGATGATCCATCGCTTTAATATGGCGGGCGATCAGTGAAAAAGCCTCGTCCCAACTGATGGGTTCGTAGTGGTCAGTGGCGCGGTTATAGCGCAGCGGCTCGGTCAGGCGCCCCTGGTATTCCAGAAAGTAATCGCTCTGCTGATACAGGGCGGCCACGCTGTACTGGGCGAAGAAGTCAGCACCGATATGGCGGCGGGTGGCTTCCCAGGTCACGGCTTTGGCACCGTTCTCACAAAAGCTGAAGGTGCTTTTGTTGTCATCGCCCCAGGCGCAACCCGGACAGTCGAAGCCCTTTGCTTTATTCATACGCATCAGATTGCGCATGTTTTTTAACACTTGTTTGCTGTCAAAAACAAAACGGGTGGTGGCTTCCAGTGAACCCCAACCGCCCGCAGCGGCCTGATATGGCTTAATCGCTTCTTTAAATTTCATAATGTCGCAGGCTTATGTTGAATAGTTGTTAAAAATTATTGCTTATTTTTGGCGATCTTGCGTTCCATGCGAAGAATTGTCTAATTGATTGCAGAGATGGTGCGATAGGCCGTGTTTATCGCGATAAGGATCAACGGGTGAATGGGTTAAAAATTATTCCCTCCCAATCCCCCTATCTTTGTTTCCCCGGTGCAATGGGATCAACCGTGTCTGCGATCACGATGTTCAGGTAATTTATGGCCGCAGGGGGGAAAAATCGCGAATGAAGTCAAAAGTGCGTTGGGTCTGGCCTGAATGGCCCGGTATGATAGCGCTTGAAGAATGGCGCTAACCTGCCGATAACACTCAATATACCCTAAATAATACGAATTGCAGGAAGGCGGAAAGCCAGGGAGCCTCCAGGAGATGTGACTGGGGCGAGCGGGGGCAGCCAACGCAGCTGCAATTTGAAGTATGACGGGTAAGGACTCACGGTGCATGGACAAGATTAAAACGACGATAGCCTTGCTGTTGCCGGTGCTTCTTCTTGCGGGCTGTAAAAAAGAAGAAGATGCAGGCATTTCATTAACAATCAAAAATCTGTCTTTTCTTTATCAGTTTGAAGCCATTCCTGGCAAGATAAAAAGCACCCATCAGACCGTTTTCGATGCCAACGGCGAGAAACGTTACGACGGTGTATTTCATTTTGATAAAGAGGGCTGTGTCACCGATTTCGATGTCACCAACCTCGACGTCGGTAATATCAGCGTGCGCCGGGAAAAAGACCAACTGGTCGGCGAAGAGAACGGCAATCCGGTCGTATTGAAACTGGATAGCCAATGCAACGTGTTGTCCAAAACCAGCGGCAATTTCACCATCGACATTCGTTACAACGACAGCGGGCTGATTTCCGGGCTTTCCTCTACGCAGTCTGACTATCGTGTTGAACTGACCTATGATGCTCAGGACCGTCTGGTTGCGCAGCATGCGTTTAGCGGCGATCGCCAGATCTCGGAAGGGGTTCAGAAATATGCCTCGGATGCCGGTGATAAACCCTCTGATGCCGTGACCGTCAGTCAAACCCCGGAAGGCACACGGGAAACGACCACCCGCTGCGACTATCAGCAGGGCGTGCCCGTGACCTGCCGTTTTACGATCAAAACCACGCCGGGTGACAAGGTGGTTGAACGCCATGCGCAGCTGGCCACGACGTTTTACTAAAGCGTAAATATTATGGATATCAAACAGCTTATTTATCTGGTTAATTTAGAGCGCGAACGCCACTTTGGCCGCGCTGCTGAGGCTAGCTTTGTTAGTCAGCCAACGCTGTCGATGCGTCTGAAAAACCTCGAGCGAGAGCTGGGCTTGTCGCTGATTAATCGCAGCAACAACTTTGATGGTTTCACGCCGGAAGGGGAGCGCGTGCTCTCCTGGGCGCGGGAAATCGTCTCGGTGTATCAGGGACTGAAGCTGGAAGTGGAATCACTCAAACACGGCGTTAACGGTACGCTGCGGATTGGCGTGGTGCCGCAGTGCAGTATCTCGCTGCCAGTGATGCTGAAAGCGATCGGCGATCGTTACCCACAGCTCGACTACCGGGTGGCGGTGCTGAGTGCCGATCAACTGCTGGATGCGCTGAACAGTCATACGGTGGATGTGGGGATTGGCTTCTTTGAGCTGGCGACGCTGCGTGAGCTGCATTTCCAGGCGGAAACGCTGGACGATAACGGCATTGAACTGCTTTATCATCCGCAGCATTTCCCCCAGTTAGAGGGCGATGAGCCGCTGACGCTGGAAGACGTTGCCGCGTTGCCGCTCTGCCTGGCCGAGCAGACGCGCTATTTTCGCCGCTATATTGATGGACATTTCCGTGATGCGCAGCTGACTCTGCGCGTGGTGCTGGAAACCACATCAGTCTTTCAGTTGTTACAGGGGGTTCAGGTTGGGTTGGGATGTATGGTGTCGCCGGTCGGCCATCTGATCGACGGCATGACCAGCGGGCTGCAACGCCGTCGGGTAGCGATGCCGCCAATGTCCCGACAGGGTGCGGTGGTGATTGCTGAACCGGGGCGCGCTACGCCGCTGGCCCAGCATTTCTTTGATGAAGTCCGGCAGTGGTTAAAGGGCTAGCGCTATTCGCTGCTAATGCCTAATCCCTGCATCAGTCGGTTACCCCAGCTGGCTGCCGCCACACTCAAAATGATATCGAATATCTGCGCGCCGTTCAGGCCCGCGTCTTTCAGCGGCTGAATATGGGCGGCATTCACTCTTTCCGGCGAACGTGTCAGCTGCGCCGCCAGTGAAATCAGCGCCTGTTGCGGGGTATCCGCAACGCTCAGGGCCTGTTCCACGCTCTCCTGTAATGCCGTTCGCCGTTCGCTGCCTGCGGCATAACGTTCAAAACAGCTCACGCTGCCGTTGATACGCGAGGTGACTGCCGCAGCCAGTGCAGAGTGGGGGCTGCTGCGCGCCGCCTCCAGCTGATTGATAAGGCGCCCCCAGCCATAAAGCGCTTTGCCATCATGAGCAAACAGCCAGGCGGCTGTTTCAAGTTCGGCCAGCGGCTGGCAGAAGGTGAGCGCTTCCAGCTGTTCCGGCGCCGCATAGCGTAATTCCAGCGGTGGCAGCGCAGGGCGCCAGACGAGGGGGTTCAGGAACTGTTCGCGGGTCGCATCCGGCGGAATGGTGACACCGGGCATCCAGCGCACCGGCAGTGCCATCAGGGCATGGACCCCAGCGACAACCCGGGCCTGATAACTGACAAAGCCGACAATTTGACTGAGTGTGATGATATCCGGCGCGCTCAGGCCCACATCGTCAAGCCGCTGCACGGAGAGGGCATCAATCAGCGTTGGCTGACTGGCAAGCTGGCGCGCGTATTCAGTGATTTGTGTCAGGCGATGATTACTCTCGCGTGATGAGTCTGGCCCCGGGAGCGGATTGAGGCGTGCCGCATAGTGATTGCACAGACGCTGTACCCCGGTCACCTGTGCCACCGTCAGCGCACTGCTGAGGCGATCATACAGCGTCAGCGTATGGCTGAGCGTGGTGGTCAGTTCCGAGGGGAACAGCAGTTGATAGAGATCGCGTGAAGCCAGCAGTGCGGGCTGCACCTGCTGCAATAAGGTGTTCAGTTCTCCTTCTGCCTGCTGCGCCAGACCAAGCAAAAAACGGTCTTCAATGGTGGCCGCTTCAGGCATCAGCGGTGCGCGTTGGGCGGGCAGGCTGGTCTGGGTTTCATGATACCAGTGGTTGTTGCCGGTAAAGCGGCGCTGTTCCATGATCATTCCTTTTCGGGTTCAAAGGCTCGCCGGGAGGGCGCCAGGAAAAGGCACCATGACCAGCGGGCCTGAATGTCATGGTTATCCTGGCGTAAGCTGCAACACGATAGAAATAATGATCTGTGCTATCAAATAGCTGAATGGCATATACCTCTCTGGCTGACCGGAACTGTAGGGGCCGATCCTCTTTTCCGATCGGCCCGTGTTGTTGGTCTGCACCGTTCTGGCTGACCGGAACAGAAGGTCAGCCACTACGCGTGAGGGGGCAATATTTCGTGATAATACTTAGCGGTCTCTGCGCCAGGCATCAGCCGTCAGGGCTTCGCCAAAATGGCTGGAGATAAGACGTTTGGTCAGGTCATGCAGTGGGCAGGCCAGCACATCGGCGGTGCTGCCGCGTTCGACAACTTCCCCCTGGTGCATCACCAGCACCTGGTCGCTGATATGTTTCATCATCCCCAGATGCTGGGTGACGTAAATATAGGCGATACCGTGTTTATCCTGTAATTCCAGCATCAGATTAATCAGCTGAGAGCGCATCGACATATCCAGCGCCGCCAGCGCTTCATCAGCCACAATCACCTTCGGCTGTAAGATCAGCGCACGTGCCAGCCCGATACGCTGTTTTTGACCAGGGGCCAGCATATGCGGGTAGTAGGAGGCGTGATCGCGCAACAATCCGACCTGGCGCAGCGTGGCAATAATGCGTTTTTCCCGCTCGGCGGAATTGAGATCGGTATTCAGGCGCAGGGGAAAATCGAGGATCTGGCTGATGCGCTGACGTGGATTCAGCGAGGTTGACGGATCCTGGAAAATCATACGAATTCGCTGACTGCGGTAACCATAATCACCGTACTCCAGCGCATGGTCGTCAATGACGATCTCTCCGGCCGTCGGTGCGATCATGCCGCTAAGCATTTTTGCCAGCGTCGATTTTCCTGAACCGTTCTCGCCAATAATCGCCAGCGTCTGGCGTTCCTGCAAAGTGAAGCTAATCTCTTTGACCGCCTCAACGTGCTGACGCCGGAACAGTCCGGTGCGGTAGCGATAGGTTTTGCTCAGATTGCGCACTTCCAGCAGCGTATCAACCATTACTGACTCTCCATATTCAGTGGGAAGTGGCAGGCAAACAGATGACTTTTGGTGCCTGCGAGGCGCGGTGTTGCCATACAGTCTTTTTGCGCGTAAGGGCAGCGTGGGCCAAGGCGGCAACCGATTGGCAGGTGTTCCAGCGAAGGGATGGTGCCCGGCAGGGTATTCAGGCGGCTTTTATGCGGCAGAGAACGACCAAAATCTGGCATGGCGCGGATCAGGGCCTGGGTGTAAGGATGGTGCGGTGCCGTAATCAGCTCTTCGCTGACGGCGCTTTCCACTGTCTGCCCGCAGTACATCACGTTAATCCGGTCTGCCCAGTGGCTGAGCATTTGCAGGTCATGGCTGATCAGCAGGATCGTGGTGTTGTTATTCTGGTTCAGTCGCGACAGCAGGCGGAAGATCTGCGCCTGCGTGGTCGGTTCCATGGCGTTGGTCGGCTCATCGGCAATCAGCAGACGCGGCTGGTTCGCCAGCGCAATGGCAATCATCACTTTCTGGCATTCGCCATCCGTCAGCTCGTAGGGGAAGCTGCTCATGATGTCTTTATGATCTTTGATCCCCACGCGGTGCAGCAGCTCAATGGCGCGGCGGTGACGCCAGCCGAAGCGTTGATACCAGCGGCCTTTCCAGGTCCAGCCGGGGATGGCCTGTTTTAACTGGGTACCGATACTTTCAGACGGATCAAGGCACGATTGCGGTTCCTGAAAAATCATCGACACGTTATGGCCGACGATTTTACGTCGTTCGCGCGGCGACAGATGCAACAGGTCAATATCATCAAAACGCATACGGTCAGCGGTGACGCGCCAGTTGTCGTTGGTGACGCCACAAATCGCTTTGGCAATCAGGCTTTTTCCTGACCCTGATTCACCGACAAGGCCACGAACTTCACCTTCTGTCAGCGTAATACTGACCCGATCCACGGCTTTCACCGGCCCATCGGCTGTCATAAACTCAATGGTCAGGTTACGAATATCGAGTAGCGGCATTATTCAACTCCCGCATCGATGGCGCGGCGTACACCGTCACCCAACAGGTTAACGATCAATACGCTTAGCATAATGGCTGCACCGGGTAACATCACGGTCCAGGGCGCAACATAAATCAATTCCAGCGAATCGCCCAGCATTGCGCCCCATTCTGGCGACGGTAACTGTGCACCAAGATCGAGGAAACCCAGGGCGGAAATGTCGAGAATGGCCATCGACAGGGCACGGGTAAACTCCGTCACCAGTAACGCCAGAATATTGGGCAGAATGGCGTACCACAGGATATCCAGGCTGCTGGCACCATCAAGGCGCGATGCCACCACATACTCTTTTTCCAGTTCATCATGCACCGCACTGTAAATAGCGCGCACCAGACGCGGCAGGATCGCGAGATACACCGCGAGCATGGCATGTTCCAGTCGTGGCCCGAGAAACGCCACGACGATGATCGCCAGCAGCAGGGAGGGAATCGAGAGTAAAGTATCGAGCACATGGTTAAGTGCCGCCGAGCGCAGCCCGTGAGTCAGGCCGGCCAGCACACCGAGCACCATTGCGCAGACGGAAGCCACCAGGGTGACGACTATTGCCGAACCAACAGTGGGGGCCGCTCCGCTCAACAGGCGGCTTAGCAGGTCGCGGCCGAGGTCGTCGGTGCCGAGAAAGAAGGAGACATCGCCGTAATGTGACCAGGACGGCGGCAACAACTGATAGCCGAGAAACTGCTGATCAAGCCCGTAAGGCGCGAGCAGGCCGCCAAAAATACACAGCAGCAGCACGGCGATAAACGCATAGAAGCCAATCATTGCCGTGGTGTCACGGTAGAACAGTCCCCAGGTATGGCGAAGAGGGCTGGGCGGTCGCTTCTCAGCGTAAATATTATCGGTGGGCATTGGTTTTCACTTCAATTCTTCTGGGTGTATTGTCGTCTGCTATGGTTTTTTGATTCATATCATAACCTTAGTCTGCATCATCCCTTGATCGTCTCGTCATGTCAGTTTTTTTATCTCAGGCGATGTGACAATTTTCACTGTGCATGCTGAAAAGCACAGTCTGTAAAGATCCGCACAGGCGATTATCCTTCGAGATCAGGGTCGCAAGCAAGGGAACAGCGGCTTCAATTTCACCTCTCCGGCTGTTTCTGCTGTCTTTCCTCGTGGCCTGCCTTTCGTTTGGGGCGACCCGTGCGGCTGTTTTGCACAATCGGGCAGGGCAACACACCGCTGTTGCGATCGTTAAAATGAAAATGGCCCTGAAACAGGGCCAGCGTGTTGCTTTTTTTTCTCTCATGTCATCGACGGCAGGGACTGAATCTTCTCGTGGAGTGGTAGGTTGCGGTTTACCCTTACGAGTCGATCATCGCCTGCGAAAACACGTCAGGATGGGGCTGCCCGTGAGGGGCAGTCCCGTCTTGATTCAGATTTAAAACAACTGCTTAATGCGCAGGCTTACTGACTGGTTAGTATAATTCGGTGCCAAACCTAAATCATAGTAGGCGGTCAGACTGGTATTTCCGGAACCCAACAATGTCGCACCCACCGTCAGGTCAGCAGAATCTTTAACCGGCGTGATACCCCGTGACACAAAATTGGTCTCGTCTGTCGCAGCAGCATAAGCAGCGGAAACGGCCATTCTGTCGTTGTTGTACTGATGGTTCCACAATACCTGAGTATATGGCACCACATCACCCCAAGGGGTAGACAGCGTGGTTTCGAGTTTAGCTCCCAAGCCAGATTTAACTGAATCTGTGTGAGCCGAGTCCACCTGGAGAGCAGCACCATTGCCACCGCTTTCGGTATAGCCATCCTGATGGAGATAGCTATAGCTGGCATTAGCCAGCGGGGTCAGGACCACATTTTCGGAAAGAGCAATCGGGTAACCAAATTCGGCCTTAAGGGCATATTGCTGGCCGTCAAAATCTCCGTTGGCCACACCGTCATAACCCGTGAAACTGACCTGTCGCTGGGTGCTGTAATTTTGCTGAAGCACGGCGGCATACAGATTGGAATACCACTTAGGCGCCACATAGCTGGCATAACCGGTCAAACCATAAGACTTAACATTGGAGCTGGAGCCCTGAACATTGTCCTTGCCGTTAACGCTGGTATAGGTATAGCTAACCGCGCCGCCCAGACGCCAGTCATCGGTTATGGCATGATCATAGCCAATGACGGCACCGCCATAGTTGGCGCGATAACCGGAGATATCATCGGTTGCGTCTTGACGGGCACGGCCACCAAAGATTTGCCCCCAGCCAGCCTGTTGCAAGAAGTCATCTCCGGTAGAAATACCGCTCTCACCCTTGCCGGACTGCGCTATTTTGATTGAGTCAACGTTACTCAGACGGTTGCCGATCACATTGATCATGTCAAAGGTCGCGGATGTGGTGGCAGAGCCTGCGCTGACGTTCTGATTGGGAGAAAGTTGCTCACCGGCTTTGTTACCTTCAGCTGTGGAGCTGATGGCGAGAGACGCGTTATACAGGTTCAGCAGGTCGGCATCAGAGATACCTGAATACCGTTGCAACCCTTCCAGAGAGGCGACAGCATTCGGTGTTGTGGCCTGTGCATTATTACCCGGGGTAGGCGTAACGGGGGTCGGCGTAACAGGGGTAGGACCGGCCACCAGCGCCAGAACCAGATTGTTATTCGCGCCATCGACGACGGAAGTCCCAACAATGGAACCCGTGTAGCCTGTTGCCGAGTAGTTCAGCGTACTTGCATTGTAGTTGGTGCCTGCTGTAGCGGCATTGATCACCACATAGCGCTGACCGGTTGCAAAGGCATAGCCCAGGCTTTTGAGACCAATTGACGAACCCGAAGCGATATTGGCTGCTCTTGATACCACCAGACGGCCATAACCGAGATCGCTGCCGTTTACGCCTTGCGTTGTGGCGCCGCTGGCCACGCCGATCAAGAGGCTGGCATCTGCACCCTGGGTATAGTTGCCGTTGATGTTGAGGACATTGTTAACCTGTAACGTCGCGCCTGTGTTGTTAACAGTATTGTTGCTGACGTTGATATTGTCGTTGAGCAGCAGGTTACCGGAATCGAAATACAAACTGGCACCGCTCAAGAAAGCACCGATATCGGCACTGCCGGTACCGCCACTGGAACCGGTAAGAGTACCAAATGTCGTATTGCTGCCGCCGTTGATAGTCATGCTGCGACTCGACAGATTGGCAATCGTACCGGAGATCAGACCACTATTTTCAACAGGACCCAGTGTACCGTTCGACGCGGTATAAATCGCATAGCCGCTACTGGTAATCGTGCCACTATTGACCAGGGAACCCATATTGCCCGCATTACCGATACCACCCTGAGCGCCCGAAATGACACCGCTATTGGTCAGCCTGCCGATGCTGCCATTGCTACTGGTTCCGACGCCAACATTGGTCGTGCCAGATATACTTCCAGCATTGCTCAACGTACCGACGGTGATTGTGCCCGTGGGGGTCAGGTTACCGATAAGAACCCCAGTCCCGCCACGAATGAGACCGGTACGGGTATTTTCCAGCGAGGTAATGTGGCTTCCGTTATCACTCTGAATACCGTAAGCGTTGCCGACAATTGAGCCATCATTGGTCAGTGAGACGATCGTAGAATTAGCGCCATTATAGACACCGATACCGCTACTGGTTATTAGACCATCATTGCTCAGTGCAGAGATCGTTGCATTATTTGAGTTAATGATGCCGTATGAAATGCCCGTGATCGTTGCGCCTGACATATTGTTCAGGATGTTGACAGACCCGTTGGTATCGTTAAAGAGACCTGCATACGAGGCTGAAATCAAACCGTTATTTGTCAGGCTGCCGATCGTTCCCTGATTTCGAATGCCATAAGATGAACTGGCCGAGATGGTACCGTTGTTAGTGACAGCCCCGACTGTATAGGTGCTGTTAACTCGAAAGCCGGTTTCCCCACCTGCTATCCTGCCGTTATTGGTCAGGGTGCCAACGTTGTTGACCGCTACCAGTGCCGGCGATCCGCCTGATATGTTGGCGCCAGAAGCAATGCTACAATCACCCGCGCCCCAGGACTCGGTACCCGAGGCGTTGCTGACGAAGCTGCCACCCGTTACACAATCTGCCTGTGCAACTACAGGTGCAAAGCAGGCTGCTAATGCCAGACTCAGGATGCTTATTTTTTCCATGCTTAAAGGAGTCTGCTTAATACCCGGCCTGACCGCATGGCGGTGAGCGGGAACGATGAATTCCTCTGAGACCACAACTTTTTTCGACACTTTCCACCCCTTTGTATGAGTTTTTTATTCTTCGCTGAGAATTTAATCAATGTAATGCTAACTAAGCATTAATAGACACATATTTTAGTGTTTGTTTACAATATTTTTTTTGACTTTATACGAAATTAAAATTTCATGGTGTCATCTCGCCACTGACCTAACGCGGTGGAGACCGATTGAAGCATCGGCGGCCATGCACCTCGTGCGGGTTGTCGAAACAAACGCATGCCCGGATACCAGGGGGTGTCATCACGCTGAATCAACCAGCGCCATTCAGGCACGAAAGGCAGCAGCACCCAGGCCGGACAGCCCAACGCCCCCGCCAGATGCACTGGCGCCGAATCGACTGAGATAAGCAGATCCAGCAGACTAAGAATGGCTGCCGTGTCGTCAAAGTCGTCGATCTGGTCACTGAGCGAAACCAGTTCCATACCGGGTGGTGGATTTGCAGCCTGTTGCGCTGCCGGACCCTTTTGCAGCGCAACAAAGGTAATACCGTCCTGGGCCAGTGGTGCCATATCGGACAGCGACATCGAACGCTGTGCATCATTGCCATGCGTGGGTCGGCCAGCCCAAACCAGTCCGACGATGGGTCGCGGCAGATCGGCCAGACGCGCACGCCATTTCTCAACTCTGGCCGGGTCAGCGTTCAGATAGCCAACGCTTCCCGGAAGATCACTCAGTTGCAACCCCATGGCCATGGGCAAGCTCATCAGTTCACAATGCACATCAAACGCCGGTGGGATAGCGCCGCGAACGACAAGTTCGTCATAGCCAACATAGCGCTGTGCCAGTCCGAGGCTTTCGGCATTCACTTCCAGGATCACACGCGCACCGCTTCGCTCTCGCGCCCATGCCACCATGCGAAGGAACTGAAAGGTATCGCCAAAACCCTGCTCGTCATGAATCAGTAAGGTCTTGCCCTTGATAGGCTGACCTTCCCAGCGCGGCGTCTGTACATGACGTTCGAACATGACGGTATGTTGCAACTTGTACCTGAAGCGATATTCACGCCAGCCACGAGTGAACTCCCCCTGAGATAACAGAACTTCTGCCAGGTCGAAGCGCGATGCCATGTCACCGGGGAGCGAGAGCACGATCATTTCCAGGATCTGTCTTGATTCGTCAATCCGGCCTTGTTGCCGTAACGCATGAAACAATTGTCGCCACAACGGAATCGGGCCAGAGCCAGAGGCCAGAGCCTCACGCAAGATAGTTTCAGCTTCAACGAAGCGCTGCGCGGTGAGCAGTTCGTCGACCTGCCGCAGAATTGCAGCGTTATCAAACACTGGGGGTATCAGCATATTCATGGATTCGTCGACGTGTTGGTTGCGCCCGACGGGTCGATACCGAGCGCAGCCAGCAGAGGCCCGAGATTCGCTGCATGGCAATGCCAGCGTCCTTTTGAGGTGGTGTAGATCGGTTGCCTGACCTGACTCACGCTGGCGGTGCGTACAACACGTCTGGTTTTGTGGAAATCGAGGCAGGCTTCATCCCAGGGCAGGCCGACAAACGCGATCAGGCGCCGCGCCTGTGTTTCCAGATCGTCGACCACGCTTTCGTAATCGACCTCGATAAAGCGATCTGCTGGCAACACCTGACGCAAATTTTCCATCAGTGCCTGATAATCGCGATGGAATGTACCCAGCTCGCTTTGTTCGTAAGTAAATAACTGTTCGCCGGCAAAGAGTTTGCTGTAGCAGGACAGGCAGGTATCAACCGGATCCCGGCGACAATGGATGATACGTGCGTCAGAAAGGATGAGCGGAATCAAACCGGCATAAAGAAAATTGGCAGGCATTTTATCAACCACACGTAACGCATTCGGTGCCAGGCTGTCGACCCGGGAAAGATAGTCACGCCCAGCACGTGCAAAATCGTCCGCCTTCCAGCCCGACATGTTCTGTGGGAAGTTGCCCGAACCATCGACAGCAAAACGCAGGGCACTCAGTTCTCCTGCGCCGAAGATGTCGGCATGAGAAGCAAGAATCTGCTCGATCAGCGTCGTGCCGGAACGCGGCATACCGACAATGAATACCGGGCGCTCGGACGCTGCACCGGCATGCCTGAACGTGTTCATCAGGGCCGGCGTAAATGTCGCGCCAATGCTGCGCAACCACTGGCCGGTCTTGTTCGCATCATAGGTCACGACACTGCGTTTAATCGCATTTCCTTTATCGAGATGATAAAAGGCACGCCCGGAATCGGCGAGATCGAGGTAGGCTTTGCCGAGCGCAAAATGCAGACCCATTTGATCGTTGAGCGTTGGCTTGACTGACCGTACCAGCGCGGATTCCATCAGCGAAATATCGGGGTCGTCATGACGATAGGTCTTGGTGTCGGTGCGCGCCATCGCTACCCGAATCGACTCAGGAAACTGCACCTGCGTAAGATCGAAAGCTTCAATGGCAGCCTTCTTGTCGCCCATTTCCAGCAGCAGCAGGGCGCGGGCCGTCATTGACTCCTCAACACTGGTGCCGGGTAGCGTTGCTGCCGTGTCGAAACTCTCCAGTGCCTGCTTATGCTGATTGAGTGCCTGCAACGCACGACCCAGTGTGTTGTGCGCCCTGGGATTGTCAGGTGCCATCCTGACAGACTGCTGCGCGTATACCAGTGCGTCCTGGGGACGCTCGGTTTTCAGCATGACCTGCGCCAGCGCCGCCAGTCCGCCGGGATGTTGCGGGGCAAACGCCATCAATGCATTGAGCCGCTGCAAGGCATCGCCATAACGCAAGCGAGACAAGTCTATTTCGGCCAGATTTAGATAAGCATCGGCCAGGTGCGGGTTGAGATCGATAGCGGTTTGGGCTGCCACGGCGGCTTCATCGAACTGACCCAGCTCACATAAAAGGAAAGCCAGATTGCTATGCGCTTCGGCGTAGTTCGGATGCAGTGACAGGGCTTGTTGGTAACTGGCCTTTGCCTCGTTCAACTGACCCAACAACTTGTAGGTATTACCGAGATTGTTATGGGCTTCTGGGTTATCTGGCTCAAACGAACTCACCCGTTGCAGGCATTCCAGACTGTCATCAAGTTTGCCGCACTCCTGCAGAATGATGCCCAAATTATTCCAGCCTGCAGTCAGTTGCGGCTCCCGCTCTACAGCACGCCGCGCCGCTCTTTCTGCCTCTTCCAGCAGCCCCATCTGACGACAGATTTCGGCCATATTAGAGCAATACCGTGCTGGAACATCTGGTAGCAGGCAGGCGCGGCGTAAGTAATCGATCGCCAGCGCGGATTTACCATAGGCATGAGCCATCAGACCCAACAAATGCAGGGCATCCGGCTGAGATGGAATGACGTGCAGTACCTGCATCGCGAGATGTTCAGCTTCCGCTGCCTGCCCGGCATTCCAATGCGCATAGGCACGATTCAATGCGTCAGGAATCGTTATCTGGTCAGCAATCGGGAAATTATTCATCTTTAGAAACTCCATGCAGTCGGAACATTCAAAGGCCAGACCCCACATACTGACAAGAACGGACTTGTGATACTGGAAATCAGTTAAGTCAAAATGACTTCACAACAATTCAGGCATGATGTCAGGCCATTAAACACGTGCCAGTATTGAGAAATGGGAGCAGTCCAACATAGCGCACCATCCTGCGTATTAAAACAGTGTCAGTGTCGAGTGCGCTTACGCTCAAATAAATGTCCATCCTGAAAATTTTGAAGATATCGATGCTTTTTTGATAACCTCTTATGAAAAGAGTAAAAAGGCAGCGGTCATCGTTAGAGCCTTAACAGGTTTGTAGCAATATTATCGGCGAGATTCGCGATTGCTTTAGCATCACTTAAAAATTCAGGCTTTTGCGTGATGATCTTCTCAAAAAGCATGTGGGGGATTTAGGCGGGGGGAAACTAAAACGTACAATAATAATACAATTCATTTTTTATCGGGTTTTACTTCTCCGTTCTCATTGCATCATCGCCTCCGGTAGCATGAGTGGAGGCGACCCCAGCACACCGCTGGTTTTAGAAACGCAGCGGTATATTCAGGAAAGTAAAATCAAACGTCATTAAAGACCGGTTAACGTAGCGTTATTCGTGATGTAACGCATCTGTTTATATTTTCATTAACGCAGCGCATACCACTCTTTGTGTTTCAGCGGATTGGTCATGGCACCTAAAATATCGGACAGTACGTTAACCGCAATCACCAGGCTGCCCACCACCATCACGCCTGCCGAAATAGCGGCGTAGTCCTGCTGGCGAATGGCATTAATCAGCCAGCGTCCCAGTCCTGGCCAGCTGAATACCATTTCGGTGATCATCGCCAGCGTCAGCATGGTAGAAAATTGCAGGCCAAGGCGCGGGATCACGGGGGGCAGGGCATTATGCAGGACGTGGCGGCGAATAATGGTGAACAGTGACAACCCGCGCGTGGCCGCTGCTTTCACATAGTTCTGCTCCATCACTTCGCGGGTGCTGAGGCGCAGCAGGCGAATCACTTCCGTCGTAGGCGCAACGGCCAGCGCTGTCACCGGCAACACCATATGCTTCAGGGCGCTGATAATCATTTCATGACGCCACGGCGAATCAGTAATCCAGGCGTCAATAAGAGCGAACCCGCTGATATGCTTCACCGGATAGAGCAGATCGAAACGACCGGAGACCGGGAACCAGCCGAGATTCAATGAGAAAAACAGCGTTAACAGCAGCGCCAGCCAGAACACCGGCAGCGAAAATCCAAGCAATGCCACGGCACTGATGGCTTTGTCCTGCCACTTATTACGCATCACGCCTGCGGCAATACCCAGCGGGATCCCCAGCAGTAGCGCCACGCTGAATGCCATAAAGCAGAGTTCCAGCGTGGCAGGAAAGACCTCGCGCAATTGCAGATTGATCGACTGACCGTTAATGCTGGAAACACCAAAGTCGAGCTGCAAAATCCCTTTGAACCAGAACACCCAGGCATCGGATAACGACGCGCCCTCTAAAGGGGCATGCGGCGTAAAGTAACTCAGGCTGAATCCGAGCAGCGTCAGCATGAACAACGTAACAACAAACAGCACCAGACGGCGCAGCGTATAGATAATCACGGTGACTTCTCCTCGCCGCTATCGCGGTAAACACCCGCAAATGAAGCGTTGCCAAACGGGCTGAGTACCAACCCTTTAATATCGTAGCGATAGGCCTGCAAACGCAGGGAGTAGGCCAGCGGCAGAACCGGTAGCTCCTCCGACAACATTGCCTGAGCGCGGTCATAATAATCGATACGGTTTGCCAGCTGCTGTGAGAGCAGCGCCTTGTGCAGCAGCTCATCAAAACCGGAGTGGCACCAGTGCGCGTAGTTTGTCTGAGAGGCAATCGCCGCACAGCTCAGCAACGGCCGAAAGAAACTGTCCGGGTCATTACTGTCCGTTGCCCAGCCGGTCAGCGTCAGGTCGTGGTTCATCTCCATCAGCCTGGCCTCCTGGAAACGGCCCTCGACCTGCACGATGGTCACTTTGACGCCCACCTGGGCCAGGTCTGCCTGAATCAGCTCGGCGGTTTTCATCGGGCTGGGATTCCACGACTGCGATGCCGACGGCACCCACAGATTCAGGTGCAGATCTTCAATGCCCAGTGCCTTCAGCTGGTCACGAGACTTTTGCGGATCGTAAGGTGTCACGCGCGCCTCGGTGTCATAAGCCCAGGAAGCGCGCGGCAGAATGGATGCAGCGGTTTCCGCGGTACCGTAATAAATCGACTCCATCAGGCGTTCGTTGTTGATCGCCAGCGCCAGTGCCTGGCGCACTTCCGGGCGATCAAGCGGGGCTTTACGCGTATTAAATGCCAGATAGGCAATATTCATCCCCGGCCGCAATGTCAGGCGCAAACGCGGGTCATCCCGCAGAATGGAAAGCTGGCTGGCGGCAGGATAGGCCAGCACATCGCACTCGCCCGTCAGCAGTTTGGATAGCCGCCCGGTGCCGCCCGCACTCATATCGATCACCACCTGCGACATACGCGGCTGACCTTTCCAGTAGGCCTCGTTGCGTTGCAGGCGCACATACTGCCCGGCGTGATAGTCATTCAACATAAATGGCCCGGTGCCGACCGGTTCACGGTCAAGCTGCTCCTGACGATCTACTTTGGTCAGTTGATCGGCGTACTCGGCCGACAGCACGGGCGCGTAGTGGGTCGCGAGATGCCAGAGGAAGGAGGCATCCGGGCTGTTAAGGCGGATTTCGACCGTGTTCTTGTCGATTTTTTTCACGCTCTGCACGCTGTCAGAGAATTGAAGGCTGTCAAAATAGGGATAGCTGCCGCCGTTGACGTTATGCCACGGATGCTGGCGATTAAACACCCGCTCAAAGCTGAACACCACATCATCGGCGTTCATGGTGCGGGTGGGGGTGAACCATGCGGTCTGCTGAAAGGGCACCTTCTGGCGCAGATGGAAACGGTAGGTCGCGCCGTCGTCAAGCACTTCCCAGCTCTCAGCCAGTTCCGGCATCAGCCGATAGGTATAGGGGTCAACGTTGAGCAGACGGTCATAAAGCTGAGCAGCAAGGGTATCCACCACCAGCCCACTGCTGGCCATCTGCGGGTTAAAGGTATTCATTACGCCATTAACGCAATACACAAAGCCGCTCTGACGAATATCGCCAGGCGTGGATGACCATACAGGAAAGCTCAGCACGCTGAGGCTGAGAAGCAACGTCGAGAATAGTTTGCGCATAACTCTTCTGAAAATTCAGGCAATAAACAGAGTGTACCGCACTCGGAGGCTGCACCCAAAGTTTGCGAGGGTGAGTGGGCAAAAAATGCCCACAGCAGGTTAAGGGGGGTTAACAATAAGCCTGAACTTGTTATGGAAATGAGAAAGATTCTCAACAAAGTGCTTTACAGATCGGCTTGAGAATGATTATTATTCCCCTGCGCTTCAACGGTGGCTCTACCGTGGAAGAGCACGACATTGCTCACATTGCTTCCAGTATTTTTTAGCCCGCCTTGAGCGGGCTTTTTTTTTTGCCTGGCTCTCCGCCTCTCAATCCTCACTGACACTGATATCATGCTTCTTTAACATGGCGCGCAGCTGATGATAGGTCACGCCCAGCAGCTCGGCCGCCCGGCGTTGATTGAAGCGGGCCTGAGCCAGCGCTTTCTCGACCAGTGCTTTTTCCTGCTGATATTGCCAGTGACGTAAATCAAGCGGCAAGGCAGGCAGCGCATCTTCACCCTGCGGTTCTGCCGTTGCGTCAGGCTCCACGCGCTGGAAAGGGTTAAGAATGATGTTGTCGAGCGGCTCCTCGCTGCTGGCATGGCGATAAACCGATCGCTCCACCACGTTTTTCAGCTCGCGCACGTTACCCGGCCAGGCATAACCCAGCAGACGTTGTTCCGCCTCCGGGGTAAAACCTGGAAACAGCGCCAGCCGCAGTTCGCGGCACATCTGAATGGCAAAGTGCTGCGCCATCACCAGGATATCGCTACGGCGTTCACGCAGCGGCGGCAGCTGCACCACATCAAACGCCAGCCGGTCGAGAAGGTCGGCGCGGAATTTACCCTCGCGGGCCAGCAGCGGCAGATCGGCATTGGTGGCGCACACCAGCCGCACGCTGACCTGCAACGGCTGGCTGCCGCCCACACGCTCTAACTGCCCGTATTCAATCACCCGCAGTAATTTTTCCTGCACCAGCATCGGCGCAGTCGCCAGCTCGTCCAGAAACAGCGTGCCGCCATCGGCGCGTTCAAATCGCCCCAGATGGCGCTTCTGCGCCCCGGTAAAGGCACCGGCTTCATGACCGAACAGTTCCGAATCCAGCAGGCTTTCATTCAGAGCGGCGCAGTTAAGCGAAATAAACGGTCCCTGCCAGCGGTCAGACAGGTAGTGCAGGCGGCTGGCAATCAGCTCCTTGCCGGTGCCGCGCTCACCGATGACCAGCACGGGCTTATTCAGCGGTGCCAGGTGGGAAACCTGCTCCAGAACATCAATAAAGTTATTCGACTCGCCGAGCAGGGTATCAGAATTGTCACTCATCATTAATTTCACCAAGTGTTAGTGATAAAAACCACTCTAGTCGCTGTGTGACATCCTGTAAAGTCACGCATCCATTGAAAATCAATAAGATAAAAACTGGCACGACTTTTGAATAGTGTTATGCAGCAAGAACAACAGACACTAACTCAAGAGGATTTTGATTATGGGTATTTTTTCCCGCTTTGCCGACATCGTGAACGCCAATATCAACTCGCTGCTGGAGAAAGCGGAAGATCCGCAGAAGCTGGTGCGCCTGATGATTCAGGAGATGGAAGATACGCTGGTTGAAGTTCGTTCCACCTCCGCCCGTGCGCTGGCAGAAAAGAAACAGCTGCTGCGTCGTATCGATCAGGCCGAAAGCCAGCAGGCTGAATGGCAGGAAAAAGCCGAACTGGCGCTGCGTAAAGACAAAGACGATCTGGCCCGCGCAGCCCTGATGGAAAAACAGAAACTGACCGACCTCACTGCCTCGTTGCAGCAGGAAGCCAGCCAGGTGGAAGAGAGCCTGACCCGCATGAAAGGGGAAATTGGTGAACTGGAAAGTAAACTGAGTGAAACCCGTGCCCGTCAGCAGGCATTGACGCTGCGCCATCAGGCGGCATCGTCTTCGCGTGATGTTCGCCGTCAGCTAGACAGTGGTAAAATTGATGAAGCGATGGCGCGTTTTGAATCTTTCGAACGTCGTATCGACCATATGGAAGCGGAAGCCGAAAGCCACAGCTTCGGTAAAAAGAAATCGCTCGACCAGGCGTTTGCTGAGTTACAGGCTGACGATGAAATCAGCCAGCAGCTGGCCGCGCTGAAAGCGAAAATGAATCGCAGTGAGTAACGGAACTGGCCACGGCAGTGGCCAGAACAGTTAAGCTTAACCTTCAAGGAACGTGAATGAGTGTCTTCATTATTGCCTTACCCCTGACGCTGTTTCTGCTGTTCGTCGCGCCGATCTGGCTCTGGCTGCATTATACAAAACGCCAGAATGGTGGGGCGGAACTGTCACAGAACGAACTGCAACGCCTTCAGCAGTTGACCCAGGACGCCCGCAAAATGCGTGAGCGTATTCAGGCGCTGGAAGCCATCCTCGACGCCGAGCATCCCCAGTGGAGGCAGCCATGAGTCAGAAGAAACTGTACTGCATTCCTGAGCAGGGAAAGCTCAAAGGCGTTTGCGCGGGAATTGCCGACTATCTTGGTGTTCCCGTCCTGCTGGTGCGCGTGATTGTGATCATGTCGCTGTTTTTCGGCTTGTTTTTACTGACCATCGTGGGTTATCTGCTGCTGGCCGCCATACTGCCGGATATGCCACCCAGTGAGCAGGGCCGCGACAAACCGCTCAGCGCCCATCAGTTGCTGGATGAGCTGAGCGCCGAGCTGAATGGCGGCGAGCGCGAACTGCGCGAGGTGGAGCGTTATGTCACCTCAGAAACCTTTAGCGTGCGCAGCCGTTTCAGTCAGCTGTAATCTTCCGGTCCTTTTTCAGGAGTCATAGTATGCGTCACTGGCAGCCCCATCCGCGCCTGAAAAAGGCCGGGAAATTTATACTTATCAGCGCCATCACCTATGGTCCGGCCGGATTAAGCGGCTGGGCGGTCAAATCGGTGGCGCGCAGGCCGTTGAAGTTCCTGCTGGCCTGGGCCCTGGAGCCATTACTGAAACGTGTAATGCGCCGGGCGACGGCGCGTTGGGTGAAACTGTAACCTGAGTCTGTATACCCAAGATAATTCAAGTCCCCTCATGGGGCCTACTGTTGGTGCATGAAGGCAGCAAACGCGTGAATCCCGATGAGCTTACTGCGGTAAGTGATTCGGGTGAACAAGAGCAGCTAACGCACAGGCAGCTTGAAGTATGACGGGTATAAAGCAGCAATGGCATGAGGATGTTACGATAAGGAACACACAACAATAAGGTGCCAACGCCACAGATGAAACGACTACAACATGAATTGCTGTCGCTGGTGAATCGCGGCGCGGATCGCCATCTGCGCCTGGCCGTCACCGGATTAAGCCGCAGCGGAAAAACCGCTTTTATTACCTCGCTGGTGAATCAACTTCTTAACGTCAATTCCGGCGCGCGGTTGCCGATGTTTTCTGCCGCGCGCGAACAGCGCCTGCTGGGCGTAAAACGCGTGCCACAGCGCGATCTCGGTATCCCCCGGTTTACCTACGATGAAGGCGTGGCCCAGCTGTACGGCACGCCGGCCGCCTGGCCAACGCCCACCCGTGGCGTCAGTGAAATCCGCCTGGCGCTGCGCTACCGTTCGCAGGGATCCCTGCTGCGACACTTTAAAGAGACCTCCACGCTCTATCTGGAGATCGTCGATTACCCCGGTGAATGGCTGCTTGACCTGCCGATGCTGGAACAGGATTACCTGAGCTGGTCGCGTCAGATGACGGGCCTGTTACAGGGCGATCGCGCCGAATGGGCGCAGCACTGGCGCCAGCTGTGTGAAGGGCTTGACCCGCTGGCCCCGGCAGATGAAAACCGTCTGGCCGATATCGCCGCCGCCTGGACCGACTATTTACAGCGCTGTAAACAGGAAGGCCTGCACTTTATCCAGCCGGGCCGTTTTGTGCTGCCCGGAGAAATGGCGGGTGCGCCCGCCCTGCAATTTTTCCCCTGGCCCGAGGTGGCAGAAGGGGGCGAAACCCGTCTGGCGCAGGCCGATGCGGGCAGCAATATCGGCATGCTGCGCGCCCGCTACCAGTATTATTGCCAGCACGTGGTCAAAGGATTCTATAAAAATCACTTCCTGCGTTTCGATCGCCAGATCGTGCTGGTGGACTGTCTGCAACCGCTGAACAGCGGGCCGCAGGCGTTTAACGATATGCGCCTGGCATTGACCCAACTGATGCAAAGCTTCTCCTACGGCCAGCGCACGCTGTTTCGCCGTCTGTTTTCCCCGGTGATCGATAAGCTGCAATTTGCTGCCACCAAATCCGACCATGTGACTGCCGATCAGCACGCTAACCTGGTGTCGCTGCTCCAGCAGCTGGTGCAGGATGCCTGGCAGAATGCAGCGTTTGAAGGCATCAAGATGGACTGCATCGGGCTGGCCTCGGTGCAGGCTACCCAGAGCGGCCGCGTTGATCACCAGGGCGAAAGCATTCCGGCGCTGCGCGGGCACCGTCTGTCTGATAACACCCCGCTGACGGTTTACCCTGGCGAAGTGCCGCCGCGCTTGCCGGGCCAGGCTTTCTGGCAGGATCAGGGGTTCCATTTTGAACAGTTCCGCCCGCAGGATCTGGATGTTGACCGGCCTTTGCCGCATATCCGCATGGATGCTGCGCTGGAGTTTCTACTGGGAGATAAACTGCGATGACCGCACCGATTAAACCAAGAATTGATTTTGCCCAGCCGCTCAGCGAAGACGTTGTACCGGTGTTACGCCCGCAGCAGGCATTTGCTGAGCAGCAGGCTAATTTCGTTGCCACGGAGCCAGAGCTGGACGTTGAACCGGAAGGTGCCGGAGAGCTGGCGGTGGAAGCGGCGCTACGGCCCAAACGCAGCCTGTGGCGCAAAATGGTGATGGCGGGGCTGGGCCTGTTTGGCGTCAGCGTGATCGCGCAGGGCGTACAGTGGACGCACCAGGCATGGATAACCCAGGACTGGATCGGCCTTGGCGGCACCGTGGCGGGCGGCTTGATTGTCGCGGCAGGCGCAGGGTCGCTGATCGGCGAATGGCGCCGCCTGTATCGCCTGCGTGAGAGGGCGGAAGAGCGTGACGTGGCGCGTGAACTGCTGGCCAGCCACGGCAGCGGCCACGGCAGCGGCCAGGGCCGCGCTTTCTGCGAAAAACTGGCGCAGCAGGCGGGGCTGGAATCGGGCCATCCGGCCCTGCAACGCTGGCAGGCTTCGTTGCATGAAACGCAAAACGATCGTGAAGTCGTGGCGCTGTATGCCCAACTGGTGCAGCCCGTCCTGGACCGTCAGGCGCGGCGTGAAATCAGCCGTTATGCCGCTGAATCGACGCTGATGATCGCCGTCAGTCCGCTGGCGCTGGTGGATATGGCGTTTATCGCCTGGCGCAACCTGCGGCTGGTGAACCGCATTGCCGCGTTGTATGGCATTGAGCTGGGTTATTTCAGCCGGCTGCGGCTGTTCCGCCTGGTGCTGCTGAACATCGCTTTTGCCGGTGCGTCAGAGCTGATCCGCGAAGTGGGCATGGACTGGATGTCACAAGATCTTGCCGCCCGACTTTCCACTCGCGCCGCGCAGGGGATCGGTGCCGGGCTGCTGACTGCCCGCCTCGGGATTAAAGCGATGGAGCTGTGCCGCCCGCTGCCGTGGCTGGAAGGGGATAAACCGCGCCTGGGTGATTTCCGCCGTGAGCTGATAGGGCAGTTGAAAGAGAGCGTGCAACGCAGCGGTAAAGACAATCGGTAGATAAACTGTCAACTTTTCATGACAGAACACTTCTGGCCTGACGAGGGATAGCGTATTATCAATAAATACGCTCCGCACTGTGATAATAAAGGTTAAAACGCATGCGTCTTGAAGTCTTTTGCCAGGATCGAATCGGTCTGACCCGTGAACTGCTGGATCTGCTGGTTGAACGCAGCATCGATCTGCGCGGTATCGAAATTGCCGCCATTGGCCGCATCTACCTTAACTTTTCCACCGTCAGCTTTGAGCAATTCAGCCAGCTGATGGCGGAAATCCGCCGCATCCCCGGCGTCACTGACGTGCGGACCGTCTCCTATTTGCCCTCCGAGCGTGAACATCGTGCACTGAGCGCGCTGCTGGTCGCGCTGCCTGATCCGGTGTTTTCTATCGATCTGAAAAGTAAAGTAGAACTGGCGAACCCGGCGGCCCAGGCCCTGTTTTCCCTTAATGAAGAGAAGATGCGTAATTACAGCGCCGGTTCGCTGATCGCCGGTTTCAATTTCCAGCGCTGGCTGGAAAGCGAACATATTGAGCCTGAAGCGCATCACGTGGTGTTGCAGGGTCGCGACTTTCTGATGGAAGTCACGCCGATTTATGCGCAGGACGAAGAGACGGTGGCCCCGAACCCGGTCGGCGGCGTGGTGCTGCTGAAATCCACGGCGCGCATGGGCCAGCAGTTGCAGAATCTTATCGTCAATGATGACAGTGAATTCCAGCACATTGTTGCTGTCAGCAGCAAAATGCGTCAGGTGGTGGATCAGGCGCGTAAACTGGCGATGCTGGATGCGCCACTGCTGATTATCGGCGATACCGGCACCGGAAAAGATATGCTGGCGCGTGCCTGCCACCTGCGCAGCGCGCGCGGCAAAAAACCCTTCCTGGCGCTGAACTGTGCCTCACTGCCGGATGATGTGGCCGAGAGTGAGCTGTTCGGTCATGCGGCTGGGGCTTACCCCAATGCGCTGGAAGGGAAAAAAGGCTTCTTCGAGCAGGCCAGCGGCGGCTCTGTGCTACTGGACGAAATCGGGGAAATGTCACCCCGTATGCAGACCAAACTGCTGCGTTTTCTCAACGATGGCACCTTCCGCCGCGTCGGAGAAGAGCACGAAGTTCATGTGGATGTGCGGGTGATCTGCGCCACGCAGAAAAACCTGATGGAAATGGTGCAGCGCGGAGAGTTCCGTGAGGATCTGTTCTATCGCCTGAATGTGCTGACGCTTAACCTGCCACCGCTGCGTGACCGCCCGCAGGACATCCTGCCGCTGACCGAAATGTTTGTCGCACGCTTTGCTGATGAGCAGGGCGTACCTCGGCCAAAACTCTCTGCGCAGCTGAACGCCTTCCTGACCCGCTATACCTGGCCGGGCAATGTGCGCCAGTTGAAGAATGCGCTGTATCGTGCACTGACTCAGCTGGACGGCTATGAGCTGCGTCCGCAGGATATCGTGTTGCCGGAATATACGATGGAGATGCCGCTGGGGGATGATGCCATTGAAGGATCGCTGGATGATATCACCAGCCGCTTTGAGCGCTCGGTATTGACCCGGCTTTATCTCTCTTATCCCAGCACGCGCAAATTGGCAAAACGTCTGGGTGTTTCTCACACCGCGATTGCCAACAAACTGCGTGAATATGGCTTGAGCCAGAAAAAGAGCGATGCGGAATAAGGATTATCGCGTTTCGCGCAGGTAATCTATCAACGCTCGCAGAGGCGTGGGCACCACCGTATTGCCGGGATAATAGAGTGAGTATCCGGCAAACGGCGGTGTCCAGTCGTTGAGGATCGGCACCAGGTCTCCGTCCGCTATCGCCTCGTCCACCAGAGCACCGAACAGATAACTGATGCCCGCTCCTTGTTTCACTGCAGCAACCAGTAATTCTGGTTCGTTGACGCGTAACGGGGCAGCGATATCCACCTCCAGCTTTTTTCCGTTTTTCTCAAATTCCCATCGCCACAGTGTGCGATCCGACGGTCGAAAGTAAGAGAGACAGCGGTGCTGGTGCAGTTCTGCAGGATGCTGTGGGTATCCGTTTTGTGCCAGATACTGAGGGGATGCTACAACGCGCATTTGCACTTCGCCTCCCAGCGGTACGGCAATCATATTCTGATGCAGTTTTTCACCCAACCGTATCCCCGCGTCATACCCTGCGCTGACAATATCGATCAATCCCTCTTCTGAGACAATCTCCAACTCAATCTCTGGATAACGTGCCATAAATCCGGCCAGTTGAGGGGCCAGCAGGTGCAGCGCTGCTAACCGTGGCGCATTGATACGCAACGTGCCCCTCGGGATGCGGCTGTGGCTGGCAAGGTCGGCTACTGCCGCATCCAGCTCGGCCAGCAGCGGATGCAAACGGGCAATAAGTGCAGCCCCGGCTTCCGTAGCAGCAACGCTGCGCGTGGTCCGGTGCAACAGGCGAACGCCGTGGCGCTGTTCCAGAGATTTGATGGTCTGGCTGAGTGCTGAGGGCGTCAGCGCCAGGCGAGCGGCAGCCCGCGCAAAATTGCCGCATTCTGCAATAGCCATAAGTGCCCGTAACTCCATAAATTCACTGCCACGCATTCTGTCTTTCCACTTAATACTCCATGAAGATTAAGCAGTATTATTTAATAATCCGCTCAGTGCCAGAATCTCCTCTCTGAAAACGAAGGAGTGAACCATGAGTTTTAAACAGCAACGCATTCTGATTACCGGTGGTAGCAGTGGTATTGGTCTGGCAGGCGCGCAGCAGTTGGCACGTGAAGGCGCTGAACTAATTATTACGGGTCGCAATCCAAAACATCTGGCAGAGGCAGCCCAGTTATTACCAGTGAGAACCCGGGTACTGCACTCGGACAATAGCGACCCCGACGATCTGACGGCATTAGTGGAGTGCGTCAAACAGGCGGGGCCGCTGGATGGATTGTGGCTGAACGCGGGTTATGCTGCGACAGCGACGTGCGATCGGCAAGACAAGACGTTCTTTGATGCGATGATGGCCGCGCTGTCCGCTTTCCTGAAACCGGGTGCGGCCGTTGTTGTGACGGCCTCCTCTTCAGCCTATGAAGGTGCGGCGGCGACCAGTATTTATGCCGCCAGTAAAGCCGCGCTGATAGCCTTAACGCGCTGTTGGGCAACGGAACTGGCAGCACGCCAGATTCGGGTTAATTGCCTGGTGCCAGGCCCTGTAAGCAGCGAGCTGCGCAGCTTCCTGCCAGCGGATCAGCGCGAGGAATTTGAACAGGGTGTGCTGGCTCAGGTGCCGTTAGCGAGGATTGGGCGTGCGGAAGAAGCGGCGGCGGTCGCACTGTTCTTGCTGTCAAACGCTGCGAGTTATGTGACCGGGAGTCAGTACTGCGTGGACGGGGGATTGCTGATGCGATAGAACAGGCCACAAGGGCCAACAAACTGCGTGAATATGGCTTGAGCCAGAAAAAGAGCGATGCGTCGTAGGGGCGAGGCACGCCTCGCCCTGGGTCGGGCATGCCCGACCCCTACGAAAAAAATATTACTTCAACGCTGCCAGAGCGGCATCGTAGTCTGGCTCGGTGGTGATTTCATTCACCAGCTGGCTGTAGATGACGTTATCTTTTTCATCCAGAACCACAACCGCACGCGCCGTTAGTCCGGCCAGCGGGCCATCCACAATCGCTACGCCGTAGTCTTTTTTGAACTCGCCGCCACGCAGGGTGGAGAGTGTGACCACGTTGCTCAGGCCATCTGAGCCGCAGAAACGTGACTGGGCAAACGGCAGGTCTGCTGAAATGCACAACACAACGGCGTTATCAACATCACCCGCCAGCTGATTAAACTTACGCACGGACGTTGCACACACGCCGGTATCAATGCTTGGGAAGATGTTAAGCACTTTGCGTTTGCCCGCATACTGGGACAGAGAGACATCGGAGAGATCTTTGGCCACCAGGGTGAACGGCTTTGCTGGCTGGCCCGGCGCTGGCAGTTGCCCGTCAACGGAAACCGGGTTGCCCTGGAAATGTACGGTCTGAGACATAATCTATCCTTTTAATGTTAATGGTGTTTAACCTGCTTCAGTGTATGCCATGCTGGAGCAGTGAGACAGTATAAATGCGACACAATGTGCTGGCATCAACTCAGATTAAGGATTTAAGCATGAGAAGTGTGAAAACTTACCCGGAAAGCTGGCCGTTACATACACCGTTTGTCATCGCTCGAGGTGCCCGCAATGAAGCGGGTGTGGTGGTGGTTGAGCTGGAAGAAAATGGCATTAAATCCATCGGTGAATGCACGCCTTATGCGCGTTATGGCGAGAGTGAGGCCTCGGTGCTGGCGCAGATTACCGCGTTGTTGCCCGCGTTGCAGCAGGGACTCACGCGTGCTGAACTTCAGCAGCAGCTGCCAGCGGGGGCCGCGCGTAATGCCATTGACAGTGCGCTGTGGGATCTGGACGTGGCGCGTGCCGGGCAAAGCCTGTGGCAGCTCACGGGAAGCCAGGCGCCTGCGCAGATCGACATGGCGCAAACCGTCAGCATTGATGTGCCGGAAATGATGGCCAGCAGCGCGCTGGCGTTGTGGGAGAACGGGGCCAGACTACTGAAAATTAAACTCGACGATCATCTGATTACCGAACGGCTGGTGGCGATCCGCAGTGCCGTGCCGCAGGCGACGCTGATTGTCGATGCTAATGAGTCCTGGCACAGCGAAGGGCTGGCAGCGCGCTGCCAGCTGCTGGCTGACCTCGACATCGCGATGTTGGAACAGCCGCTGCCTGCGGCTGACGATGCCGCGCTGGAGAACTTTATCCACCCCTTGCCGATCTGCGCTGACGAGAGCTGCCACACCGTAGACAGCCTGCCTGCGCTGCACGGGCGCTATGAAATGGTGAATATCAAACTGGATAAAACAGGGGGGTTAACGGCCGCGCTGGAACTGGCGCAAGCGGCGCAGGCACAGGGTTTTGCCATCATGCTCGGCTGTATGCTGTGCACCTCGCGCGCCATTCGTGCCGCGCTGCCGCTGGTGCCGCAGGCGCGCTTTGTCGACCTTGATGGCCCCACCTGGCTGGCAGTGGATGCCGAACCTTCGCTGCCGTTTAGCTGCGGACGTATCGAACTGTCACGGCTGCCAGTAGAGTAAATCGACCAGCGGCCCCAGATAGCGTTCGGTCGCTTCATCGGCGGCAACGGGGGGAAATTCGGCCGTGATGCACGGCAGATTGATATCGGCGCACCAGCTGCCAAACGAACCCGGCGTGGCATAACCCACGCTGGTGACCAGCGGCAGGCCGGTTTTTGCGGCCAGCCAGTGCCCCAGCGCGCTGCTGTGCGGATCTTCAATACAGGCCAGCGGTTCATGGAAGGTGACAATCCAGGACGGGGAGAGCCGGTGAATCAGCTGGCACAGCGCTTTGGTTTCCGGTTCGGAAGCGGCATGCTCACCGGTGGACAGCAGCACGTCGCGTTCCTCTGCTACGCTGTTCCAGCGGTAAACCGTGTCGCCAGGCTGCCAGTTCGCGGCAGGGAAATTACGGTTAAGATCCACGCCGTTAGCGTTGGCCCGCAGCCCGAGCTGGCAACCGTCGGGGTTCACCGCCAGTACCACATGATGCCGACGGTGACTGTCCTGTAAGGTACGCATTGCGCAGGAGAGGGTTACCACGGCAGCGGTTTCATCACCATGCGTACCGGCAAGGATCAGCCCGCTGTCATCGTCTGCCAACGGGGCCGGAAACCACAGCAGTGGCGCCCCCAGCACTGACTGTCCATAATGTTGCGTGAGCGCATCCAGACGACCACGCAGGGGCCGGGGGTGAAGTAATGACATGGTCCTGCTCCTGAAAAAAAAGTTCTGCGCTTAGCCTGGCACATCACCCGCTGCGGTTCACCATAAAAACGCTGTTTCGCAGCGTGCAATTTGCGTTAGAGTGCCAGCAGTAAAAAACACCCGCCGTTTCGCTGACAGGTAAGGATATCTCCATGAGGACATTATCATCTTTTGCGCTGGCTGCTTTAGCGCTGAGTATCAGCTCAACTTCGCACGCTGCCGATGTTCCGGCAGGCACCCAACTGGCCGCACGCCAGGAAATTGTTCGTCATATTAAAGATGAACCGGCCTCGCTGGACCCGGTAAAAGCGGTCGGTTTGCCTGAAATCCCGGTGATACGCGATCTGTTTGAGGGGCTCACCAATCAGGATGCCAGCGGGAAAATCATCCCTGGCGTGGCTACGGCCTGGCAGACTAATGACAATAAAACCTGGATTTTCACGCTGAGGAAAGATGCCCGCTGGTCAAATGGTGACACTGTCACGGCATCAGACTTTGTCTACAGCTGGCAACGCCTCGTGGACCCCAAAAATACCTCAACGTTCGCCTGGTTTGCGGAGCTGGCCGGGATTGAAAATGCGGGTGCGATTGTTAAAGGTGAGATCAGCCCGGATAAGCTGGGTGTCAGCGCCATTGATGCCACTCATCTGAAAGTGACACTCGACAAGCCGGTCCCTTATTTTGTCAGCCTGACGGCCAACTTTAGCCTGTTCCCGGTGCCGCAAAAGGTGATTGCGGAATATGGTGATCAGTGGACGCGTGCGGGCAACCTGGTCGGTAACGGTGCCTATCAGCTCAGCAGTCGGGTCGTGAATGAGAAGGTCGAACTGGTGCGCAATCCACACTACTGGGACGATGCACATTCGGTGCTGACCAAAGTCACCTTTGTACCGATCAGCGAAGAGTCCAGCGCCACCAAACGTTACCGTGCCGGGGATATCGATATCACCGAGTCCTTCCCGAAAGAGCTTTACGGGCTGCTGAAGAAAGAGATCCCCGCAGAGGTCTACACGCCTGACCAGCTCGGCACCTATTATTATGCGTTTAATACCCAGAAGGGGCCGACGGCGGATGTGCGCGTGCGTCAGGCGCTCTCCTGGTCGATTGACCGCAAAATCATCGCAGAGAAAGTGCTGGGCACCGGTGAAAAACCTGCCTGGCATTTTACGCCGGACGTTACGGCAGGTTTTTCCCCGAAAGCCAGCTTTTTGCAGCAGCACAGCCAGGAAGAACTTAATGCGCAGGCTAAGTCACTGCTCGCGGCGGCAGGTTATGGTCCTGGGCATCCGCTAAATCTGACGCTGCTGTACAACACCTCGGAAACGCACAAGAAGATTGCCATTGCCGTGGCCTCCATGTGGAAGAAAAATCTTGGGGTGAATGTGAAGCTGCAAAACCAGGAGTGGAAAACCTACATTGATAACCGTAATAGCGGGAATTTCGATGTGATCCGCGCGTCCTGGGTGGGGGATTACAACGAGCCTTCGACGTTCCTTAGCCTGCTGACCTCCACGCACAGCGGTAATATCGCCCGTTTCAACAGCCGCGAATATGATGCGGTGCTGGCGCAGGCCAGCCGTCAGACCAATGACAAAGCGCGTAACGACGACTACAACCGTGCTGAACAGATGATTGCCGGGCAGGCACCGATTGCACCTATCTATCAGTACACTAACGGTCGGCTGATCAAACCTTATGTGAAGGGATATCCCATCACTAACCCGGAAGATGTGGCCTACAGTCGTACGCTGTATATTTTGAAACACTAGAGGCTGATGGCCTGCATCACGGGTCACTGGCTGAGCGGAAAAGAGGGGTAGCGTTGCTTTTCCGGTTGAACCGTTCGTACCTAAAGCCTGGAAAAGCAGCAGTTAACGCTGCTGCTTATGCCATTGAGTCGCACAGGTTACGTGCACAATGGTGTCATTCTGTCTGGAACGGTAATGATGATGAAACTGACCCCTCTGCTGTTACTCTCGCTGTTGCTGAGCGGCTGCGCCTTGAAGCAATATCCCGATTCGCCGCCGGTCAGCGCCGTGCAGGCGGATCAGCTGGACTGCCAGGGCGTGCAGCTGCAAATTGCCGAACAACAAAAGGTCCAGCAGGATATCGACAAAACCGGGGAGTTTGATGCGTTGACGGTGGTGGGTGCCGCCATGGACTTCGGTATTGGCAACGGTATCGCGAAACATCAGGCGCAGAAACAGGCGACAGAGCGCGAGCAACAGTTACAACAGCTGGCCGCAACGAAGTGTCACCGCACGACTTGAGAAACAAATCGTAACAAACCGGGAGTTATGTCACAGATCGGCAGCCTGGCACTTGAGGCCTGCGCATAATCCCTTATCGTGTTCACCACTGGATTGTTACTGCATTTATGCAGGCAAAACCTGGCCGCTGGAGCATATCCGGCTGTCAGGTTTTTTTGTTTCAGGCAGGGAAATGAAAATAGCAAAAGTTCTGAATAATAATGTGGTCATCGTTCATGACGAACAGGGTCATGAACAGGTGGTAATGGGCCGTGGACTGGCGTTTAAAAAACGCAGTGGGGACGATCTCGACCCGACGCTGGTCGAAAAAACCTTTTCCCTGAAAAGTCGGGAGCTGACCGGGCGCCTGAGCGAACTCTTGTCCGAAATTCCGCTGGAAGTGGTGATTGCCAGCGAATGCATTATTGCGCTGGCGCGTGAGCAGCTGTCCTGTGCGCTGCACGAAAGCCTGGCGATTGCGCTGACCGACCACGTGAATTTTGCCCTGACCCGTCATCAGCAAAATCTGCCTATCCGCAATGTGTTGCAGTGGGAGATCCGCAGCCTGTATCCGAAAGAGTATGCGGTCGGGCTGGCGGCACTGGATATCATCGAAAAACGCTTAAAAGAGCGCTTACCGGAAGACGAGGCCGGGTTTATTGCCCTGCATCTGGTCAATGCTCAGCTGGGCAGCGAAATGCCCGCAGTGATGCATATCACCAAATTTATGCAGGAAATTCTGCATATCGTTAAGTATCAGCTGCAACTGGATTACCAGACCGACTCGCTGAGCTACAACCGTTTTGTGACCCACCTGAAGTTTTTCTCTCAGCGTATGCTGGGCAAACGCGGGGTCTACAGCGACGATGAATCACTGCACGATGTGGTGCGCGATCGTTATCCTGCTGCGTATAAGTGCGTGGAGAAAATCGACCGCCATGTGATGAAAAACTACGAATATACGCTGGGCAGTGAGGAGCGGATGTTTTTGACGATCCACATCGAGCGGGTGAGAAAGGAGACGCTGGCGCTGGGGGAAAGCCCGGACGAGGCGTGATTTTCGGTTTGAACCGGACGCGGCCAGGAGAGGGCATTCACCCCGATCCTGGCCGCCCTGTATTAACCGTTCAGGCGCAGCTGCGGATAACGCTTCATGCTGATCGCACACCACAACAGTGACAGCACGCCGATGGCACCGCCCACGTAGCCTACGCTGGCCATATTCAGATGCAGACTCACCTGATTTCCCAGCAGTGCGCCCGCACCGATACCAATATTGTAGATCCCGGACAGCAGCGACATCGCCACATCGGTCGCATCCGGTGCCAGGGCCAGTACGCGCACCTGCACAGCCAGACCAATCACCATCATCGCCATGCCCCAGATAATACACAGGGTGGAAATCGCCAGCGTGTGGGTTGCAGACACATACAGCGACAGCATCGACAGCGTAATTAACGCAATTGCACCGAGCAAAAAGGCGGCCGGATATTTATTGCCGTAAATGCTGAACAGAATGCTTCCCACAATGCCCGCAGCGCCGAAAATTAACAGCAGGAAGGTGGTGAAGCCGCCGCTCAGTGATGCCACGCTCTGAATAAACGGCTCAATATAACTGTACGCGGTGTAGTGCGCCGTCACCGTTACCGCAATCAGAAGATACAGCGCGACCAGCGCCGGGCGGCGAAACAGCATCGGAACACTTTTCAACGATCCGGTATGTTCACTGGGTAATTTCGGCAGCAGTTTCACCAGCAACAGCATGGTAACCAGCGCCACGACGCCGATCACCGCAAAGGTGATGCGCCAGCCCAGCAGCTGACCGATCATGCGACCAATCGGCAAACCGAGCACCATAGCCAGCGCAGTACCGGTAGCCAGCATACTCAGCGCCTGGGTTTTTTTTCCTGCCGGTGCGACGCGGATCGCCAGTGAGGCGGTAATCGACCAGAAAATCGCATGCGAAAACGCAATACCAATGCGCGAAGCCACCAGCGTCGTGAAGTCCCACGCCACCGAGGAGAGCGCATGGCTGGCAATAAACAGCACAAAAATCACAATCAACAACAGGCGACGCTCAACATTACGCGTCAGCAACATCATTGGCAGTGACATCAGCGCCACCACCCACGCATAAATCGTGAGCATCAGGCCGACCTGCGCCGTCTGCATGGAAAAACTGCTACCGATATCCGACAGCAGGCCCACCGGAACAAACTCCGTGGTATTGAAAATAAACGCAGCAATAGCGAGCATGACCACGCGTAGCCATGCGGTCTTACGGGAAACAGTAGTTGATTGCATTGAAGTTAGCGATGTGTTGAGAGAATGTTAACCCGAAAGAGCAGGTCAAAGAATAAAGTGGCGATATTGTCTTTTATTTATTCGCCAGATGAAATAAAAAAATCAATAAAATTGTAAATCAGAACGTTTATATAAGCGGGGGTGATGGCGAGGCCTTATTTTCCTGGGTTCATCCACCTCAGTATTTGACGCCACAGCGGCCAGGCCGCAGAATCGCGCAGGAATTCAATTCATCAAGCCAGCAGCAGAGGAAAGGTATACGTGAGCGTTCTGGATAATGCATTGTTGACGGACATCTTGCAGCAGGTCCGGCCATTAATAGGTCAGGGAAAGGTGGCTGACTACATTCCGGCACTGGCCGATGTGCCTGCTGACCGCCTGGGAATTGCGGTCTGTATGCTCGACGGCACCGTGTATCAGGCCGGGGATGCGCAGGAGCGGTTCTCCATCCAGTCAATCTCCAAAGTGCTGTCACTGACGCTGGCGCTGACGCGTTATCAGGACAGTGAACTCTGGCAGCGGGTCGGCAAAGAACCGTCCGGTCAGCCGTTCAACTCACTGTTGCAACTGGAGCTGGAGCAGGGCAAACCACGAAATCCGTTTATCAATGCCGGTGCGCTGGTGGTGTGTGACATGCTGGAAACCCGTCTGACCGCGCCGCGCCAGCGCATGCTGGAGGTGGTCAGGAGCCTGACCCAGGAACCGGACATTGCCTATGATCGCTATGTAGCGCGTTCGGAGTATGACCATTCCGCACGCAATGCCGCCATCGCCTGGCTGATGAAATCCTTCCGTAACTTCGACAATGATGTACCTAAGGTGCTGCAAACCTATTTCCATTACTGCTCAATGACGCTGAGCTGCGTCGAACTGGCGCGCTGCTTCCTTTATCTTGCCAACCACGGTAAAGGTCTGGGGCAGGAGGCACCGCTGCTGACGCCGAAACAGACCCGGCAGATCAATGCACTGATGGTCACCAGCGGTATGTACGATGGTGCGGGCGAATTTGCCTGGCGTGTGGGGATGCCGGGTAAATCAGGCGTCGGGGGTGGGATTGTTGCCGTGGTGCCGGGGGAAATGAGCATCGCCGTATGGTCGCCGGAGCTGGATGGTTCCGGTAACTCGCTGGCGGGGACGGCCGCGCTGGAGCTGCTGGCGGAGCGTATTGGACGGTCGATATTTTGATGCCGGGGCAGGTGCTGTTCACCTGTGATTAATCACATAGCGCAATCAATGATTGATCGTAGTCAACGTCCGGTTTAGCATGAATTGCTAATATTTCGGGTAGTGAAATAATTCGACGATACGCACAGCAATCCATGAACCTGAGAGGATATGCATGACTATTCAGGCACGGCAGTTAACGCTTAATCATCAATTGCGCCAATTTGGCGCGCTGGTCAAACTGGCTATGATCCGCTCTACGCCGCAGAGTGTGGAAGTCTGGACCATGAGCGGCAATCGTCTTCGTTTTACACCCACTCAGCAGGTTGAAGCCCAGTTCGTCGCCTGTTAAGTGACCCCCGTTGCGAAGAACGCCCGGCACCGCTGTAAAAGTGGGGTCGGGCATTCCTGACCCCCAGCTCCTTCTTTCAGAACCTTTATCGCTGCCGCGTCAGCCCGTCTGCGTTGCCATTCTGCGACGTGACATTAGCGTCCGTACCACCAGTAACAGCATAATCAACCACTCTGCTGCCAGCGCCGTCAGCACCGCATGCTGATAATTACCCTTAACTTGCAGCGCCTGGCTGAACACCGTCCCCAGCAGCATCGGTCCCAGACCAAACGCGGCTTGTTGCACTGTCGACAGCATCGCGCTGCCTGCGCCTGCGTGATCTTTCGGCACCTCGGCCAGGCCAATGCGGAAGAAGCAGCTGACGATAAACGACTGCCCGAAGCCGATCAGCGCCGTCGCCGGGATCAGGCTTATCACCCCAATTTGCTGCCACTCTGTGTTAAACGTCAGCATCAGCGCCAGCAACCCTGTCATCTGCACCAGACAACCGATCAACAGCGTGGTCACTTTGCCCAGTCGCTCGACGATGCGCGTCGACAGTAGCGAACCGATAAAGTAGGCCACGCCCAGAGCAATAAAGGCATTACCTGACTGGAAGGCGCTCAGACCCAGGCCCGATTGCAGCGTCAGCGCCACTACAAACATAAAGCCGCTCCAGCAGGAAAAAAACAACACGGCAATCGATAAGCCGAACCGCACGCTATACAACTGCATCAGTGCTGGCGGCAAGAGTGGCGCGCCGCCCTGTTGTTCGATGCGCTCTTCTACCTGCCACAGGCGTTTCAGAAGCAGTGGGAAGGCGGCAAGCAGGGCAATACATGGCCACGACCAGTGCAGCAGCGGGCCTAATGCCAGCGCGACCAGCAGGCAGCCAATGCCGCCAGCCAGATACAGCGTTCCCGCCCAGTCGATGGCGACGCGCTGCTGTTTTTTCGTTTCAGGTATGGTGCGGTGGGCCATCAGCAGAACCAGCAGGCAGATGGGAATATTAATCAAAAACACGCTGCGCCAACCGTAGCCGCCCGGATTGGCGTTTATCAGAAACCCCCCCAGCACCTGACCAATGATAAATGCCATGCCGCCAATGCCGCCGTACAGGCCGAGTGCGCGTGAATGCTCACGTCCGTGCAGCGTCACATGGAGGGTGGCCAGGATCTGCGGCACGATCAGCGCAGCGCCGATCCCCTGCAAGGCGCGCGCCAGCAATAACGTCCACACATCAGGGGTGATCCCGCACAGCAGGGAAGCGATGGCAAACACCACCACGCCGATGCAGAAAATACGGCGGCGGCCAAAGTTATCACCGAGGCGGCTTCCCATCGCCAGGCTGACGGCAAAGGCGATGCCGTAGATCGCGACTATCAACTCCAGTTGGATGGGGCTGGCGTGCAGCGAGGCGGACATGGCATCGAGTGCCACATTGACGATAGAAAAATCAATCATCGGTAACAGCTGACCCGCTAACAGCACTATCAGACCGCTATGGCCGAGAGAGGTGGAATCAAAACCGCTTTTCATGGTGCGTAACCCTTGTGTTAATCAGTATCCGGGCATAGCATCAGGGCATTCTTAAACGGGTACCAGTTCTTGATTATCATAGTACCTGAACTACCTGCCTGAGTGGAGCGAACCCCATGAGCGAGATCCCGCTGTCGTTGAGCAGCAGTGAAAAAAACCGCCAGCTGCTGGCAACATTTTTACGTAGTCGCCGTGAAAGCATTGACCCGGCACGGCTGGGGATGCCGCATCATCGCTCACGACGCACGCCGGGATTACGCCGTGAAGAGGTGGCCCAACTGGCGGATGTGGGCGTCACCTGGTACACCTGGCTGGAGCAGGGGCGTGAGATAAAACCGTCATCGAAAACGCTGGCCGCGATTGCGACGGCGTTACAGTGTAACGAGGCTGAAACGCAGCATCTGTACCGCCTGGCCGGGCATCCGATGCCCGCCACCGCAGCGGCAAAAACCTGTGCCAAAGTATCGGCGCATGGGCAGATCCTCCTCGACAGCCTTAATCCGCTACCCGCCATAATCCAGACCCCGCGCTTCGATATTCTCGGTTATAACCCGGCGTGGTGCCGCCTGATGAATGTTGATCTGGAAAGCATTGCGCCAGAAGACCGCAACTGTATTGTACTGGCGTTCACCCATCCGCAATGGCGGCAGGCGGTCGTGGATCAGGAACAGCTGATGCCGCATATGGTCGCGCTGTTTCGTACCCAGATGGGCGAACACCTCGACGACCCGCGCTGGCAGGAATTACTGGAACGCCTGTTGTCAGAATCCGATGAATTTCGCGCCATGTGGCAGCGCTATGAGATCCGCGCCATCGACAATCACGTCAAGCGCTTTTACCATCCTGATGTGGGCATTATCACGCTGCGGCAGAATAACTGGTGGTCTGCACCGCGCAACGGCGACCGTCTGTTGGTTTATATTCCCGATGATGAACCGAGCGCGGCGGCACTCAAAAAAATCACCGATTAACTCTTCTAAGGTTCAGGCATCCCTGAGCCAATCACGAAACATGACAAGGACAGGAAGTGACAATGAATCAACACCCTTCGGTCGCGGTGCTCGGACTGGGCGCTATGGGCCACGCTTTCGCAGCTAATCTGCTAAAAAAATCATTTCATGTTTCCGGCTGGAATCGTACACGAGCGCGAGGTGAGGATCTCATCGCAGCCGGATTGATACTGTGCGATACCCCGGAACACGCAGTGGCAGATGCGGAAGTGATTATCGTGATGCTTTCTGATGGCGACACCACGCTGGCGACCTGCGCGCAGATCTTGTCATTACTGAAACCGGGTGCGGTACTGTGCCAGATGGGCACCATCGGCGTTGACGCCACACAACAGCTGATTGACAGCATTCACCAACAGCGCCCGGATGTGGTACTGCTGGATGCCCCGGTATCTGGCACCAAAGCTCCCGCTGAACAGGCACAGATTCTGGTGCTGGCCAGCGGCGACCGTCAGCGTGCTACCGCTATTGAACCGGTGTTTGCGGCGATTTCCAAAGGGGCAAAATGGCTGGGCGAAGCGGGCGCGGGTTCTAAAATGAAACTGGTGGCTAACGCCTGGCTGGTTTCTGTGATGCAGGGTGTGGCGGAGAGCACGCAGCTGGCACAGCAGTTTGGCTTCACCCCGGATGATTTCTGGCAGGTACTGGACGGCGGCCCGCTGGCGGCACCTTATGTGAAAGGCAAACTGGCGATGATCGCCGCTGGCGAGTACCCGGCGCAGATGCAGCTGACCTGGGCGCTGAAGGATGCCCGGCTGGCGCTGGATGCGGCAGGCGACCGGCCGATGCCTGTGCTGCACACCATTGCCACCCAGTGGCAGGGCGCAGTCGATGCCGGTTATGGCGATAAAGACTTGTCCGTGGTCTATCGTTACCTGCACGAGCAGAACAAAAAATAGCCTATAAGGCGGGCAGGGCGCTGTGTATAAATCCCTGCAAATCATCATGATATGTCCAATAGCCCATAGTGCTTAGTCCACTGCTTCATAAATGTGTCAAAGTTTGTTATATTATCAACTCATATATTTTATAGTTTACTGATTTTTAATGCTTTTTATTGCAGTGATTCGTTTCCAGATGAACAGAAAAAAGCAAGGATCACATCATGCTTGATATTCGCTTTCCCACCGCTTTACAAATGGTGTTGTGTATCGCCAAGGCGGATGGCGAGGGGCACCGCTGCACCAGTAAAATCCTCGCCGATGGTTTAGATGCCAACCCGAGTTTTGTGCGCAAAATGATGGTGCCCCTGACGCGTGACGGCATTATTGTCTCGACGCTGGGCCGCTGCGGGACGATCCGTCTTGGCCGCCCGGCAGAGCAAATTACGTTGTGCGAGATTTATACGTCAGTGATTGAAGATAAACCCTTGATGGCAGGGCGCCCGGAGGTTCCGGCGCTGTGTGTGGTCAGCGCCAATGCCTGCTGGTACTTCAAACAGCTGGCAAAAGAAGCCGAACAGGCTTCCCTTGATGTACTGGCAAAACGCACGATCGCTGATGCCCTGCGTGACATCATGCAGCGTGACTGCCTCAATCCGGAGCCGCGCTGCGCATCCTGAGCCTCTCCTGACCCCCTGCACACACTGCGTGCGGGGGCCTCTCTTTTTGAACCTCCCCAAATAGCCCGATATCGACAATGTACGAAAGACTGTGGATCGCACTTAATGCAACAATAAAACTTGCATTATAAGAGTGGCTGCCTTACCGTAATTAAATGCATTCGTGAAAGTTGCTTTTTAGCATTCACCCATAAATATTCATCTATAAATAGTGACCAACAAATCAGGGGAAGTCCGATGAGCCATGATGATTTTATTAACGATCTCGTAAAGTGGATCGATACGCATATTGAAGGAAAGATGGATTTAGACACCGTTTCTGCCCGTGCCGGTTACTCAAAATGGCACCTGCAGCGTATGTTTAAACAACATACTGGCCATGCGCTGGGTGAATACATCCGTGAACGCCGCCTGAAAAAATCCGCTGAACGTCTCGCAAGGGGCGGTGAGCCGATTCTGGACGTGGCGATCAGTTTTGGTTTTGATTCTCAGCAGTCGTTTAACCGTAGCTTTAAGCGTCAGTTCGGCCAGTCGCCGGGCGCATGGCGTCGTCAGGTTCAAATTGCGGCCCACGCCGCCTGACAGCAACCGCCCCTGATAGGTGAGCGGAGACAGTTTCTCCGCTCACCTCAGTCATCAATTGCCATTTCACGGCGCCACGTTGTCAAATACCCGCCCAGTCCCGATTCCACCCCCATCATGTCTGCCGCCACCTTCGGATAATCGTCACTGACGAAAATAACAATCACGCATTTAGAATTGCAGATTGACGTTATCCATCTATGTATAAACCTTTGCCACTATTGATATTTTACCGCCAGCCCAAAACACGGAATATTCTCCTTATAAGACAGCAATAAGGAGAAGGGCAGCGCGGTTCGTTGTGCTCCCTGAACCCGTTACGGAGCCACCATGACCCAGATTACTTCATTACCGATCCTCGACTTCTCGCAGCTGGATGGCACTGCCGAACAGCAGCAGGCGTTTTTACAAAAACTCAGCCGTTCCGCGCGCGATGTCGGTTTTTTCTACCTGATTAACCACGGCGTTGATGCGCAACTGTCGACGCAGGTGCAGCAGCTGTCGCGTCAGTTTTTTGCCCTGTCGGACGACGACAAGCAGCAGGTATCGATGATCCACTCTCCGCATTTTCGCGGCTATAACCGGGCGGGATCGGAACTGACGCGCAGCCAGCCTGACTGGCGTGAACAGTTTGATATTGGTGCCGAGCGCCCGGCGCTGCCGCTGCAATCCGGTGAAGCGGGCTGGAAGCGCCTGCAGGGACCGAACCTGTGGCCGGAAGCGCTGCCGCAACTCAAGCCAACGCTGCTGCACTGGCAGCAAGAAATGACCGCCATGTCCCAGCGTCTGCTGCGTGCTTTCGCTCAGGCACTCGAACTGGCCCCGGATGCCTTCGACCCGCTGTACGGTGAAAAACCTAACGAACATATCAAGCTGATCCGCTACCCCGGCCAGACCGCAGACACCACCAGCCAGGGCGTGGGTGCGCACAAAGACTCCGGCTTCCTCAGCTTCCTGTTGCAGGATCAGCAGCGCGGTTTGCAGGTGGAAGTGGAGCCGGATCGCTGGGTGGATGCACTGCCATTACAGGGGGCCTTTGTGGTCAATATCGGCGAACTGCTCGAGCTGGCCAGCAATGGTTACCTGCGTGCCACCGTTCACCGCGTGGAATCCCCTCCCAACGGGCAGGATCGCCTGTCGATTGCCTTTTTCCTTGGCGCACAGCTGGATGCCGTGGTGCCGGTTTTCACGCTGCCGGAAGAGATTGCCCGTCTGGCACAAGGCCCGGCGAGCGATCCGCTCAACCCGCTGCTGCGTGATGTCGGCTGGAACTATCTGAAAGGGCGGCTGCGCTCCCACCCGGACGTCGCCGCCCGCTGGTATCAGGAATTACAACAACAACCTCAACACACCGCTTAATTGAAGGAACTGAAATGATTAAACATGCTCCATTTTCTCTGGCAGGGATCGCATTATCCGTAACACTGGCTTTTTCCGCCCATGCGGCAGATACGCTGCGCGTCGCGGCCGATGCTGTGCCGCACGCTGAAATTCTGAACTATGTGAAAAAAATCGACCCCTCACTCGACATTAAAATTATCGAGCTGACCAGCGGCATCAATGCCAACGAACTGCTGGCGCATGGCGATGTCGACGCCAACTATTTCCAGCATGTGCCGTATCTGCGCGATCAGGAAAAAGCCCTGGGGCAGAAATTCACCGTAGCGGCCACAGTACATATTGAACCGCTCGGCATCTATTCACATAAAGTGAAAAACCTGAAAGATGTGCCGCAGAACGGGACCGTTGCGGTGCCAAACAACGTCACCAACCTGAGCCGCGCGCTCTATCTGCTGCAAAGCCAGGGCGTAATCACCCTGAAACCGGGCTTCGACGACCCGGCAAAAAATCAGGCGACGCCGAAAGATATCGCCACTAACCCTAAGAACCTGAAAATTCTTGAAGTGGAATCACCACAGATCCCGCGCTCGCTCGATGATGTTGATCTGGCGATCATCAACGGCAACTATGCGCTGGAAGCGGGGCTGAACCCGGCCAAAGACGCACTGGGCCTGGAAAGTGCCAAAAATAACCCGTATGCCAATATCCTGGTGACCACACCCAAATTGGCTAACGATCCGCGCATCAAACAGCTGGCGAAAGATCTGGAGTCGAAGCAGGTCGCTGAGTTTATTCAGCAGACTTACAACGGCTCGGTGATCCCGGTCGGGGGGAAGTAACATGATTGATATCGAGAATGTCACCCGGCGCTACAGCCCGGACCAGCACCCGGCGCTGGATAATGTCTCGCTGACCGTCCCTGACGGGTCGATATTCGGCATTCTCGGCCGCAGCGGGGCAGGGAAAAGCACCCTGATCCGCTGTCTTAATTTGCTCGAACGTCCCGACGCCGGTCGGGTGCTGGTCGACGGGCAGGACATCACCCGCCTGAGCCAGACCGCCTTGCGTCAGCAGCGGCAGCGCAGTGGGATGATTTTTCAGCATTTCAACCTGCTGCACTCGCGCAGCGTGGCGGGTAACGTGGCCGTGCCGCTGGAAATTGCCGGGGTAAAAGCCCCACAGCGGCGGGCACGCGTGGCGGAACTGCTGGATTTGGTGGGGCTGAGTGATAAAGCTCACGCTTTTCCCTCCCAGCTTTCCGGTGGACAGCAGCAGCGGGTCGGTATTGCGCGGGCGCTGGCAGCACAGCCGGGATATCTGCTCTGTGATGAAGCGACAAGCGCCCTGGATGTGGAGACGACGTCATCGGTGCTGGCGTTATTGCAGCAGATTAATCAGCAGTTTGGTCTGACGATCGTGATGATCACCCATCAGCTGGAAGTGGTGAAAGCGATTTGCGATCGCGCCGCGCTGCTGGAGGGCGGCAAAATCGTAGAGATCGGGGCGCTGAGCACGCTGCTGCGTCAGCCTGGCTCGGTGCTGCGTAAAGCGCTGCTGCACGATCCGCAGGCGGAACAACGTTTCCTGCAACGTCACGGTATCCACGGAGGTGAACTGTGCGCGGTAGCCTAGATCTGAATGAACTGTGGGAACTGATGTCGGCGGCAACGCTGGAAACCCTGTATATGGTGGCGCTGGCCGGGCTGTTTACCTTTCTGATTGGCCTGCCGCTGGGCGTGCTGCTGAAGGTTGGGCGCCACGATGGCATTCTGCCGCTGCCACGCCTGAATGCGCTGCTGGGTGCGGTGGTTAACGTAGGGCGTTCGCTGCCGTTTGTGGTGCTGCTGATTGCGCTGATCCCACTGACGCGCATCATTGTCGGTACCACGCTGGGCAGCAGTGCGGCGGTGGTGCCGATCACCATTGGCGCCATCCCGTTTTTTGCCCGCATCGTTGAAAATGCGCTGGATGAGGTCAACAAAGGGCGCATCGAAGCCATTGTGTCGATGGGCGGTAGCGGCTGGCATGTGGTCAGCAAGGTTCTGCTGCCGGAGGCGCTGCCCGCGCTGCTGGCGGGCATGACGCTGACGCTGGTGATGCTGATTGGCTTCTCCTCGATGGCGGGCGTCATTGGCGGTGGCGGGTTAGGTGACCTGGCGATCCGCTACGGTTACCAGCGCTTTAACCAGCCGGTCATGATTGGCACCGTAGTGGTGTTGATCCTGCTGGTGCAGGGGGTACAGATGGTGGGCGATCGGCTGGTGCGACGGCTGGCTTATCGTCGTTAATTGAGTAAAATCTAACGCCCGCGATTTCACGTCCGCATAGTATACTGTCTGAATTCGCTTCATTTTTTTCCTTCAGACAGGATTAGTCATGGAAATACGGAACGTTAATCGGGCGCAATTATGCCAGGTCACCAGCTACGGCTTGATATTTATTGCGCTATTTGCCATCTTCCCGCTGCGTTTGTTGCCCTGTTTTCTTGCCGGTTTTATCGTTTATGAAACCATTCTGGCCTTGACACCGTTAGTGGAACGCCTGGTGAAGGGGCCGATTGCCCGCTGGATCAGCATTATGTTCCTCAGCGTGGTGATTATTCTTTCGCTGGTCACCGGCATCACCAAGCTGATCGGCTTCCTGTTGCATGACTTCCAGAACCCCGCCGCCTTCCACGCCACGGCCAGCAAACTGCTGGAGGATGCCCAGCACACGTTGTCGCCCGTTATTACGCGCTATCTGCCCTCGGACATTGATGATCTGCAAAACCAGGTGGTCACCTGGCTGCGTGAACATCTGGTGGTGGTGCAGACCTTTGGCCGCAGTGCCGCGCATACCTTTGCCACCATGCTGATTGGCATGTTGTTGGGCGCGATTATCTCGCTGCGCAACAGCAGCGGTATCCGCCCTGAAGCCCCCCTGAAACAGGCGATGCTGGACCGTTTATCGACGCTGGTGGCGGCTTTCCACAATGTGGTGTTTGCGCAGATTAAAGTGTCGCTGGTCAATACGCTGCTGACCTGCGGCTTCCTGTTCGGCGTGTTGCCGATGTTTGGCCTGCATTTCCCGTTTGCTAAAACCGTGGTGGTGCTGACCTTTATCGCCGGGTTGCTGCCGATTATTGGTAATCTGATTTCCAATACGGTGATTGTGCTGATCGGACTCTCTATTTCGCTGGAAGCCGCGATGATTGCCCTGATTTACCTCGTGCTGATCCACAAGCTGGAATACTTTATCAACGCGCGGATTTTTGGCAGCCGTATCAGCGCCAAAACCTGGGAGATCCTGTTGGCGATGCTGGTGTTTGAATCGGCCTTTGGCCTCGCCGGCGTCGTTGCCGCCCCGGTATATTACGCCTACCTGAAAGCGGAGCTGCGAGCGAGCAGACTGATTTAGGGGTTAGCGATTTAGTGGTGTGGCCTGTTTCATTAGGCGTAATTGTCGCAGCCAGTTTGGACACGGACAGCGCTTCAATCCCGGAGCGTACACGAAGTACGTGAGGATTTTGAGCACTGCCCTGGTTCAAATTGGCAAGTAAAATAGCCTAATGAGACAGGCTAATATTTTGGCCGGGTCAAAACCGGCCCTGACGGATAATCCATGTCGCTATTTGCCACGCTGCTCCATCAGATCTTTATTTCCATGCCGCTGTTTGTCCTGATTGCTCTGGGATGGCTGCTGGTGCGCTGGCGTCAGTGGCCGGAGAGTATGACCAGCGCCATTAACCGGCTGGTGTTCCGCGTGGCGCTGCCTGCCATGCTGTTTCGCCTGATGTGTGATTTCAGCGACGGTCCCCCGGTGGATGCCCGCCTGCTAATCGCCTTCTTTGGCGGCTGCCTGCTGGTGTTTGTCATTGGCCGGGTGGTGGCCTCTAAGGTGTTTAAACTCGATGGCGTGGCAGGTTCAGTGTTTGCCCTCGGCGGGATCTTCTCCAATAACGTGCTGCTCGGCCTGCCTATCGCCCGCGTAATGCTGGGCGATGAGGCGATCCCCTCCGTTGCGCTGGTGCTGGTGTTTAACGGCTTAATTCTCTGGACGCTGGCAACCGTGTCGGTGGAGTGGTTTAAGCACGGCGCGCTCAACCTGAAAGGCTTCGGGAATACCGCGCTCAGCGTACTGAAAAACCCCCTGATTATCGGCATCCTCTCCGGCACCTTATTCAGCCTGACCGGGTTGCCGCTGCCTGTCTTCGTTGACCAACCCGTCACCATGCTGGGACAGATCGCCGTGCCGCTGGCGCTGGTGGCACTGGGCATGAGCCTGGCGAGCTACCGGATTAAAGAAGGGCTGGCCATCAGCTATGCGCTCAGCGCCATCAAGCTGATCGTGCAACCGCTGGTGGTGTGGGGGCTGGCCTGGATGATTGGGCTGCCGCCGCTGGAGAGTAAAGTGGTGGTACTGCTGGCCTCGATGGCCGTGGGCGTAAACGTGTATTTGATGTCGCAGCAGTTTAACGCTCTCACCGGGCCAGCGGCGACGAGCATGTTGCTGACCACGCTGTTCTCAGCGCTAACGACACCGCTGTTTATGCTGGTGATGGGCGTGGTTTATGGGTGAGTTTCTATTTTCATCCCGACCATCGTTATACTTATCGGTTGTTAATTTGCTTTGATGGTCCACAAGGGTCTGCGTATCGATACCTTGTTCCTGTTCCAGGTATAAGCGCTCGGATAACGACTGCTGTTTATGAAGCCAGGCGGCGTTCCGGATGACCAGCGTAGCTCAGATTTACTATGGACTCTTGAGAAGATAATCGTTAATACTGCATGGGAAATCGACGAGATTCACCAATGTGTATAAGGAGGATGGTATGTATTGGAAAGGTATACCTTTTGAACTCAGTAGTAATCAAATAGCAGAGCGTGTCAGCCTTGCGTTGGAGTCAATTCCTAAAATTGTTATTGATTCCCCGCCTGATTACACGTCGACAATTTCAACAGTAATAGTAAGTATTATTGCGGGTCTGATTCCTGCAGCAATTGCTATATGGACTTTTAAGCGTAATGCGGATAACACCAGAAAAGAAAGGGCTTCTCAAGAGGACTTTTTGGTAAAAGAAAGAGCAGCGCAGCATGATTTTTTACAAACTGAACGTCTTGCTCAACAGGAGTCGCTTGCACAAGATAGAGAAATTCAGCTATTGATTTCAAAGCAGAGTTTCAATATGCAGGTTTTATCTGCAAATCGACAAGCATGGATAAATTCCCTCAGAGATTATAGCGCAGAGTTTGTTGCGGCGGCACATCAAGCTATCTCTGACACAGTTGACTATGCTTTCAATGTTAACTTTGGAAATAAAATTAATGATACCGGTGCTAGAGAAAGTAATTTTATAGCTCGCGAAGCCATTCGGATTAGAATGAATAATTCTCTAGGTATGGTAAGGCTTCTTTCCACAAAAATAAATATGATGCTAAATCCACTTGAAGATGATTTTGAAAATGTTAGCGGTGTTTTTGGTCGTATTTTAAATTTAAATTCAAATGCTTTGAAAAAAGTTATAGATGATGGTGTTGTTTATGAAGGATTGTTCCCTGAGCTTAATCTTGCAACTAATGATTTCACCCGAATCATTCAGTGTATTTTAAAGAAGGAGTGGGAAAGAGTTAAATTAGGTGTTTAATAGTTAAATATGAAATCAATCTTGCGGTGCCTTTGCCCTCTACCCAAAAAACCACACATGGCACCAGCGGTAATCGTAGCCGGTACGGCCAATTTATTAGTTAGATATTCAATAAGAAAATGGTACAACCTTGCGGTTTCGATATCTGAGAATTATTGGATGAACTGTGAGTGTTCGTTCTGAAGATCTGACTCATAGAGTATCCAATCCGGCATCATTTATTTACCCTATAAGTCACAATTCCCCACAAAACTCCTGCCACACCTTACACAACACCCCTCCATCGCACAATAAATCACCACGTGGTGTTATAGCTGCAAGGCGTTATTGGCGCTGAGTAATAACCAAGTTAAACACTCTCATTATTTATTAACGGTTGTATTAAAGGAGTTCGTATGACTAACGGAATTGTTAATTTCAACGCAGCAGTGATTAGTGGATCAATGACCCTCCCATTCGTCCGTCGTGCTATTGAATCGGGCGTTACGGGGCCAACTGAAGATATTCATGTTGATATGGGGCAGGTGAGTGAACATCATTTTCCTGTGGTGGGTGAAACGGCCTCAGTCGTGATGTTTGAAATGCGCTTTAATAACCAGGATGCACAAAAAGTTCGTATCACTTTTAACGGCATTGCTTCCGACGTCATCAATGGGGTGATTGGCACAACCAATCCCACGGTAGGTGTTCAGTTGCGAGACGAGAGCGGCAATATTGTGCCAGTGAACGAAGCACGCGACTATCCGTTATACCCAGGCCCGAATGTTATCAGGTTCACCTCCAGCCTGATTGCCACGCGCGTCCCTGTGATGGCAGGTCCTCTCGGTGCCATTGCCGTCTTCACACTGGCGTACATGTGATACTGAGTTAGCTAAACGTCAGCCCCGGCATCGTCCGGGGCTTCGTTGTTACTGCGGAGGTGCAAAACCTTCCCTGATGTACTCCTGCAGTTCTGCCCCGAAGTACCAGGCAACCAATCCAAAACCAATAACGACAACAGTAATAATTTTCTTGTTCATGGCGACGACATCCTGCGTTGATAGGGGGATATCTTGCCATGTGTGGCGCAGAGGCTGAAGTGTTTAACAGGGTGTTTACCGGAATTTTATTTTATGCTGCCAACCGTATAATTATCAGGCAATCAATAGCATAAACATGCTGCTTCTTCGATGCCCGGTCTCGCGTTCCTCGAGGGCTATCATTTCGACTCTGGCATAATGTGCTGTCTGGCCTGCGGTGAATCGGTCAGGCAAGGGAGTCAGTCTCCGATCGCCAGGCATAAAAAACCCGGCTTTCGCCGGGCGGTATAATCTGCACCATTAACGGAACCAGCAATGATCCCGAGCTAAGAATAGTCACAGGTCATAAAAGCGCCAGCCAGAATGGGAAATATAATTTTTTCTTAACTCACCATAATGCCAACCACCAGATTGACCAGGCCCGCCATCATCATTACCCCGCCAGGGATAAGATAGTTTTTGTCTTTGTTACGCAAGAAAAGGGCGATAAAGAACAGTCCGATAGCCAGTATTGGCAGGCCTGTGAGGATAAATGTCGACATGCTGACTCCTTAGCAAGACGTCTTTCAGTCCAATAGAAAGGGAGCACAGTATAACCCAGGCAATGGCGCTTAACGGTAAAGCGTGACCGATGTTATGGTTTCGTTAAATTTAGATTGCTGACAAATCATTTATTTCATTATTCTCTAAAGGCGGTTATTAAATTTCATTTACCCCGTGCGAACATCTTGCTGCCTTTGGAGAATAATAATGAAACATATGAAAAAACTGCTGCTGGTTGCGGCGCTGAGCTGCTCCACGTCGGCACTGGCTGAAACCATTGGTGTCTCGATGGCGTACTTCGACCAGAACTTCCTGACCATTATTCGCCAGGCGATCGATAAAGAAGCGAAGGCGCGCGGGATCACCGTACAGTTTGAAGATGCACGCGGCGACGTGGGGCGTCAGACCGATCAGGTTCAGAGTTTTATCAGTGCCGGTGTAGATGCGATTATCGTGGACCCGGTCAACTCGGCGGGCACTCCGGCGATGACCAAACTGGTCAGCCAGGCGAAAGTGCCGCTGGTGTATGTCAACCGCACGCCGGGTGATAAAACACTGCCGCCGGGCGTGGTGTTTGTAGGCTCTGACGAAAAGCAGTCAGGCACCCTGCAGATGGAAGAGCTGGCGCGGCTGGCTAACTACCAGGGCAAAGTGGGCGTGATGATCGGTAACCTCAGCGATGCGGGTGCGCTGCAACGTACCAAAGATGTTGAGCAGGTGGTGGCCAAATACCCGAAAATGAAGGTGGTGCAAAAGCAGAGCGCTAACTACTCGCGCAGCGAAGGCATGGACCTGATGCTGAGCTGGATCACCAACGGAGAAGAGATCGATATCGTGGCCGCCAACAACGATGAAATGGCGATCGGTGCCATTATGGCGCTGCAACAGTCCGGTAAAAAAGAGAGCAAAGTGCTGGTGGGCGGGATTGATGCGACGCCGGACGGCCTGAAAGCGATGTCCTCCGGTAAAATGCAGGTGACGGTATTCCAGGATGCGGTAGGCCAGGGCAAAGCCTCAGTCGATGTGGCCCAGCGTATGATCAAAGGCGAAAAACTCGATTCCTATCACTGGATCCCGTTTGAGCTGGTCACCCCGGACAATATGAAAAAGTACGAAGATAAGTAATCCTCCCACCTCTACGGCCCTGTGAATACGGGGCCGGTTCCCCGCTATTGTTGCCCTCTCTTTTTAGCGTCAGCGCGCAATAATCCGCTTTCGCTCACCACTCTTCGGACATAGATTCTACAATGAAGCCAGGCAGTAAAGGGTAAGCTGATGCCCGCAAGCAGGCTGAAGAGGAGAAATCTGTGCGTAAAACCGATCATCTGGGCGGCATCACCGCCTTTGTTACCACGGCGCAGCAGGGCAGTTTTACGGCCGCCGCCGAACGGCTGGGCCTGACAAAATCCGCCGTAGGAAAAAGTGTCGGGCGCCTTGAGGAGCGGCTGGGGCTGACGCTTTTTCAGCGTTCCACCCGCAGATTAAGCCTGACCCCGGAAGGTGAACGTTTTCTTATCAGCTGCCAGAATGCGATGGATATCCTTGAGCAGGCAGAAGCCGAGCTGACCTCGCATATCTGCCATCCGTCGGGGCGGCTTCGGGTGGATTTACCCGCCGCCTTCGGCCGACAGCGCATTCTTCCCATTCTGTTAAGCATCACCCGCCGCTATCCCGATCTGGCACTGACAGTCACCTTTAGTGAGCGCTTTGTCGACCCGATCGAAGAGGGCATCGACCTGGTGATCCGCATTGGTGAACTGGCCGACAGCAGTGGGCTGGTGGCACGCAGGCTGACCACGCAAAAACTGGTGATCTGCGCCGCGCCGGACTATCTGCAGAACAGAGGTGAACCACAATCGGTGGAAGAGCTGAGCCAGCATCACTGCGTACTCGGGTTCCGCCGCAACCAGCCGATCTCGTGGCTGCTGAAGGAAGCCGATGGGCAGGTGACGCGCTATACGCCGCCGCCAACGCATGAGTTTGCCGATGGCGATGCGATATTGTCCGCGACGCTGGCCGGATGCGGGCTGGCGCAACTGCCGCTCTGGCTGGTGGGAAAACATCTGGAAAATGGCGAGTTGCGAGAGGTGTTAAGCGGCCACTCCGGCGGCGAAATGCCGGTCAGTGCGCTGTGGCCGAAAAGCCGTCAACTGCTGCCTAAGATACGCCACGTGGTGGATACCCTGATTAAGGCAGCAGAAGACGGCCAGCTGGACTGATTACGTATTGTTAGCCGCATCCGTGTAGAACGGATAGTCGGTATAACCTTTCTCATTGCCGCCGTACATCGTCGCCCGATCAACCTCATTGAGCGGCCAGTCATGGGCCAGGCGCTCGACAAGATCAGGGTTAGCGATAAAAGGGCGGCCGAAGGCGATCAGATCGGCTTTGCCTTCCTGTAAATACGCTTCGGCACGCTGCTTATCAAAGCCACCGGCGATAATCAGTGTGCCGTCATAAGCGGCTCTGAATTTTTCGACAAAACCATCAGGAATGGCCTGTGCACCCAGCGTCTGCTGATCGCTGAGGTGTACAAAAGCCAGATTGCGCTCGCTGAGTTTTTTCGCCAGTGCCAGCCATGTCTCTTCCTCTCCCTCAAACGCGTGCATATCAAACAGGCGGCCAAAAGGTGCCAGACGGATACCCGTTTTTTCTGCACCAATCGCCTGCGCGATAGCATCGGTGACTTCAAGTACAAAACGCAGACGGTTTTCCACGCTCCCGCCGTATTCGTCATCACGGGTATTCAGGCCGCCGTTAATAAACTGCTCCAGCAGATAGCCATTTGCCGCGTGGATCTCCACGCCGTCAAACCCGGCACGAATAGCATTTTCAGCGGCATGAACGTAGTCCTGTACCACTGCCTTTATTTCTTCGGGCGTCAGCGCATGGGGAGTGGAAACCGGTACCTGCCCTGGCTGCCCCTGATCGTCCAGGGCATAACAGTTGGTGTTCTGCGCCCGCACGGCAACCGAGCTGACGGGCGCCTGGCCATCAGGTTGCAGGCTGGCATGCGAAATACGGCCAACGTGCCAGAGCTGGATAAAAATTTTGCCATTTTTATCATGCACGGCCTGGGTGGTTTTTTCCCAGCCCTTAACCTGCGCGTCGTTATAAATGCCAGGTGTGTAGAGGTAACCCTGGCCCTGAACGGAGATCTGCGCACCTTCGGAAATAATCAGCCCGGCGGAGGCCCGCTGCTGGTAATACGTTGCGGTCAGATCATCGGCGCTATCACCGTCTCTGGCCCGCGAGCGGGTCATCGGTGCCATGACGATACGATTAGTCAGGGCGGTATCACCGACGGTGAATGGGGTAAAGAGTTTGTCCATGTTTTTCTCCTTTAGTTTCATCAGGTTGCCTTTATGATGGGGGCAGGAAGCGGCAGAGAAAATAGCTGTCTGTTCCGAACAGTGTTGCCATAAATTCTACTCTGCCGCTGTCTTGTGGCAGGCCGTTTAGCGGGCGTGCTGTGCCAGTACTGTCAGGGTTTTGGCATCTGAACGCTGCTTGATCACAATGCTGACAAAGGCCAGCAGCGCAAAAATAACGCTACTCAGCACCACGGAATGCGTTCCCAGATGGGCAATAAACCAGCCGCCTGTCAGAGAACCCATGGTGATGCCGAGATTGGAGAAGGACATATACAGACTGTTGGCAAATTCAGGCGCTTCGCTGGCTTCACGCATCAACCATGTCTGGCTGACCACCAGACCGGAGGAGTGAAACACGCCCCAGAACAGCGTCAGCAGGCACATGGCAGGCAGTGAGAAACCAAAAAGCCAGACCAGCAGGAAAATCAGCGTATACAGCAGCGGGTAAAACAGGGTGGTTTTCACCACGCTTTTTTGCAGGAAGTGGCTGAAGACGAAATTGCCGATAAACCCGCAAAGGCCAAACAGGATCAGCATCGCGCTGATGCTATTATTCCCCAGATGAGTAACCCGGGAGAGGTAATCCGCCACGTAGCTGAAGCTGGAAAACATCGCGGCAAACACCAGCGTGACGGTCGAAATCGTCAGCCAGAGTTTCCCCTTGCGCAGCACAGAAATCTGGCTGGCAAACGACACCTTTTGCGTGGCAGGCATCGACGGCATAAAGCACAACACGCCGATCAGCGCCAGCACGCAGGCCGCCGCCCCGAAGTAAAACGCCGCTGCCAGCGAAAGATGTTCAGCAATCAGCGAGCTCAGCGGCACGCCAAGCACCAGCCCGATCGCCACCCCGGCAAACACTTTTGCCGCCGCACCCGCCGCTTGCTCTTTCGGCACCGCGTTCGCCGCCACAACCAGCGCCACGGCAAAGAACACCGCATGCGCGAGGGCGGGCAGAATGCGAAACAGCAGCATCATATTAAAAGCATCAGTGGTGGCATAAATCAGGTTAGAAACGATAAACACCAGCAGAATGGTCAGCAGCACCTTTTTTTTATTTAACCCTGACAGCAGCAGCGTAATAAACGGGCCGGTGATCGCCACAATCACCGCATAAATACTGACGAGGAACCCGACCTGAGTCGGCGTGACATGAAGTTGTGAAACCAGCTTTGGCAGCAGGCCGATAATCGCGATCTCCGTGGTGATCACCCCGAAAACGGCGACAGACAGAGCCAGTAAAAGCAGTGTGCTTTTATTTTGCATAAAAAACCCTAATGGAAAGCGTGCAGATGAACAGGTGTTATGGTCCGGCGTAAGGCCCGGAGCGCCTATCATCGCGAACTTCCACGACATCGGAAATAGGTGTATGGACGCTTCACTGGCGACATAACTTCGCCAATCTTTTGTGTGCTGATCCTCTGTTTTTCCCCTCGCCTGATATCGCCGTTTTGCTAAAATGCCCAGATGAACAAAAAACTCATTATTGCCGCCATCTTAGCGATTGTTGCCAGCTACGCCGGTCTGCGCCAGCAGGGCGAGTCGCGGGCGCCCGTCACCCGCCATGAACAGAGCGCATCCAGCCCACAGAGCAGCAGCAACGACATCAGCACGCTGACGCAGCAGCAGCGCGTGGCGGACTATCTACATCAGCACCAGCGGCTGCCGGACTATTACCTCCGCAAAGGAGATGCACGGCGTCAGGGCTGGGATCCTTCCAAAGGTAATTTGTGCGATGTGCTGCCAGGCCGGGCCATCGGAGGCGATCGCTTCAGTAATCGTGAAGGGGGCTTGCCGGAGAAAAACGGGCGGCGCTGGTTTGAGGCTGACGTCAACTATCAGTGCGGTCGGCGCGGAACGGATCGCATGCTCTATTCCAGCGATGGGCTGATCTATGTGACCCGCGACCATTATCGTCACTTTGAGCAGGTGAACTGAAATGCAGATGGTGACGTTTGATCTCCAGCAGGTGCGCGACAGCGAAGATTTTTACCGTCAGTTTGCGCTGAAATTTGACCTGAGCTATTTCGGCAACAATCTCGATGCGCTGTGGGATATGTTAACGGCGGGGATTGCACTGCCGGTGCGCATCACCCTGCGTCATCTGGACAGGCATCCGCAGCAGGTGGCGCTGGCGCGTATTCTAGCGGTGATGCAGGAAGCGGAAGAGGAAACCGGCGGGGCATTCAGCGTACGTGTCAGCCGAATGCCCGCCGGGGATTAGCGGCGGATAAGCTTCAGGATTTGCGCCAGCTTCTCGCGCTGTTCCAGACTGATTTCGCGCGACGCGGCATAACCGGCATTCTGCACAATCATCTCATTTAACCCCACCAGCCAGTCGTAGATATAAAACGCCGCATGGTTGTTGGGCTTCAGTGCCAGACGCGTCAGACGCTGGCCCGGCCCGAGGTTGACGGTCTGCGCTTCCGGTTTGGCAAAAATCTTCTGTCCACGGTTGATACGGCTTTCCGGGCGCTGGGCTTCCGGCAACTGCTGGAACCCGAGCCAGGCAACAAAATCACCCAGCACGCTGAGCGCCCTGGACACCTGGCGGTCGGCAATCTGTTCAGCAGGCAGCCCCTGCGCATCGCTGTCGGCCAGCACGCGCATCAGTGAATTTTCCAGTTCCTGGCGCACGCTGGCGGTGATCAGCTCTTCCGTCAGCATCTCCAGCGTTGGTTTACTCACGCCCAGCAGTTCCAGCAAAGGACCGTTATCCGGCAGCAGGCGCAGCTGGTTCACCCAGTGGCGATACACGCTCTGAGCAAACTCCGCTTCCTGATCGACGGCGGGCACGCTGTGATAGCTGGTCTGCACAGCCGTCAGCGGCTCGTCGCTGAGCAGATCGATGGTCATCCCGATGCCAAACGGATCGTCTTCGCTGATGCTGTATTCATCGGCGGCGGTGCGTTCGGTGCGCATCTGGCGTTGCAGGAACAGATGGCGCAGCGTATCACGCACCGGCACCAGGCGCTCCAGCAGCTCGCCGTGTACCCCGGTACGGGTTTGCAGGGCTTTCAGCAGGGATTCCGCAATACGCAGACGTTCCGCCGGATCTTCCCCTTCGGCTGCCTGATACCAGCGGCCGAGCAGGTTTTCACTCAGTTCGCGCTGGATCTCGGCACGTTGCGTGGCAATCCGCGCCAGTTTGCTGTCGGCACGCACTTCATTGACCAGATAACCGGCCATGCGCTGCACGCCTTTCTCATCCATCGCCAGCATGGCGCCCCAGGCGTCACCGGGGTTACCCACAAAGCGCTGCACGGCGGCATCATGATTGTGACCGTGGGTAATGCGCTGATCGAACGGTGTCATCGCCCAGATCAAACCCGGTTTGCGCCCGCTGCGCTGCGCGGTGGTTTCGCCCTGGGTCTGCTTCACCCAGAAGTCGAGCAGGCGGCCAATCTGACGGGTTTCATTACGGTGCGCCGAGGCGCTGCACACCAGCAGATGGGTCACATCCTGCTCAATCGCCGCACGTTGTAACAGGAACGGACGACGTGCCTGTAAAAACTCCAGCGCCAGCTCATGATGCTCGTCGTCGGGCAACACGGTTAAATCAATAAAGCCTGGGAAATCGAGCAGATCGACTTCGGTAAACAGCTCTTCACGCGGCGCGCTGTACAGCGGCAGCAGCACTTCGCGGCTGAGCAGCGTCAGTTCGGCCAGCGCCACGCTGACCGGAGGCAGTGCGCGACCGTTATGACGCGGCACCACCTGCAACGTCAGGTCGGCAGTGGCATTAAACTGGCTGACACCGGAGCTGTTTAACAGACTGTAAGAGGGTTCATCCAGCACGCTTAACGGTGCCAGCACCTGAGGCACGCAGGCGAGGTGATGCAGCACGTGGGCCAGCTGGCGATACAGCGCCGTCAGCTGACGATCTTCGCCCCACAGCAGAGAGAAAAGTCTGGCGCGATCGTCAACGCCAAGCTGCGGCGCCAGTTCAACGGCCTGCGGCCAGAAATGACTGTCCAGCGCACTGTTGCGCGCCAGGCTGATGGTCAGTGAATCCCACAACGCCACCATCTGATGGCGGTTAATGCCTGCAACCGCCTCCGGCTGGCGGTACATCGCCACGTTTTGCACGCGCTCACCCAGCTGCGGCTCATCCAGTGGCGTGACAGTGTCACTGCCGCGTTGAGCGTATTGCAGTGCCAGCACCGCCACGAGGTCGCATTCGGTCAGCAGGGCAAGCTGTACCGGCCAGTTGCTGTCGCTGCTCTGCTGCTGGCCGCTGAAGCGCTGCACCAGATTCGCCGTATGCTGCTGTGGATTGAGCTGGCTGGTGTAATCCACCACGCTGTTGCCCAGTGCGCATTCAAGGCGGCCTTTTTCGCTGGATGCCAGTGCGCCAATCAGATAAGACTTGCCCGCCTGGGCCAGGCCAAACAGCCCGATGGCACAGTTCTGCGGGGTATTTCGTGCCAGCACGCTGGCATGGTTATGCTGGCGCAGCAGTTTGATCGCCAGACGATCGGCTTCCATATTCAGGCGCGGTGCCTGCGGGCGGTTGACATCCAGCCAGGCCAGCGCCTGCTCAATGCCCTGCGTCAGGGCATCACGTTTTTTATTCGCCTGGGCGGTCAGGATTTTATTAAGAGATTTCATTTCTTGTAGACGCTCCCGCTGTCAATCCAGTAATGCGCCATACCTGAAGCGCTGCTGGCCAGCGTATTCAGACGCAGGCGCAGATGCTCCAGCGGCACCTGGCTGCCATCATCCAGAGTGGCATCGGCAATATCAAACCGTTCCGGGCCAAATTCACCAAACGGACGGGTGACCGCCAGCTTGATACGTAACACTTTATCGCCCGCCACGCTGCGCGCCAGCTGAGGATCGACAATGGTCAGTGTATACAGCGGCGAAGCAGGCCAGCGGTCATTATCCAGCTGACGGAAGCCAAGCGTGATGGCCCCGCGCACCTGGAAGCGGCTGCGCACATCCAGCGTGAAATTGTGCTGATCGAGATCGATATCGCTGTACCAGACGTTATCGGCCGTCAGTGCGCCGGTGCCGTCGAGCATTCCCAGATAGCGGATGGTTGAATACGGCTGGAAATCCCCGGCCTTAAACCAGAAGTTCGCCAGGCGCAGATCGAGCGACAGCAGGCAGAGCATCGCACCCACAGCCGCCGTTGATTTCGGGTTCTCGATTTTTCCCTGCTTGTTGAACGGATACCAGTCATTGGTGTGGTAACCGTCCAGCGACAGAATGCGGCTCACCGGCAGCGGTTGCAGATGGCGGAACAGCGCCTGCACGCCAGGAAAACGCGAAGGGCGCCCGGTCAGCAGCAGCACGTCACAATCATAAACGGCCACCACTTCGGACATGGAACGCAGGCTGTGCGTGATATTCATACGCGGGGAGAGAAACTCCGCATGCAGCTTGCTGAGGCGCACAATCAGCGGCACCGCGAGAATATCAAAGCCTTTGGCTTCGCCCGGCAGCTCGCGCTGGATCTCGCGGTTAATATAGTCGAGTAATTTTTCCGTCGGCGCCTGCGCCAGCAGTTCACCGAAGCGGGCATCAATTTCAGCCGTCAGATCGAGCGGGTCGAAGGTTTCATAGGCTTCGAGGATCGCCTGGCCCAGCGGAATAAACAGTTGTAATGTCACCTGCTGACGCAGCGTCGAGTGCCCGTCAAGGCGGCCTTCATGCCCAAACAGACGCGTCATCACCGCTTCCGGGTTGACCATTCCCGCCTGCTTAAATGCCGCCTGCAAGGCAGGCAGCACGTACAGCTGGATCACATCCAGCAGGATATCGTCACCTGCCAGCTTAAAGCCTTCGCGGAACAGCAGGCGCGGCATGATTTTGACGTTGTTGCCCACGCCATCATCCAGGCGGTATTGGGTGATTGCCAGGTCGGTGGTGCCGCCGCCAATATCAATGGAGGCAATGCGCAGGGTTTTGCCCGCCTGCTCATCGGCGGCGCGGGCGCGGTCAGGGCGCGCCATGCTGGCGAAGAAGGCTTCGGCGCGGCCGCCAAAGTTCACCTGGGTTTCGTTATACAGATACACCATCTGCCCGCAGGTGGCTTCATCCCACTCCATCTGTACATCCGGCACCGGCACGCTGCTTTTGGCTTTATCGGCGGCGCTGGTGAAATCATCATCCATCGGGTGCCAGCCCATCGCTTTCCACACCAGCGCGATAGCTTCCAGCATCCGGCGGCGGAAGATTTCACGCTCCGGCTTCGGCATCGCCGACGGCAGGGTGAGGATAATATTGCGCAGCTGGCGCGGGGCGCTGCTGTGCAGCATCTTCTGGCGCTGTAACGGGCTGTTCATCTGTAACAGCGCCTGCGCCAGCAGTTCAGAGAGCATCAGGCTCATCACCGAGCTGCGGCTGTAGTGCGGCGCGAACACCGGCAGGCGATCCTCCAGCGGAATGCTGTACAGCGGCTGGCCTTCGTCATTGATCAGATAGGTCAGCGGCAGCGCAGTCGCCAGCGGCTCCTGCAACACATTGCCCGGCGTGCGGCTGAAGCGCCAGCCGGGCGTGTAGCTCTCTTCATCCCACAGATAGCGACGCGGGCTGGAGAGACCGGTGGCGCCTTCGGTACCGAGGCGCTGTAACGCCAGCTGCCCGGCTTCACGGCCCACGCGGGTAATGGATGGCCAGATAAAGGCATCATCGCGGCCACTTTCCAGCGAGAAGTTCTGCTTACCAAAGCTGGCCTGGGCGAACTCCACGCGGCTCTCAAACAGTTCGTTATACAGCTGATGCGGTTCGCTGAGGTTGCGCATCTGCAATTCGTAGGTGTGTTTCAGCCCCTGATGATCGTCAACATGATCTTCCACCATGATGCCGCAGGTGTGCGAGTTGCCGACGTCGAGGATTAAATCAACGGCAATGGCGGGTTCCTGAAGAGTGGCTGCGCTGATTTTCAGCTCCGGCACGGACAGCTGCTGACCGAGCAGATGCAGAATATTCAGATAGTGTGCCTGATACTCAAACTCGCGCAGTGACGCTTTGATATTGACCTGCGGGCGCTGTTCCAGCGTGGTGGCCGCCTGAGTAAAGGCCTCGCGCAGCCAGCCGTCGATCCAGGTGTGATCGAGAAACTCGCCCAGCTCATCGCTGCGATGGGCCAGCGCAAAGCTGACGCCATTTTTCACATCGTTGACATTCAGCGCCAGCGACTCATCCTCGCCATCGGCCCAGACTTTGGTATCAAACGCCAGCACCACGCGGTGAGTGTTGCCATTGGCGTCCGGCGTAGCCAGCGCCACGACGCGCACGCGTGCCCAGTTATCCGGGCCACCAATAAAGGTGCGGGGAGGATTAAAACGGAAGAACGGCAGCGGTAACCACTGGCCATTAAGCAGCGTCAGTGACTGTGCCAGCGGGAAGCTGAATTCGGGTTTCACCACTTCCGGTGGCGTGCCCGCCGCCTGTGGCAGCAGATATTTCCCAGCCTGCGCGTGATAATTCAGGCGCAGCAGTGGGCCATTTGCGGTCTGGCGGACAAATTTTCCCGGCCAGTCAGCGTTCAGATCCGGGTTCAACGCAAAGTCGAGGAACTGAATGCCGCTATTCTGTACCAGCGTCATATTCGGTTTGAAATCAGCAATTGTCGCCAGCATTATGATTTACTCTCACGCTTCATGGTCATTGGCAGCACGGTGTCTTCGTTATAGCGACCGCTGCATTCGGCAGCGCCAGTCAGCCCCTGTTTACACACCAGTTCCGGCATCTGATAGCGGGAACCGTCTGTGCAGCGTGCTTTGGTGCGGCTGTTAATCACCAGGTTACCGGAAGACATCAGCCCGGCAAACACATCCACTTTACAGGTGACGCCGCTACCCTGGGTAATGCGGGCGGTTCCTTTGCCGTTTTTCAGCTGATATTTCAGCATCGGCGGGGTGCCGGTCGGCAGATTTTTCTGCACCAGCACGCGCCAGTTGCCGTTGAGGAATTTCGTTGAACCAATCTTAACCGCATCCTGCGGCATCACCAGGTCATCTTTGCCAGCCGGACGCGCATCCGCGACCGCGTCAGGTGCCGGAGCAGACTCTGCTGGTGCCGCCTCTGGGGTAGCAGGAACAGGCGCAATCACCGCGGCGGCCAGCGGCAGGGTGGTGGTTTTCACCGGAGCCGCCGCAGGGGCGGCGACCACGGGCTGAGGTTCAGCTGCTGGTTTGGCGGACGCTTCATGCGGTTCTTCTGCGGGTTTATCGCTGCGGTTTTTCAGCTGCACACCAAAAGTGATCAGCAGGGCAACGGCGGGCAATACCCAACTGTAACGCAGCCAGATTTTAGCTTTCGGTTTGGTGACCACAGCGGCAGGTGTTGGTGCTTCGGGTTCGGCTTCTGCAACCGCTTCTGGCTCATCGATAATGTCCAGTGCGGGCATCGGCGGAACCACCACCGGAGGCGGCACCGGAACGGGCGCGGCAGCAACAGGTTCGGGCGCGATCAGCGGGGCAATCACCGGGGAGACTGTCGCGGCAATCGATGTCGGCGTAACCAGCGGCGCAGCAGCAGCAGGGGCCAGGCGCGACAGACCGAGCGACGGCACATCGTCTTCTTCAGTACGCAGACAGTCGAAGACATCCTGACGTGATTTTTTATCCAGGCTGACAAAGCCCCAGAAGGTAATCACCGGTTTGCCTCCGACAAGGTAAACGTAGTTTTGATCGGGAAATTGCAGGGCTTTGTTCAGCAGGGCGCCAAACAGTTTCTGGCTGGGTTTATCCGACTGCTGCGCACGTTCGCCAATGTCGGCAATCGTGGTCTGGCAGGCCAGCAGTTGATTCAGTGCCGCGGTACGCGCGCTGTTACTGGCGGCGGCCCAGGAGGTGACTTTTCCCTCCACCGGGGAGTACCAGTCAAGGCGGTCTCCGGCATCATTCGGCTGCGGGATGGCCAGGCAGTCGGCGACCTGCGATTGTTTTCTCAGGCGCAGGGTTTCGCGCAGTTGCAAAGCCGAAAGATAAACTGGCTGCCCGTTCTCACCGAGGGCGAGGATGGCGTCGAGATTACCGCTGCGTAAGAAGATTTTTGCCACGCAAAGAGACCTTATAGTCAGAGTTCGGATGTAAAAAGCGTGTGTAATCAGACTATTTTAGTTGTATGTGACTTAAATCAAATGCGCAAATAAGCAATAAAACAGGCGAGTACTTGGGGCATAACCTTGTGATGCGGTGAAGATTTCGCCAGTGCTGGCAGCGATTCTCATCGGGAAGGCTGCTGGCTGCACGTTCAGTTCTGACATGCAATTTATATTAGTTTCATTAATGACTTCTAATATTGAATCGCCTAAAATCGCGTTTTTGGGATATTAATCGCGATGGAGTCGTAAAATTGTTAAAGAAAATGGTGATGATCTGCGTGCTGGTATCAACGGGGTGTACAGCTCCGGCGGAAAAACAGCAGCCAGTAAAATCGCAGGTGACACCTCCGGTCACGCCACAATCAACAGTGCCAGCTACTGCCCGGTTAAAAGCCCCGATTCGCAAGTCCGGGCCGGACGCGGTTTTCAAATCAACACGTTCACCTTCTTCGATAGCAAGTTGTCTTGTCGACCACTGGTCTCCAGTTACTAGACCCCCAAGTTTGATAATGAAGACGGAACGTATCGAGTTGAAAGATGAAAATGATGTGACGCACAAATTTACTCGCGAAATAGTCGATGAAGTTGCCACTAAAGCCGCAGAAGAAAACTGGAAAAAACACAGTGAAGACTATGCCTTAATGGAAAAAAGAGGCTTTAAGATAGTGAAAGAAAAATGGGGCTATTCTGTTCGAAAAACAAAGGCTGGCAGTAAAGTGGCGGATATTTTTATGGAAAATGATTATTCAGTGGTGAACTACTATTTCCCTGACGAGTCACAATACCCTACCATCACACGTTATTCTATTGGTTATGGGGGGGTATCCACGAAAGGTGTCAATGAAAAATATGATCCGCTCAATGATGATGGAATCAAGTACTGTGTTAAAGAATCACTGTATAAACCACACAATAGCGCTGAAGAAAACCGCACGGACCAGCGTAGTGATAATGATGCGAGCAGTGGTTTAATTGAGTCTATGGTTAAAGCATTAGCTGCGACTTTATAAAAACTGTAAGCGTCAGGGTGAAAGTCAGGGATGAGCAAACGAAAGAGTAATCACCTTACGCATAAGTTTTTTAAGATTCTTAGCGGTGTCGTGATCGCGGTCACCGAGCCTGTACCTGGCCTTATTAGCCTCAGTTATTTATAACTTTTGGTTATAGAAATATGATCAATATCAAAAAAAATCCTTTGAAATGCTCCTCTCCGGTTAATAAGAAACTTTTGTATTCCAGGTAAATCACGACTGACGTTGCCACCATATAGATGGTACGGTATCTATCTCTTTTGTTGACTCATAGAGATGCTTTAAGGCGCAGACGAGATAAGTGGGTGTTGTCGCTATGAAATTCGGTATCAACGCTAACTCTGTGATTTATTATCGTGCAAAGGAATATGCGATGTATATAGATGAAGATGGGTATATTTTTGATGATAGAATTGAACGTAAAATTTTTAAAAAAATAGAAAAAGGTAATCTGGATAAAGTTAATGGAATTGTAGTCCACCAAACTGACAGTTCCTCTGCTCAGAGTACATTTAATAGCTATGACAATACGTCTGCTAATGGTGCTCATTTTTTAATAGACAAGGATGGAAAGGTTTACCAAACGGCCTCTCTATTAAAAACCACATGGCATGTTGGATTAATGCAATCCAAATGTATTTTAAAAAAAACATGCCAACCAACCGAAACCAGCTTGCTGGCATTGCACCGTGGAGGCGCGTGGGGAGCTACGACTGCTAAACAGATCTCAGATTTAGAGAAGGAAAAAAGCTTTCCTAATCGCTTTCCTGGTAACACTGACAGCATCGGCATCGAAATCGTAGGACGTGCTGTCGGCCCTAAAAATAAAGAGGTTTATGAGGCAGTTACAGAAAAACAAAATGAGTCTCTAAAATGGCTCATTTCTGAAATTGCTTCTAAATTTAATGTTCCTATGACTGAGGTCTACAGGCACCCTGATATAGGAAGGAAAAACAAAACGGAAGCGAGTACAGCAAAATGGGAATAGCAAAATACTTACTTTATGCATTAACACTACTTTCCTTATCTGCTGAGGCAGCAAGAGAAGTGGCACATATAGAAATCATTAAGAGTGGTTATTTTGATGAAATCGATAAGGAAGATCCTTATCACTACGCCGAGGGATGTAAATTATTTAAACCCACCAAAGAGAAACTCATCAACTACTTCGCTAAAGCTGAAGAGAACGGCTATGGATGGATGCACGAGTATTACACGCCTTGCATCGCCTCTGGTACGGTGACTTTTAAGGACGGCTCATATGGTGATTGGGTGATGCATGACAGTGGTTATGGATGGGTAACGTTTAAAGACAAGGACAATAACGGAAAGGAAGTCTCTTTTCTTCATTTAAATAATGGGTGGGGTTTGGAATAAAATTAACCCCACACTTTGCTACCCGGCATATTAGTTATTGCCGTAAACGCGCCACATCGCCGCCGCTGATTGCCGCCAGATTCTGCGTGATCTTCTCTGGCGGCCAGTCCCACCAGGCGATATTCTCCAGTTCGGCAATCACTTCATCGCTGAAACGCTGACGGATCACCTTGGCCGGGTTTCCTCCCACTATGCTGTAAGCAGGCACATCAGACACCACCACCGAACGTGACGAGATAATCGCGCCGTTACCGATGGTGACGCCGGGCATAATCAGGCAGTCATAACCTATCCACACGTCATTACCCACGCAGGTGTCGCCTTTATAAGGCAGGTCGCCAGGCTCCGGCGCAGCACTTTCCCAGCCGTTACCGAAGATAAAGAAGGGGAAGGTCGAGAGGCCGGAGGTCTTATGATTGGCCCCGTTCATAATAAATTTCACCCCGCGTGCCAGTGCACAAAACTTACCAATAATCAGTTTGTCGCCGATAAACGGGTAGTGATACAGCACGTTGCGATCAAAGTTCTCTGCACCTTCCGGGTCGTCGTAATAGGTGTAATCACCAATCAGGATATTGGGGTTGCTCACGCTATTTTTGATAAAGCAGACCTGCGGAAAGCCGGGCAGTGGGTGAAGCGTGGCGGGATCGGGTCCGTGCATAGATACTCCTGATAAGAAATCCTGTGGGGCAGTATAGACCGCAGGCCGGGATCTTGTTCAAACCGGGCACAGCAGATGTAAACTTCTCGTAAATTAAGAACAACCCTAATCAGAGACGGGTGTTTTTAGCCTGACGCGGGAGTATTATAGCCGTCTGAAATTATGTTGAGGATAGACCGCTTAATGTTTTATCGTTCCACGCTCGCCGCGCTCACGGCCACCTTACTGCTGGCAGGTTGCAGCCACAAAACAACTCAGGCTCCGGCAACGGTAGACGTGTCTGCCGCCGAAGCGACACCGGCCGTCTCTGAGTTTGCCGCCGGCCCAACGCAGATTAACGTCACCCATGTGATCTCCCGTGCTGACGATGGCTCCTCAGTGATTGTGACCATCGACGGCGTCGAAGCCGGTACGCTGACACGCGGAGAAAACAAAGAACTGTTTGTCCCCGAAGGCAAGCATAAGGTCGGTGGCTATGTTCAGACACTGTTCGGTCTGGGCCGCGTGACCATTCCATCGGTGGAGGTCACCACCAAAACGGAACAGGCAACGCATGTGTCCTATTCCGTCACCAAAAACAAACCCGCCTTTACCCTGACAGAGAAAGCCGCAGGCTGATGCTGTTTTTACCCTGTTCCTCGCAGGAACAGGGTAATCGCCCCCATTCCCAAACGATCCTTTCAGTGGATGTGCTGATTCATATAGCGAAGTGACGACGCTTATCTGTCCAGTGGCACCAGATATAACGGCTTTTGCTGAGATCAAAGGCGAGCAGGGGAAATACGCGGAAGTACGGAAGGTAAAAACCCTCCCCGGCGCGATGCCGGGGAGGGTTGTTGGCGGCTGTTACAGCGCCATATCGTGCTGTGCGCTTTCGGCACGTTTCTCTGGCTGAGAAGGTGCGTCAGACGGCGCGTTATTCATATTAATCACCGGTGGTTTCACCAGCTGCAGAGTCGCTGCGGTATCATCCCACACCTGCTGAGTCAGCGCGGCGTTGCCATTTAACTGCTGGCCATAGCTTGGAACGATAGTGCGGATCTTGCTCTGCCACTCGGGTGAATTGAACTGCTCAGGGAACAGTTTTTTCATCACGTTCAGGGTGATAGGGGCTGCGGTTGATGCACCCGGAGAAGCACCCAGCAGAGCCGCCAGGGTTTTCTGCTGATCGGTCACAATTTCAGTACCGAGTTTCAGCACGCCGCCTTTCTCTTCATCTTTCTTGATGATCTGCACACGCTGACCAGCCTGAATCAGTTTCCAGTCTTCTTTACGCGCATTCGGGTAGTACTCTTTCAGCGCTTCGAAGCGGTCGTTGTCATCCAGCATCACCTGACCGACGAGGTATTTCACCAGGTCGAAGTTATCCATGCCGACGTGCGTCATTGGCATAAAGTTGCTGGTGGTGGTGGTGCTTAACAGATCAAACAGCGAACCATTTTTCAGGAACTTGGTAGAGAAGGTCGCGAACGGCCCAAACAGTACCACGCGCTTACCGTCAAGGAAGCGGGCATCCAGATGCGGTACAGACATCGGTGGTGCGCCCACTGAGGCCTGGCCGTAGACTTTTTCAGTATGCTGTTTGGTGATCTCAGGGTTTTCGCTCACGAGGAACGAACCGCCCACCGGGAAGCCTGCATAGTTATCCGCTTCCGGGATACCGGTTTTCTGCAGCAGTTTCAAAGCACCGCCGCCCGCACCGATAAACACGTATTTCGCATCAACGCTGTGCTCTTCACCGCTTTTTACATCGGTGATGGTCACGTGCCAGGAGTTATCAGCATTACGTTTGAAATCGGTCGCTTCTGCTGAGGTTTCCAGGGTGAAGTTTTTATCTTTCTTCAGGCTGCCGATCAGCTGGCGGGTGATTTCACCGTAGTTAACGTCAGTCCCGACCGGGGTCCAGGTGGCAGCGATTTTCTGATTAGGATCGCGGCCTTCAATTGTCAGTGGTGCCCACTGCTTAATCTGATTTGGATCGGTAGAGAATTTCATTCCCTGGAACAGCGTGGTCTGCTGTAACGCTTCATAACGCTTGGTCAGGTAATTGACGTTGGTGTCACCCCAGACAAAACTCATATGCGGCGTGGAATTAATAAAGGAGTGCGGGTTATTCAAAATGCCGCGTTTCACCTGCGCGGTCCAGAACTGACGGGAAATCATAAACTGTTCGTTAATTTCCAGCGCCTTGGACACATCAATAGAACCGTCTGGACGCTCTGGCGTATAGTTCAGTTCCATATTTGCCGAGTGACCCGTACCGGCATTGTTCCAGCCGTTAGAGGATTCAAGGGCCACGCCGTCCAGCTTTTCTACCATCAGCTGTTTCCAGCCTGGCTGAAGTTCCTGTAACCAAGTGCCTAAGGAGGCGCTCATGATACCGCCACCGATCAGCAGTACATCGGTTTTCTGCGTGGCAGGAGTTTCAGCCCAGGTACTGGTACAGACCAGTAAAGCTGACAGAGAAAGCAGGGGGATCGTTTTTTTGGAGTTAGACATTTTAAATAACGCATCAATATAGGTTAACAAATTGAGGTGATATTTTAGCGCAATTTAACGAAAAGTTAATAACTATTTATTATGTTTAAATCAAATCACTAAATTACTTTAATTACTTAACGTTTATTTTAATTACCCCCTAAGTTTATTTACTTATTAAATACAGTTTGCAGGGTTATTAATTGGCTGAAATAGCATGAGAAAAAGAACAATCGGGGCGGGTGTAAACCACCAGTACAACGATTGCAAAAATTGAGTGGCAGATGACGACATCGACTGTCAATCTGCCAGGGCTTTCCTATCATTTTTCCCGATTGTAGCGTTAAGCCAGTCGGTGCAGCAGGACATTATCCCGGAAACTCTGCCAGTGCTGCACTTCTGCCTGTACCTGTGGCGTAAAATGGCCTTCTTCCAGTTTCTGCAGATGTCCAATCCAGCTCAAAAAGTCCTGAGCACGTTGTTCAAAATCAGAGGGAGAACTGAGATAAACGCGGTGGTCAATAAGCTTGCAGTAGAATGCCTCCATTGCCGGGTTCTGCTTTCCAGTTTTTAAATCTGCAACCGCTGAGCGGATAAACGCCTCATTGGCAACCGGAAAGCTGTCCAGATCTTTCTGAGTAATATTATTTTTACTGATATCAGAAACCATTAGATCGGCCGATAGGGGCACCGCATAGCGCCCGATAATATTACCGAACATATAAGCAACATCTACATTTCTGGCGTAATTTCCCAAAAATTTTGCCTTAACCACTTCAAAGGTCGGCACTATGGAATGGATAAATTTTTCGATACAGTTTTTGGAAGCGGCATGCCACGGATTATCGAAGATACAGGCGAGAATGACTGGGACGTGGAACATGACTTCCTCTGCGTGACAGCTTACGTTTTTATCCATCCGTATAAGATGATTGAACTGCTGTTTTAAGGCAGACAACGCTGAGCGAGAGGAATCATCAATGATAGTTTTGCCATCAGTGACATCCCTTGGGAGGACATGATAAAACTGGGCGTGTTCGAAAAAATCGATCCGCTGGAGAAGTCGCTGATAGTCTGCATACGCATTCTCTGCGCCATCCTCAATAACATAGCTGGTATTCACGGCAATCAGAAAAAGCACTTCATTGTGGATAAGAGAGCGAACGAGGGCGTAATCTTTTTTCTGCTCCTCAGGCGTAGCATCAACATCATCGTCGATATGCTTAAGGAGCTGATGCAGTATGCGCATATAGGGGCTGAAAACACTGTGTGTTTGCACCAGATTGAAGGCTGCATGGTGATCCACAGATTCGGTAAGCGTTTTCAACCATCCGGCACCCTCATTCCCGTCGAGGAACGTCTTGACGATATCCAACCGGGTGTTGTGCTGATTAAAGAGCCGTGTAAATTCCTCACGGCGACTGCTTTTGCGCGCATGGTCCAGCGCTTCCTGTGCAATCCTGGCACTGTCTTTGGCCGCTTTAGCCGCTTCTTTTGCAGCCCGAGCACTCACTCTGCCTGCATTCGCCGATCTGGCACTGTAAAAAAGCGCGAAGAGACTCAGAACAACGCCGGTCAGAGTGAAAATACCTACAGCCAGATCGACATGACCTGAAAAACTTTTCCAGATTTCAGATACCACCTTCAACATCGTCCCTTATCCTTTCTGCACGTATTCTGATGCCACGATGAGAGGCAGTCAGTTCTGCTAGCGAATGAGTAAAGATGTTGTTGTATTACATTTTGCCGTTTTTTTCCCGATCTAAAGGGGCTTGCCCGATATCTATTTCACGATATCGGGCAAGTTTTGCAGGAAATAGTAAAGTCGCTGTTTAACTAACCGATGCGATTTAATGAATCCAGCACTTCTGGCGGCAGTTCGAGCTGTGCGCTCGCCTGATTTTGCTTCAGGTGAGCAAGTGTTGAGGTGCCGGGGATCAGCAGGATATTGGGTGAACGTTGCAGCAGCCACGCCAGCGCTACCTGAAGCGTGGTGGACTCACAGGCAACGGCCGCCTCGCTCAGTGCGGCGGTTTGCAACGGCGAGAAGCCGCCGAGCGGGAAGAAGGGCACGAAAGCGATGCCGTCTTGTGCCAGCTGGTCAATCAGCGCGTCATCCTGACGATGGGCGAGGTTATACATATTCTGCACGCACACGATCGGCGTGATACTGCGCCCCTGGGCGATTTGGGCTGCTGTGACATTACTCAGCCCGATATGGCGAATCAGTCCCTGTTCTTTCAATTCAACCAGCGCGGTCAGCGAGGCCTCAATATCCCCTTCGGCGGGCTGGAACATATCAAACATCAGCCGCAGGTTAACCACATCCAGCACCTTCCGCTTCAGATTGCGCAGGTTATCATGCACCGCACTTTTCAGTTCCGCAGGGGACATCGCCGGGTTCCAGGAACCGTCGCTGCCGCGCACGGCACCCACTTTGGTGACAATCGTCAGGTCATCCGCATAGGGATGCAGCGCTTCGGCGATCAGCTGGTTGGTGATGTGCGGGCCGTAAAAATCACTGGTATCGATATGATTAATCCCGCTTTCCACCACCGCCCGCAGCACGGCGATGGCGGCCTGGCGATCCCGCGGCGGCCCGAAAACATGGGGACCCGCCAGCTGCATCGCACCATAACCCATGCGGGTGACTACGCGGTCGCCAAGTACGTATGTTCCGGCATTTTTTATCGTCATTGTCAGGCTCCTGATCGAGGTTGTAGAAAAAACCGTAAGGTGTTCCAATAAAATACGAATAATTATTCAGGTTGTGAATTCGCATATGCTTAACGACAACGCACGCGGGCTTAAGGCCCGGAAACAGCCGCGGCAGGCGCGTTCGCAGGCCACCGTTGAGGTGATCCTCGAGGCGACTATTCAGGTTTTGCTGGCAGAAGGTTTGCCTAGACTGACCACGATCCGCGTGGCCGAGCGGGCTGGCGTGTCGGTGGGGACGCTGTATCAGTATTTCCCACAAAAGCAGGCGCTGCTGTTTGCGCTGTTACAGCGGCATCTGGAAAAGCTGGTACATACGATGGAAGCTGCCGCGTTATCCGTGCAGGGCCAGCCTCTGGCAGTGATGGTGAAACATATTGTCAGCGTGTTTATGCAGGTGAAAACCGAGAACCTGCACGAATCGGCGGCGCTGTATGCCGTCGCCAGCGAACTGGATACGCGCAGCTACGTCCGCGAGGTGGAAGCGCGCAATCGCCGGGCGCTGGAAACGATGCTCGACAGTGCCAGCGACAGGCGGTTTGCCGATACGGCAGCGGTGACGTTTGTCTTTATTGGCGCGCTGGTCGGGCCGATACGCCTGCTGCTGGAAAGCGATCCTCAGCAGCAGGATGTGGATCGCCTGGCGGGGCAACTGGAGCTGTTATGCCTGAGTTATCTGGAGCGCGTTGCGCTGCTGCGCTGAACGTGGCTGGATGCTGCCTCAACGTCAACACCCAACCCGAAAACAACTCAGACCCCTTAGGGGCAGACCTTTTTCACGGTCTGCCCGTGATGTTGAGCAGGGTGCAGCCCCTGTTTTACAGGTCGATCGAAAAAGATGATCGACCCGTACGCCAGATCCTAATGGCTTCAGACCTGTAGCCAGACTTTCAGCCACCAAAAGCCATAGCACCATTACTGTGCATGCAGCCCAATATTGAGACGATAGAAAAGGTCGAAATGTCGGACTACTTATTATTTTGAATTTATTATTTCCATCTCCCTGCACCATTATTGTGATAATCATCATATTAATTCTTCGCTAAGCACTATTTTTGTGCACCACTTCAAAAGTCAGCATAAGAAAGTCATATATTCGCGTTGCTACGCATTTTTTTTAAAAAAAAACCTTTCTTCACAACATGGCATGCCGTGAACTTTCTTGATAAATGAATACAAAACAATTGGTTGCAGGTTTGTTTCTTGCCGTAACTTCTGATTAGTCTGTTTTTGCCATAATTTCAAATATGAATATTCTGTTAAAAAAATGATTGTCATTGGAATTTTTAAAGTGATAAAAGATTCTCACTTGATACGGATTTTTCATTTTAAAGGTTAACGATTATGTCGCTTGAAACTGCCGATGTGCGTATTTCTTCGTCCTGGGAGCGCCCGGACAGAAAATGGCTTTCTGCCTTTTCCGCATTCCCTGTCGCCAATATTGGCGATGCGATGGAAAGGCTGAGTATGTGTGATGCGGGCATCGTGCCTGTCAGCAGCAATACCGACTTCGTCGGCTTTGCTTTTCCTGTGCTGGTCACTGCCGGGGATAACGCCGCCGTCATCCTCTCGCTTGATCACATCCAACCGGGTGACGTGATGATGATCAACGGGCTGGGGCACCTTGACCGTGCGCTGGTCGGGGAACAGCTCACTCAGCGCTTCCAGCATGCCGGGGCAGTCGCTCAGGTGATTGATGGCGCCGTGCGTGACCGCAAAGTGATTGAGTCAACGGGATTACCCACGTTCTGCCGTGGCACAACGCCTGCCGGACCGTATAAAAATGGCCCTGGCGTGATTGGCGAGCCGGTGGCCATCGGCGGTGTCGTGTGCAGCGCCGGAGACATTGTGGTCGGCGATGCTGACGGCATCATCGTTATCCCTTTCTGGCGTGCAGAAGCGGTGCTGGTTGCCGTGCAGGAAGTGGCGCGCCGTGAAGCGGCCATGACGGCGGAAGTCACCCAGAATTATCAGTAAAAAGCGTCCCCGTTCAGGGGTAACAACCGGGTAAATACACAGACTGCCAGGGCAAAACAATGACGAAATCACATGCAATGACAATGGATTACGCTTTGCCAAAGGATGGGGAAACAAAGAACAATGTCGTGCGCCGCGCATCACTTGCTGGTGGCGTTGGCTCCTTTGTTGAATGGTATGACTATGGCATTTATGGCCTGCTGGTGAGTTCGCTGGTGCTGGTTTTCTCGGCCAGTGATATGAACACCACGGATGCCGGACTGATGCTGACCTATGTTGGCTTTACGGTAAGTTTTATTGTTCGTCCCTTCGGTGGCGTGATCTGCGGTTATCTGGGCGACAGAATAGGGCGTCAGAAACTGCTGGCGATCCTGTTACTGATGATTTCCCTTGCGACGGCCGCCATTGGTTTACTGCCTGACTTCAACAGCATCGGTTGGGCCGCTCCAGCGTTACTGATCCTCCTGCGTATTGTGCAGGGGTTCTCCGCCGGGGGTGAAGTCTCGGGTGCCGGTTCCTTTGTGGCGGAATATGCGGAAGACCATCGTCGCGCCGTGGTGATGTCACCGCTGGTGATGGGATCATTTATTGCCTTGCTGTTTGGCAGCCTGCTGATCAGCGGACTGATCAATGTTTTTGGCATTGATGCGGTGAACAACGGACTGTGGCGCGTGCCGTTCCTGCTGGCTATCCCGATGGCCTTGATCGGCGTCTATATTCGTACCCGCATTGAAGACACGCCTCACTTTCAGATGGTGAAAGCCAGCAAACGGGTGGTACGTAACCCGATCCGCGAGGTGCTTTCTTCTAAGCGCCATCTGAAAGCGATTGGGCTGGCGATCACGCTTCCGGCGGTGAACGGTCCCGGTTACTACATCCTGTTCGTCTATATGCCGACCTATCTCAACAAGGTGATGCATTTCACGCAGATCCAAAGCCTGATGGTCACCGCCTGCGGCCTGCTTACCATTGTGGGTGCCATTCCATTAATGGCGTGGCTCTCTGACCGCCTCGGCCGCCGACCACTGTTGATTGCTTCCGCCATTGCGATGGCTGTGCTGGCCTGGCCCTGTTTCTGGCTGCTGACACTCGGGATGCTGCCGCTGGCCTGTATGGCGTCCATGCTGCTGGCGTTCGCCTTTGCCGGGCATGCTGGGGTGATTCAGGCCACGCTGGCTGAAATGTTTCCGACCAATGTGCGCTACAGCGCGTACAGCATCGGCTTCAACCTCTCCACCGTAATTTTTGGCGGGTCGGCACCGTTACTGATGACCTGGTTAATCGGCATGACCGGCATCGCCAGCATTCCGAGTTATATGGTGATCTTCACCGCCGCACTGACCCTGATCAGCGCACTCTATCTGAAAGAAACAGCAGGTCAGCCACTCAGAGCTGAGTAAGCAGCACTAAGCCAACTCTCTGGATTTCGAGGTGAATAATGAAAAACGCATCCCCCTGGCGGATAGGGTTTGATATTGGTGGCACCTTCACCGATCTGGTGCTTCTGAATGATGTGACAGGTGATGCCCTGCGCCACAAAACTCTGACGACGCCGGAAGATCCTTCCGAAGGTGCTTACACCGGGCTAACTCAACTGGTGGAAATGGCGGGGTTACACGCTGGTGATATACACGCCATCACCCACGGCACCACCCTGGCAATTAATGCGTTGCTGGAGCGTCGTGGCGCGAAAACCGCACTGGTGGTGACGCGCGGCTTCCGCGATGTGCTGGTGCTGGGGCGCGAATACCGTTACGACATTTATGATCTCAATGGTGCCCCGGCTCAGCCTCTGCTGCCGCGCTCTCAGGCTTATGAAATCACCGAGCGCGTTACGGCGCGGGGCGACGTCATCCTGCCGCTGGACGAGGCTGAAGTGGTGACACTCGCAGGCGAACTGCGTGCGCAGCAGTACGAAGCGGTCGCGGTGCTCTGCATGCACGCTTACGCCTGGCCCGACCATGAAAACCGCATCGAGGCGATCCTCAGCTGTGAGCTGCCGGGCATCTCCATTTCGGTGTCACACAAAGTGTCGCGAGAAATCCGCGAATATGACCGTGGCGTTCTGACAGCGATGAATGCCTTTGTCCAGCCCAAAGCCCGCCGCTATATGGCACGGCTGGAAAACAAGCTGCGCGAAGGGGGCTTTACCTCTGACTGGCTGGTGATGGGATCAAATGGCGGTCTGATGGCTCCGCAGGTGGCAGCCGATTATCCGACGCGCATCATTGAGTCCGGCCCGGCCGGAGGCATTGTCGCAACGGCGGCGTTTGCCCGCAAGAATCAGGAAAACAGAGTGCTGGCCTTCGATATGGGCGGCACTACCGCCAAGGCCTGCGTGGTACGCCAGGGCGAACCCTCGATTACCACCGACTATGAAGTAGGCCGTGCCGACCGTTTGCTGAAAGGCAGCGGCCTGCCCGTCAAACTGCCTGTGGTCGACATGATTGAGATCGGTGCCGGGGGCGGCAGCATTGCGCGTGTGGATTCACTCGGTTTGCTGGAGATCGGCCCGGAAAGCGCCAGCGCCTGGCCTGGCCCGGCCTGTTATGCACGCGGCGGCGAGCAACCAACGGTGACCGATGCCAACCTGGTGCTGGGGCTGCTCGATCCTGATGCGTTTCTCGGAGGGCGGATGCCGCTGGATGTTGACGCGGCACGCAAGGCGATTCATCGCATCGCCGATCCGCTGGGTCTGACCATTGAAGATGCCGCCTGGGGTATCCATGAAGTGGCGAACAGCAAAATGTCCGAAGCGCTGCGCACCCACTGCGTGGAGAAGAACGTCAGTCCGTCACAGATGACGATGCTGGCCTTTGGCGGCGCAGGGCCAAGCCATGCCTGGTCGCTGGCAAAACAGCTGGATGTGAAACGGGTGTTTTTCCCCAACGGTGCAGGGGTTTACTCCGCCTTTGGCCTGCTGACCGCGCCACCGAGCGCCGACTTCGTGCGCAGTGACCGCTGTCGTCTGTTACCGGGTATGGATGTTACCCGTATTCAGGCAGTGTTTGCTGAAGGTTTCGATGAAGCCATGACCACGCTGGCCGCCGCCATTGCCGATCCGGCCAGCGCGCCCATCCAGAAAAAAATGGCCGGGGTGCGTTACGTCGGCCAGGGGTCAGAACTGACGGTAACGCTGCCTGACAGTTTCCTGCAGCAGGGCGATGTGCAGGCGCTGGTTGATGCCTTTGAAGCTGCGCATCTGGCGCGTTTTGGCCGCACGCTGCCGGGACAGGGTGTCGAAGTGGTCAACTGGCGCGGCCATGTACAGACGACGCCGCCAAAACTGAACACCAGCGATCGCGTCAGTCACCCTGAGCCGGATGCACGGGAAAAAAGCCTGCGGGTTTACCTGGGACGCAAGCAGGGTTTCAGCACCTGTCGCGTCATTCCGCGCAGCCTGTTAATCACCGGTGTGACCATCGACGGACCTGCGCTGTTGCAGGAAAAAGAGTGTGCAATTTATGTCGGCCCAGGGGCGTCTGCGCAGCTGGATGAACAAGGTAATATTTTGATGGAGCTGAACTGATGACGATAGCCACCCCCGATAACCTGCGTTTTCTCGACGATCCGATCAGCCTCAGGATCACCTGGGATCGTCTGGTCAGTATCTCTGAAGAAGCGGCGGCAACACTGGTGAACATGGCGTTCTCCAGCATTATTCGTGAAGTCGGCGACTACTCCTGTCTGCTAATGGATGCCAGCGGCAGCTCTCTGGCACAACCGAAAACCAGCGTCCCGGTGTTTATCGGCACGCTGCCCGCCACGGTGCGCCATCTGCTGGCGAAATTCCCGGCGGAAACGTTAAAACCCGGTGACAGTCTGATCACCAACGATCCCTGGCTGGGTACCGGGCACCTGAATGATGTCACCGTGGTGACTCCGGTGTTTCGGGCAGGCAGGCTGGTGGCCTTTACCGGCGCGGCGGCACATATGTCCGATATTGGCGGTTCACTGAATATGGGGTCGTCGCGCGATATGTTCGAAGAAGGCTTCCTGATCCCGCCGAGCAAACTGATGATGGAAGGCCAGGTCAACCAGCAATTGCTGGATCTGTTCCTCGCCAATGTTCGCTCACCCGACCAGGTGGAAGGTGACCTGCACGCCATGCTGGCAGCGAACCAGATTGGTGCCAACGGGCTGCTTGGCCTGATGGACGACCTCCAGCTGGAGTCCGTAACGCCGCTGGCAGAGAAAATTCATGCCCTGACCGACAATGCGATGCGCAAAGCCATTGAAGCGGTGCCCGACGGGCGCTATGAAGCTGCCGTGGACATCGGTGATTTCGAAGGCGACATTCACCTGAATGTGGCGGTGATCGTGGCGGGCAGCACTATCACCATTGATTACGCGGGTTCGTCGGCAGAATCGCTGTTCGGCAGTAACTGTCCGATGTCCTTTACTTACGCCTACAGCGTCTATCCGCTGAAATGCCTGCTTGAACCGCATCTGCCGAACAACGAGGGCTGCTTTAAGTCCATCACCGTTAACGCGCCGGAAGGCTCGATTGCCAATGCGCGGCCACCCTGTGCCGTTGAGATGCGCAACCGCGTCGGCCATATGGCACACGCGGCCATCTTTACTGCGCTCTCCGGGATTATGCCTGAGCGGGTGATGGGGCACTCCGGCAGTGCGCCGGTGACCTGTGACGTGTTCGCCGGGCAGTTTGACGATGGTCGCCGCTTTGTCGAGAGCCTGTGCGTCAACGGCGGCACCGGGGCGCGCCCCTCTGCCGACGGCATTGTCACCGGGTTCCCGGGCAACATGTCTTCCACGCCCGTTGAGCTGATGGAGTCCACCACGCCGCTGCTGTTTATGCAAAAAGCCATTGTGCCGGATTCCGGCGGTGCCGGGCGCTATCGCGGCGGTGTGGCGCAGCGCATGGTGATCCGCAATACCAGCCAGCATACGCTGACGCACAGCATGTTCTATTCGCGCCAGAAACACGCCGCAGAAGGGGTGCTGGGAGCAGCGGCAGGCGCATGCAACTTCGTGGCGATTAATGGCGAATCACTGGCAAAACCGGTGGGGCGGCATGACGTGTTACCGGGGGATGAAATCACCATTCAGATGCCCGGTGGTGGCGGCAAAATGCCGGTTCACCAGCGCGATAAACAGGCCATCCTGTGGGATTTGCAGGAAGGCTACATTACCCGGGCGGGCGCGATACGTGATTACGGCGTCAATCCTGACGAACTGAAGAGGGACTGAGCATGGATAATTTAGCAGGAAAAGTGGTGATCGTGACCGGTGCGGGCAGCGGTATCGGTGCAGCAGCAGCAGCGGGATTTGCCCGGCGCGGTGCCCGCGTGGTGCTGGTCGGGCGCAGGCAGGCGGTGCTGGAGGATGTGGCCGCCACGCTGCGCCAGCACGGCGGAGAAGCCTGGGTGCGGGCGACAGATATTACCCAGAAGAGCGAGGTCGAGGCGCTGGTTACCTGGGCGCAGGCTGAAGTGGGTGAAGTTGAAATCCTGGTGAATAACGCCGGGAGCGCCAGCAAAACGCTGAATGCGCGCTGGATAGACGAAGCCGAGTGGAATGAAGTGCAGGACGTCAATATGAAAGCCGTTTTCCTGCTGACGCAGGCGCTGCTGCCCGGAATGCTGGCGCGCAACAACGGCACCATTATCACCGTCTCTTCGCTGGCTGCGCTGCGGCCTAATCTGTTGGGGGGCGCGGCTTACGGCGCGGCAAAAGCGGCGGTGCGTAACTTTATGACGTATCTGCACAATACCTTCCGTAATGGCGGCATTCGCGCGACCTGCATTCTCCCCGGTGAAGTGAACACGCCGATTATGGATAACCGCGCTAATCCACCGTCACAGAGCGTGCGTGACCATATGGTGCAGCCGGAAGACGTGGCAGAAGCCATCCTGCTTTGTGCTGCTCTGCCTGCGCGCACGGTAATTGAAGAACTGATTGTGGCACCGACGTTGCTGCGTGATGTGTCCGGCGATATTGAGCTGAGCCGCTGGAAAAATGCACCCGCAGACTGCCTGGCAGAACGTGAACAGTCCTGTTAACTTTGACGAATAGGTGAATGATGTCTTCTAAATTATTTACAGCGGCTGAAGCCGTGCTGCGTATCGAACGGACCTCTCTGCGCGTGCAGCAACCTGCATCCAACAGCGATATGATTTCGCTGGCGATGGGGGAACCGGATTTTGACACGCCGCCACGCATTATCCAGGCCGCCGTTGAGGCGCTGCAAACGGGTTATACCCATTATGCGCCGCTGCTCGGCGATAAAGCGCTGTGCCAGGCGCTGGCTGACGAAGTGTCCGCGCAAAGCGGCAACACGGTGAAAGCGGGCGAAATCCTGGTCACACACGGCGGCACAGCCGGGCTGGCCGCGGCGATCCTCTCAATTGTGAATCCTGGGGATCGTGTGGTGATCCCGGACCCGACCTATTCACTGTATGCCGACCTGGTGAATATGGCGGGAGGGACCTGTGTGCCGATGCCGTGCCGTGCCGATTTGCACTGGGATCTGGACGGTCTGGATAAGGCGCTGGAAGGGGCGAAGTTGTTTGTCTTCTGTAACCCTGGCAACCCGACCGGGATTGTTCACAGCGCGGAAGAGATTGCAGCGCTGGGTCGCCTGGTAAATCGCCATAATACGTTAGTGATTGCGGATGAAGCCTACAGCGATCTGGTCTTCACCGACCGTCCTTTCACCTCGGTATTACAGGTGCCTGCCTTTGCCGGGCGCACGTTATTCTGTCAGACTTTCTCTAAAAGCTATGCCATGACGGGATGGCGCGTCGGCTATCTTTCCGGCCCCGTAGCGATGATTGCAGCCGCTGCACGCGTACACAATACGGTGAATGGTTCCGTAAACAGCGCTGTACAGCGGGCTGCGCTGGTAGCGCTGACCGAGTGTAAGGATGACGTAAAACGAATGTATAATGTCTACCGTGAACGCCGCGTGCTGATGATGGCAGGCCTGGCGACCATCCCGGAACTGACCCTGAATGAACCGGAAGGCGCTTTCTACTGTTTCCCTTCCTATTCGTTGCCGATCCCGGCGATTGATATGGTGGCGCTGCTGCGTGAACAGGGGATTGCCGTGCGGCCTGGCAGCGAGTTTGGTGCGGCGGGAGAGGGGCATTTGCGCCTCTCTTATGCGGCAGGCAGCGACGCCATCAGCGAAGGGATTCGACGCCTTCGACACGGCCTTGCAGGACTGAATTAACCCATGTACCGGGATGTAAAAGCTACAATGACAGGAAAACCGATGCGCAGTGATACCGAAAGAAACCGCAAAAACCTGATCCAGGCTGCGGCAAGGCTGTTCGAGCGATCTGAAACGCCGATCAGTATGACGGAGATTGCGACGGAAGCGGGCGTTTCTGTCGCCACGGCTTATCGCCAGTTCACATCGGTTGAAGAAGTGCTCAACACCTATCGCCAGGAAGTGGGGCAACTGCTGCTGGATTACAGTCAGAATCAGCAGTGCGCTGGTTTGCTGAAGCTGGAGAAGGTGAGCCGCTACTGGATCAAGCTGGTGCGCGAGCGCGGCGCGGCGATGGTGCCGATGCGTAACCGCCGTGGCTATCTGGAACGTTTATGGGAAGGGGCGGAATACCTGCTGGTGCAGGCAGATGCCCTGCGTCCGCCGCTGCGTGAAGCGATGGCGGAGATGGATCTGCCTGATATCGGCGATAAAGCGGTATTCCTGTGGAATATCCTGTTTGACCCGCGTGAAATCTTCGACCTGTTAAACACCGTGGGTCTGACTGAAAAGCAGGTCGGGACGCAGCTGATGTCCGTGCTGGTCGGCGGGCTGCGGGGTTTTGCCTGCGCCAATGAGTTCACGGTTGAAGCGTCTAAAACGAAATCCTGAGAAGGAGACGGGAAGCCTGTTTTTTAAACAGGCTTCGTTATCGTAAAAGGTGCTATTTTAAATCTGGAAAAAGGTCGTTTAATAACGCGCTTTTTCCACGATTGAATGCATCAAGATCTTCTTTATTCTGTCTCCACTTGATATAAGCCTCTTTTTCTTTCTCAAAATTTTCATCTTCAGTGAGGAATAGAGCCATCAGATAGTCTATATCATGTGCATTCTCAGATCGTTTTAAAGTGATGACATTTTTATAGCACAACAGATCATAGTCACCCATTCTGTCTTTTAACATGCATTCATTTAACATCAATGACGGATTTATATGTTGTTGATTAAATTTGTGAAGAAGGGTAATGGCCTGGCTGTAGTCTCCTGCTGATGATAATACATTTGAATATATTCTGATGACATTGACGTTATTGGGGTTCTGTGTTGATAGAGAACGCAAGCCCTCCAGCGCTTCTTTTTTATCAGCCTCATCATTAGTAAGCGTATATTTCTTTACCAGTTCTGATGCTTTTTGTGTCGGCGTATCGATATAGGAGCCAACAGCGTGGCTGTAATAACTTATTGATAATAAGAGTGCTGCGCTGAGTGTTTTTATTGTAAGCATATTACCACCCTCCAAATGGAGTTAATATTATGGTTTTTTCCATGCTTCCTGGGAAGGGCGGGACGGCACCTGTATATCCAGAATCATAAAAATAGCCAGCCTCCATTTCTATTCCAGGCGAAGACAGACTTTTATTCTGAATTTTAAGTTCAGTTGAACCTATGAATATGTCATCAATACCCAAGGCGTAGTGCTCACCTCTTTTTCTTTCAAGATTATGCACTGTATTATTGAGAAGATTTTTGATTTTTCACCAAAACAATATGCTGCCACTTCCTGCTGCCTTTGCAGCATTACTTTTTCCTGTGGCAGAGATATATATGTTTTTCCCACTTGGTGTGTTTTCATCTTTTACAGTTAAGTTGATAGAGAAGCTGGCAAGTATACCTACACCCTCTATCATTAGATTAGATAACTGAGAATAATAAAATGTTTTAACAGCCATGTAATTTCACTCCCTGTGAGTTTTATTTTTTAACAGTAACAATAACATGAACAACTGAAGCGATAACTGCACATAGTGCTTTACTCTTGCATGATCGCCGCATGCCAGTTGTGTGGGCGCTCGTTATTTTTCTGCATTACTGACACCAGAAATCGCACCAAAATAAAAATCATTTTTTTCCGAATAGAAACCCACCCTCAGACGTTAACCGATCATCTTCCACTGTGACAGGAAACCGATCGCGATGTCTCACACCTCTCTTCCGCTGCGTCAGCGCTATGACGCCTTTGCCCTGACGCTGCACTGGATCACCGCTGCCAGCGTGATTTTTCTTTTTGCTTCTGCTCATATCTGGGAACTGCTGGCGCGTGGCACACCGCTGCGCAAAGGGTTGCAGTCCGTGCATATCTCCTGCGGCATTCTGCTGGCGCTGGTGATGATTGTACGGCCGCTATGGCGCCTCTACAGCCAGCGACAGGCGCGTTTTGCCATGCCGCCATCTGCAGGATCGCGCCCGACGCGCATCCTGGCGCACGCCATGCACGGGGCACTTTATCTGCTGCTGTTTGCGCAAATCTCGCTGGGTTTTTTGTTCCGCTGGGCGCAGCAGGAGCCGTTCAGCTTCTTTGGTTTATTTGATATTCCTACCTGGATCGCAGTTGATCCTGCGCTGCGCCATCAGATCGGCGGCTGGCACGATAACGTGGCCTGGGCGCTGATTATCCTCGCCTGCGCACACGCGCTGGCTGCGCTATTCCACCACTATATTCTGCGCGGCAACGTGCTGCGTCGTATGCTGCCCGCCCGTCGCTCTTCGTCATCCCAATAAAGGTCAGCCATTACGGATCGACCCGTGTTGATGTCGCACACAACGGCTCAGCCAATCTGCCCCCGGAGGGTAAAACAATCACCAGTAGTGAAGTTCGACACCATCTGGCTGCCCATCTTGAACGCTTATGGCGTTACGGGATGGTGCTGTCACGCAATCGTGATGTGGCCGAAGAGTTGGTACAAACCACCTGTGTACGGGCGCTGGAACGCAGCGCCCAGTTTACGCCGGGAACCCGCATTGACCGCTGGCTGTTCACCTTGCTGCACTCGGTGTGGATCAACGATCTGCGCGCTCAGCGTGTGCGGCTCGGGCAGGGATTTGTCGACTGCGACGAGCTGATTGCTGCGGATAACCGCTCGCACGAAGAGGACCGTATGCAGTATCAGCAGGTGATGCAGCGCGTAGGAAGATTGCCGGAGGCACAGCGTAACGCGGTGTTTCTGGTGTATGTGGAAGGGTTTACCTATCAGGAAGCCGCTGACACGCTGTCCGTGCCGATTGGCACCATTATGAGCCGTCTGGCCGCGGCAAGAGCCACGTTGTCCCGTGCGGTGCGTATGGTCCGATGGCGCTGTGCGTTTCCCGTGAGAATCATAATGCGGCCACCCCGGTGCAGGGCGAACAGCGCCACGGGATGAATCTGGCCTGGTGGCATGCAGGAGGTTATCAGTACGTGTTGATTGGGCGAAGCCCGGCACCGTGGCTACAGCAAAGCGCCGGATTACTGCGTCAGGGATTGATGTCGGTGTGATGGCAACGCGCCTTGCGGGCAGGGTGCGAATGTCCTTGTTTTCGCCCTGATTTTTATGTCAGGGTGAATGCCGGACATTTCACCCTTTCAGGAGCCACCGCCATGAGTTCACACCCTCTTCGCCAGATCATTGAAGCCTGCGACCGCGCAATCACCGCGCGTGATTTTGACACCCTGATGACCTGGTATGCACCCGATGCTGCGCTGGTGATTAAGCCGGGTATGATTGCCCGCGGCCACGATGCGATCCGTCGCGCCTTTATCGCTATTTCTGACCATTTTCAGGGGCAGCTGCGGGTTGAGCAGGGCGCGATGGAGGTGATTGAAGGGGCGGGCAATGCGCTGGTGCTGATGGAGACGGTGCTGCACTACCCGGATGGTGCAGGCGGAACGATAACCGTCACCCGACGCGCGACCTATGTGTTCCGCCAGGAGCCTGATGACCGCTGGGTCTGCACCGTCGATAACTCCTACGGCACCGACCTGCTGGACGTCTGATTTAATCACTTACGCGCCGCACGGCGATACAGCGTGCTGCGCGCCACGCCTAACGCTTCTGCTGTTTTACTCACGTTGCCGTTAAAGCGTTGCAGGGTGGCGGCAATCAGCTGCTCATCGTGCTGTTGCAGCGCTGGCAAGGGTTCGCTCACCGCCTGCTGATATTCCACAGGCAGGCTGTCGCTATCCAGCACGTCGTTATCATCGGCTAACGCCAGCAGCACTTTCAGCACGCTGCGTAACTGGCGCACATTACCCGGCCACGGATGCTGTGCCAGGGTATCCAGCAGCAGCGGTGTCATCTCAATACTGCGCTGCCCACCGCCCATTTCCTGCCAGAGCTGGCGGATAAACGCGGGCAGCTCTGGCCAGTCGCGCAGCGGCGGCAGCGTCAGCGAGAACTCCTGCAAGCGGTAAAGCAGATCCTCACGGAACGTGCCATCAGCCACTAACTGCGGCAGATGGCGGTGGGTGGCGCAGATCACCGCAAAACTCACCGGCCAGGTGTGGCTGGAGCCAAGCGGGGCGACTTCTTTCTCCTGCAACACGCGCAGCAGGCGGGTTTGCAGTGCCAGCGGCATATCGCCAATTTCATCAAGGAACAGCACGCCGCCGTCGGCTTCACGAATTTTGCCGATATAGCCATTTTTACTGGCCCCGGTAAAGGCACCAGGCTGATAACCAAACAGCTCTGATTCGATCAGGGATTCCGGGATGGCCGCGCAGTTGATCGCCACAAACTTCCCCTGATGCCAGCGGCTTTGCTGGTGCAGCGCCCGGCTGACATACTCCTTGCCGCTGCCGGTTTCACCCTGTAGACACAGCGACACACCCGCATTCATCAGCCGTACCATCTTCTCACCACCATCACGCAGCGAGAACGGCAGCGTGGAGGGCGCTAGCGCTGTCGAGGCAAAGTGAGAGCGGGCCGGGGCGCGCAACCGGAAAAAGTAGTGCTGCTGGCTGCGGGTGGTGAGGGGCTGTGGCACCTGGTTTGCCCGCTGTTCCCGCTGGGGGAACAGCTGCTGGAAGGTGAGGCAGCCAAACTGTTCCGCGCCCAGTTCCAGCTCGCGCATGGCCACGCGGTTGGCCGCCATCAAAATATTGTCTGAGAATACCAGCAGCAACTCTTCCACACGATCAATGCCCTGAATCTGCCGATGCAGGCTCATCATCCACTGATCCGGGTGCAGGCTCTGTTTGACCCACAGATACTCAATCTGCTTAGCGGCGTCTTTGATCCACGCCAGGGTGTGCGGATGTGCAAAGTGCGCCGGGCCGGAGATATCCAGCACCCCGGCAATCTGTCCGCCAGGGCTTTGCAGCGGGATCGCCGCGCAGTACAGCCCCTGGTTGCGGGTGAGAAAATGCTGCTGACCGTCAATTTCACAACAGTCATCAATCGCCAGCGCAGTACCGATGGCATTGGTGCCGCGCCCGCACTCACTCCAGAGATTGCCCGGTGCCAGCGCAAAGCGCTCGGCTTTTTGCAGCGCCTGCATATCACCAAAGGTATTCAGCACCATCCCGCTGGCATCCGACAGGATCACCACGGCCTGTTTCTCGGCAATTTTCTCGGCTAACGCCCTGATGGCAGGCTGCGCAAACTGTTGCAGCGTGGCGTGGTGGGCAAGAACATCTGCCAGTTCAGCCTGGCGAATGCGGGGGAAATCGTCGGACAGGCGATCCAGACCGTAAAGCTGGCTGCGAAACCAGGAATCACTCAGCAGTGGGTTAGGTGCGAACGGTGGCGTACTGACGGCTGACGAATTTCCCTGCATTGATAACCTCATGCCCTGGCAACAGTGTTGCAATATTGTAGCTATGTGGTTTTTTTCGTGTTGCGATTTGCAACACAGATGCGAAAACTTTCCATTAACCCTTACCGCGATCGCGGGGGAATTCTCGTATTTTACTGATAAATATCATGATTTTTACAGTTTCAGCAAAGTGGAAAATTGGCACGCGGTGTGCAGTGGAGTAGAGGCAATCGTAACAACGTCCGGGACAGGATCGCGCTGCGGTTGTTTATCTCTCAAAGACCTACCCTACAAGAGGATTTTGCGATGCGTTATTCCCATCCTGGTACACCGGGTGCTTTAGTTTCTTTCAAAGCGACCTATGGCAACTTTATTGACGGCAAATTCGTCGAACCGCAAAGCGGTCAGTACTTTATGAACACGTCCCCGGTGAACGGCAGCGATATTGCGCAGTTCCCGCGTTCCGATGCCCGTGATATCGAGGCGGCGTTAGATGCAGCACACCGTGCGGCCGACGCCTGGGGAAAAACCAGCGTGCAGTATCGTTCTACTCTGCTGTTACAGCTGGCCGACCGTATTGAAGCCAATCTGGAATACCTTGCCGTGGCAGAAAGCTGGGACAACGGTAAACCGATCCGCGAAACCCTGAATGCTGACCTGCCGCTGGCGGTTGACCACTTCCGCTACTTTGCCGGGTGCCTGCGTGCGCAGGAAGGCAGCGCCAACGAAATCGATGAAAAAACCGTGGCCTACCATTTCCATGAACCGCTGGGCGTGGTCGGGCAGATTATCCCGTGGAACTTCCCGTTGCTGATGGCCGCGTGGAAACTGGCCCCGGCGCTGGCAGCCGGAAACTGTGTGGTGTTGAAACCCGCAGAGCAGACCCCGCTGGGCATCACGCTGCTGCTGGAACTGGTCGGCGATCTCTTCCCGGCGGGCGTGCTCAACGTGGTGCAGGGCTTTGGTCGTGAAGCCGGTGAAGCGCTGGCGACCAGCAAGCGTATTGCCAAAATTGCCTTTACCGGCTCCACCCCGGTTGGCCGCCATATCATGGCCTGCGCGGCAGAAAACATTATTCCCTGCACCGTCGAACTGGGCGGAAAATCACCGAACATCTACTTTGCTGATATAATGAACGGTGAGCCGGAGTTTATCGACAAAGCGGTAGAAGGGCTGGTGCTGGGCTTCTTCAACCAGGGTGAGGTCTGTACCTGCCCGTCACGGGCGCTGATCCACGAATCTATCTATGCGCCGTTTATGGAAAAAGTGCTGGCGAAAGTGGCGACGATCCGTCGTGGCGATCCGCTGGATACCGATACCATGATTGGCGCGCAGGCATCACGCCAGCAGTTCGACAAAATCCTTTCCTATATTGATATTGCACGCCTGGAAGGCGGGAAAATCCTCACCGGCGGTGAACGTGCCAGCATCAGCAAAGAGCTGGACAGCGGCTACTACATTCAGCCAACGCTAATCCAGGGCGACAACCAGATGCGCTGCTTCCAGGAAGAGATCTTTGGCCCGGTGATCGGGGTCACGACCTTTAAAGATGAAGCGGAAGCGCTGTCCATCGCCAATGAAACCCAGTTCGGCTTGGGGGCAGGCATCTGGACGCGTGACACCAATCTGGCTTATCGCATGGGCCGCAGCATCAAAGCCGGACGCGTCTGGACGAACTGTTACCACATCTATCCGGCACACGCGGCGTTTGGGGGGTACAAACAGTCCGGCGTCGGCCGCGAAACGCACAAGATGGCATTGAATGCTTACCAGCAAACCAAGAATCTGCTGGTCAGCTATGACACAGCACCTTTAGGGCTGTTTTAAGCCTGTTTTCTTTCGAGGATTGAATAATGAAAACGATGAAAGCCGCAGTAGTGAAAGCCTTTGGCGAACCGCTGGTGATTGAGCAGGTGCCGATCCCTGAAGTCGGGCCGGGGCAGCTGCTGGTAAAGGTGGTAGCAACAGGGGTCTGTCATACCGACCTGCATGCTGCCGAAGGTGACTGGCCGGTAAAACCTCAGCCGCCGTTTATTCCGGGCCACGAAGGCGCAGGTTATGTGGTCGCGGTAGGTGAAGGCGTAAAGCATATAAAGGAGGGGGATCGCGTGGGTGTGCCCTGGCTGTATTCCGCCTGTGGCCACTGCGAACACTGCCTGGACAGCTGGGAAACCCTGTGCCACTCGCAGCAAAACGCCGGTTACTCGGTTAACGGCAGCTTTGCCGAATACTGCCTGGCCGATGCTAACTACGTCGGTATCCTGCCGGATAACGTCGGTTATAATGAAATCGCACCCATCCTCTGCGCGGGCGTTACCGTTTACAAGGGCCTGAAAATGACCGAAGCCAAAGCGGGTGACTGGGTGGTCATTTCCGGTATTGGCGGGCTGGGGCATATGGCCGTGCAGTACGCCGTGGCGATGGGCTTTAATGTGGCCGCCGTCGATATCGACGACGAAAAACTGGCTTTCGCTAAACGTCTTGGTGCTTCTGTCACGGCAAACGCTCGTCACGTTGACCCGGCAAAAGTGTTTAAAGAAGAGTTTGGTGGCGCACATGGTGTGCTGGTGACGGCGGTGTCACCGAAAGCCTTTGAACAGGCGATTGGCACCCTGCGTCGCGGCGGCACGATGGTGCTGAACGGTCTGCCGCCGGGCAAATTTGACCTGTCGATCTTCGATATGGTGCTGGACGGCATCACCGTGCGCGGTTCCATTGTGGGTACACGTAAAGACCTGCAGGAAGCGCTCGACTTTGCGGGCCGCCACAAGGTTGCGGCGAATATTTCGGTGGAGCCGCTGGCCAATATCAACGATATCTTTGCGCGCATGCATGCCGGGAAGATTGAAGGGCGAATCGTGGTTGACCTGTCCCTGTAATGTTTGTTTGTCTGACGGCAGCGACAGCGGATTAATCCGGGTTTCACGTTAATCCGTGTTTAAAAACGGGCATAGCACCAGCGCTATGCCCGTTCGCAAAATGTAAAGTATCAGTGATATCATCAGCCAGGTGTTCACTTAGCAAAAGCTCCCGCATATGATCCTGACCCCGCAGAACATTGACCATCTCAATACCATTTCGCCCTGGCTTGCTGTTAATGATGTGCACGGCGAGCAGGCACTGCATGCCGATGTGGCTATTCTTGCCGGCCATGCCGTGCTGCCCGGATTACTCGGTGCATTTAGCCGACTGGCGGCGACGGATATACCTCTGTTACTCAGCGGCGGCATCGGTCACTCCACCGAACTGTTGAAAAGCGCGCTGCACACGGTGCAGGTGAACAGCGATGCGTCCAGCGAAGCACAGCTGCTGGCCGATGCTGCCGTGCAACTTTGCGGCATCAGAGCCGATCAGCTGATCATTGAAGATCAGTCACGTAACTGTGGTGAAAATGCGGCGTTCAGTCGCCGGGCGCTACTGACGCGTGAGCTGGCTGCGCAGCGCATCATCGTGATTCAGGACCCGCTGATGCAGCGCAGAACCACAGAAACCTTCCGCCATGAGTGGCAGCGCCAGGGGCAACAGGCCGACTTTATCAGCTGGCCGGTGTTTGTACCGCAGCTGGTGTTGCAGGACGGCCAGCCGCTGATCGCCGGGGCGGCATCGCAACAGGGATTGTGGGCAATGGATCGCTATGTTTCGATGGTGCTGGGGGAAGTCAGGCGACTGCGTGATGACAAAGAAGGCTATGGTCCTCTCGGCCTCGGCTTTATCGGCCATGTGGATGTGCCTCACGCGGTGGAGCACGCCTGGCAGCGGCTGATGGCGGAGCCTGAGCTGGCGGCGCTGGTGCGCTGATGACCGAACCCGATCTCAACTTACTGATTGCGCTGGATGTGCTGCTGGCTGAGGCCAGCGTGGCGGCCGCCGCCCGTCGCCTGGGCTTAAGCGCCTCGGCGATGAGCCGCACCCTCAGCCGCCTGCGAAGCGTGACGGGTGATCCGTTGCTGGTGCGTGCCGGGCGCAATATGGTACTGACGCCCTGGGCCGAAGCGATCCGCGAACGCAGTCAGAACGCGGTCTTTGAAGCCCGTGCGGTGCTGCGCCCAGCGGTGGCCGAACAGCATCCCGCCAGCCTGGACTGCACGTTTACGCTGCGCGCCAATGACGGTTTTGTTGAAGCGTTCGGCCCGGCGCTGATCGCAGCGGCGGCGGCATCTGCGCCGTTGGTACGTCTGGTGTTTGCGCCCAAACCGGAGAAAAGCGTCAAGCCGCTGCGCGAAGGGCGCGTCGATCTGGAGATCGGTGTGATGGGGGAAATGGGCCCGGAAATTCGTGTGCAGGCGCTGTTCCACGACCGTTTCGTCGGGGTGGTGCGCCAGGGGCATCCGCTGTCGCAGTTACCTGAAGTCAGCGTCAGCGACTATATGGCCTGGGGGCATGTGGTGGCATCCCGCAGCGGGCGGGCAGAAGGCCCGGTGGATCGGGCGCTGGCAGAGCAGGGTGTACAACGCCAGGTCAGCGCCGTGGTGCCCGCTTTTCCGGCGGCGCTGGCCGTGGCGCGTGCGTCCGATCTGGTGGCGCTGGTGCCCGCATCCTTCCTGCTGAATCAGCCTGCCGGGCTGTTGCACTGCTTTGAACTGCCGGTCAAAACCGGCACGATTACTGTGTCGCAGATGTGGCACCCGCGCTCGGAAGTCGACCCGGCCCACCGCTGGCTGCGGCAGCTGCTGCTGACCGTATGTCGTCAGCGGGTGCCGGACTGAGGTTCCTCTCCCAGGTAGATCGTTACATGATGGTGCTGACCATCATCCTGTAACGGAATACGCGCCTCCGTCAGGTCCACGCCATCCAGCGTAATGTGATAAACCCCCTCACTGCGCATGACCTGAATATGATATTCACTGCTGCCATGCTGGTACGTCAGGCTGACGGAAGGCCAGTGTGCAGGCAGTAATGGCCGGACCGCCAGCGTATCCGCATGGCGCGTAATCCCCAGCAAAGACTCAACCAGCAGGCGGTAAGCCCAGCCCGCCGATCCGGTGTACCAGCTCCATCCACCGCGTCCGGTGTGCGGTGCCACACTGTAGATATCTGCCGTCATCACGTAAGGTTCAACTTTATAGCGCGCTACGGCATCAGCATCCAGACTGTGATTCACCGGATTGATCAGCGACCACAGCTGCCAGGCTCTTTCACTGTTGCCCATCTGTGCAAAGGCCATTACCGCCCAGATAGCGCCATGCGTATACTGCCCGCCGTTTTCACGCACGCCGGGAACGTAGCCCTGGATATAACCGGGATTGGGTCCATCGCCATTAAACGGCGGCGTGAGCAGTTTGATCATCCCGGCATCGTCATCAACCAGTCGTGCATCCAGTGCCTGCATTGCTTGTGCGCACTGTTCCGGCGTTCCGGCACCGGAGAGCACAGCCCAGCTCTGGGCGATAGCATCAATCTGGCAGGCCTGTGACAGGTGGGATCCCAGCGGTTCGCCGTTATCAAAATAGCCACGTCGATACCATTCGCCGTCCCAGCCAGCGCTGTTCAGGTTATCGCGCAGCTGGTCGGCCTCTTTACGGCATCGCAGGGCGATATCCTTTTGCTGCCGCTGTTCCGCCAGCGCACCAAACCGCCGCAAAATATCGTAGAGGAAGAAGCCAAGCCAGACGCTTTCGCCTTTACCTTCACTGCCCACCAAATTCATCCCGTCATTCCAGTCTCCTGTGCCCATCAGCGGCAGGCCGTGCTGACCAAAACGCAGGCCGTGGAGCAGGGCTTTCAGGCCATGCAGCCAGACGCTATCTTCGTGAGCACTGATCGTCGGTTGCTCGTAAACGGATTCTTCACCGGGTTGCGGGTGTTTGCCTTCCAGCCAGGGAACGGACTGTTCCAGCAGCGTCATATCGCCGGTGGTGGTGACGTAATGACACATCGCCAGCGGCAGCCAGAGGTAGTCATCCGAACAGTGGGTACGCACGCCATTCCCGAGGGGAGGATGCCACCAGTGCTGGACATCGCCCTCAATAAACTGCCGGGAGGCACAAAGAATAATCTGTTCGCGCAGGCGCTCAGGCGCGGTATGGCTCAGGGCAAGCGTATCCTGCAACTGATCGCGGAAACCGAATGCGCCGCCCGACTGGTAGTAGCCGCTGCGCGCCATAATGCGGCAGGCCAGCGTCTGGTAAAGCAGCCAGCCGTTAACCAGCAGGTTGACTGATGGTTCGGGCGTGGTGACCACCACTTTATCCAGAATGTGGTGCCAGTGCTGATGCACCTGCGCCAGCTCATGGCGGGCGGCATCCTCATTCAGATATCGGGCGATAAGCGCTTCCGCGTCCTGCTGATTCTGCCCGAGGCCCAGCACGAAGATGAAGGTACGCTGATCGCCATCAATCAGTGTGGTGGCTGACTGCACCGCCGCACAGGGATCAAGCCCTGCACCCGTGGTATCCGGCAGCCGCTGCTGTTGCATCGCCGCAGGTGAACGGCGCGAGCCGTGGCGGCCGAGGAAGGCCCGCCTGTCGCCCGTCAGTGAACAGTGCGCACCGGTCACGGCAAAGAATGCCGTTCTTTCAGAACCGTTGCTGTTGTAGTAGTTGCTGGCAAGCACGCCGCAGCCGCTGCTGACGGCGGCAGGGTGCGTGATGATATGCATGGCAGACTTGCTGCGTGATTCGCCCAGCGTCCATTCAACGTAACCCGTGACAGAGACTCTTCGAATGCGGCCTGAGTTGTTGGTGAGGGTTAACATCGCCAGCTTCACCGGTGCATCTTCTGCCACCAGCACGGTCAGTTCGCTATCCAGCCCGGTTTCCCGATGGCTGAAAACGCTGTAGCCAAATCCGTGTCGACTCAGATAGGCACCCCGTCCCTGTACGGGCAGTGTGGTGGGTGACCAGACGGCCCCGGTTTCTTCATCACGCAGATAGAAGGCTTCCCCTGAGCGGTCGCTGACGGGATCGTTCTCCCAGGGCGTAAGACGGTATTCGTGCGCATTCTCATACCAGGTGTAAGCTTGTCCGGCCTCCGAAATCACCGTGCCAAACTGGGCATTGGCCATCACGTTCGACCAGGGTGCAGGGGTGGACCCGCTCTCATCCAGCAGGATCTGATATTCGCGCCCATCGGGAGAGAATCCTCCCCGGCCATTGAAACAGAGCAGAGCAGCGGTATCCGGCTGCCAGTCGAGGTGCTGATTGACCGGGAGCACGGCAGGCGTCACCAGGGCCAGCGAAGAAGAGACCGCCCCCTGAACACGCAAATTGAGTTGCTCTTCCAGCCCGCCCGCGCGGTCGTCAATGACCACCCGTGCCACACTCATCAGCAGCGTGCGATCCTCAGCGGAGAGATGCTGACCATTGCGTAAGAATATTCCCCCCGCCTTATCCGTCATCCCCGGATCAGACCTGGCAGCGATCAGATCCGTAATCTGGTTGTGCAGCGTCTGCTGATAACCTCCCGGCCCGTCATTGAGGATCACCAGATCGACAGCCAGACCTTTCAGACGCCAGTAATGGTGGGCCTGCATCAGCGTATTGATCAATGGGATGCTGTCCGAATGGGTGACATTCAGGATCACAATCGGCAGATCGCCGGAGATCGTCCATCCCCACAGGCCGCTTTGCCCACGGCGATTACGGGCAATAATCTGCGCCTCTGCACGCAGTTCAGGGCCAGGGAACAGCACCGCGCTGGCAAGGCGATTGAACAGTGAGGCGTCGTCTTCATTGGCATTAATCTGGCGCAGTACAATCTGGCTGTGTGACCATGCCAGCTCAAAGACACGATCGGCAATCGGCGAGTCCCGGTATTTTTCCAGCAATGCCTGGCTCTGTGCGCGGCTCTCCGTCACGCCGTAAATGATATCGATGGTGACCGGTTCACCGGGGAGTAACAATAGCGGCTGGCGCAGGGCCATCACCGGGTCGAGTACCGCACCAACGTTATTGCTCAGCGGCCCGCTCCTGGTGGGAGCGAGGGCGTTCGCGGTGTCATTTCCGCGCCCGAGGAAAGCGGCACGATCGGTTTCAAACGAGGCTGTTTTCTCCGTTCTGCCATGGACCACCATCATATGGAACAGCCACGGACTCTGTTCCTCCGGCGTGCGCGCCCGGCGGTGACAGAGGATTGCTTCCTGGGCCGATACCCACTCGGTTTGAACAAACAGGTTGCTGAACGCGGGATGGGCCAGGTCGCTGTCGGCGGAAGCCAGCACCACTTCGGCGTAGCTGGTAAGGTCCACCCTCCGTGGCTGACGTCCTCTGTTGACCAGCGTCACACGGCGCAGTTCGATGTCATCTTCGGGGGAAACGACAATCTGCGTTTTGATATGCAGCGTTCCCTGCCTGCGCGTGAACTCGGCCCCGGCATCGGTGAAGGAGGCTTTGTAATCATCGGGCGTCGAGCCGGAAGGCTGCCAGGTGTTGCTCCACACTTCTCCGCTTTTCACATCGCTGATGTAGCAGCACGAACCCCAGTTATCACAGGTGGTATCGCTGCGCCAGCGGGTGAGGGCCAGACCGTTCCAGCGGCTGTAACCCCCACCTGCCTGTGTCACCATCAGATGATAACGCGCGTTCGACAACAGCTGGACTTCAGGCGCGTCGCTGTCCACATCCGTAAATTCCCGGGGATCATAGTGAACCGGTAACAGCGTTCCTTCCGGTGCGTCGAAGTGCCTGCGCGGGCTGTAGAGTTCGATATTATTCGGCACCCGCTCCTGCAACAGCAAACGCGCCGACTGAAATGCCGGGACGGCCATAAACCGGTCAGTCATCGGAGCATGGTGTAACAGGTGAGATAACGCCTGAAACGACATGCCCTGGTGATGCGCCATCCAGGAACGGACCACGGCAAACCGCTGGCCACTGGCCTGACGGGAAGGGGTGTAATCCAGCGCTTCATAGAAACCATATTCGCCACGCGCGCCGTTTTTTTCCAGGACGGCAAGATTGTCACAGGCTTTGTGCGGCGCGACCAGCAGTGCGAGGAATGTAGCATAAGGCGCCACCACCATATCGCCCGCCAGGCCGCGTTTTAAGCCAAGACCGGGAACACCAAAGGCGTGGTACTGATAATTCTGTGAGGGGTCAAAGGCGTAATACCCTGACTCTGAAATGCCCCAGGGCACGCCGCGCTGTTTGCCCCACTCAATCTGTCGGTTTACCGCGGAAAGGCTCATCTGTTTCAGCAGGCTGCCCGGATAGGTGGGCATCACCAGATTAGGCATTAAGTACTCAAACATTGAGCCACTCCAGGACATCAGCGCCGTATCGCGATCGATGCGGGTGAACAGGCGTCCCAGGGCAAACCAGCTTTTGAGCGGTAGCTGATTGGTGGCGATGGTCAGGTAGGTTGTCAGGCGGATCTCCGACGGGAAGAGATCGTAATGACTGGTGTCCAGCCTGTTGTTGTCACAGTCATAGCCCACGCTGAGCTGGCTGGTGACGTCGTTGTAGAGGAAGGTGAAATCCATGCGGGCATGTGCCGCCAGCCGCTGTTCCAGTTCGGCAATAATGTCGATCTGCATGCGTGCCGCTGCCAGCGTTGCGGCAGTGGGTGAACCTTCGCCCGCAGGTGTGGCGGTGGACAACCACGCCAGTGAAGGCAGCGCGGTTTGCGGCCAGTCTGCGGGGATCCAACCCAGCAGTGAAGACCAGGCATGGCAGAATAATGTCAGCTGGTGCTGAAGATGACCAATCCAGTGACTGATGGGACCGTTGTCATCGGAGATCGTGGGATGCAGACGCAGGCTTAATGCCTGCATAGTTCTGAGTTCACCCAGTAACTGTGATGGAGGCAGTTCCAGCGCGTTATGGCAGTGTATATGCAACTGGCGCAGGGTCGTTGGCGCATGTTGCCCCCAGCGGCTTTCCAGCAGCGTGAGGGTGTCATCCAGGCCTGCCAGCATCTGATCAATGTCGATGACAGGCTGGTGACGTAACTGCAATAGACCGGCGCTCAGTGTTAACAGGTGCCCGGCCATATTTCCGCTATCAACGCTGGACACATAGCGCGGATTAAGCGGCTTCAGCGTGCGGGTGTCGTACCAGTTGTACAGATGCCCACGGTGATGCTCCATCTTATCCAGCGTGTCCAGGGTGAGCGATACCCGCCTCAGCACTTCACCGCTGGGGATGTAACCAAAATCGTAAGCGGTCAGGTTGGCCATCAGCGACAAACCAATATTGGTCGGCGATGTCCGATGGGCAACGGTGGGCTGCGGGAACTCCTGATAATTATCCGGCGGCAGCCAGTTCTCTTCTGCATTAGTGAACTGGTCGAAGAATGCCCATATTTCACGACTGTTCTGGCGTAAATAGCGTTTTTGCCCGGCATTCAGCGCCACCGCGACGGGCGCTGGGGAGCGGCTCAGCCAGCTCAGGAGTAAGGGAGCCAGGCACCACAGAACGCCAATGGGAAGGGCAAAACCAGGCAGTGACGGTGCATAACGGGCGCTCAGGACGGGCAGCAGCACACCGCAAACCACGTTGAATGTCATGGCGCGGTAAAACCGCAGCGGGGAGGTTTTGTTCCCTTCGTGACTGGGGTCAACGCTGGCCCACTGATTGAGGTGGCGGCGGGAAAACCCCAGGCGCCATAACGTTTTCACTATCGCCAGCAGCGAGTAGCCTGCTTCATGCGGCAACGTGGCGAGGGTGATAATAAGGTGTGTGAGGCGGCGCAGCGTTCCTGAAGCGACCGCAGCCAGGCGTTGCCAGAGAGGACGGTTGCTGAACAGCAGATCCTGAACCATTGACAAGGCAGCAGGTAACAGCAGTATCAGCGCCAGCATGGCGAGCCAGTAGTGCGGGTTGGGCACCAGCAGCAGGGCGGAAAAAATCAGCAGTAACAGCGATGGCGCAACCAGACTGCGGCGAAGATTATCGAATAATTTCCAGCGCGATAAAGTATTTAACGGATTCTTCTCACGCGAACCATCGGCTTTTCTCACCCGCAATTTAAGCCAGTTGAGCAGTTGCCAGTCGCCGCGTATCCAGCGGGTACGGCGTGCAACATCAGACAGATAATTGGCCGGATACTGTTCGTAAAGCAGCACTTCGCTCAGTAGCCCGGAGCGGGCATAACAGCCTTCCAGCAGATCGTGGCTCAGTACCAGATTGTCGGGGCAGGTGTTCTGCATGGACTGCGTAAAAATATCGACATCATAGATCCCTTTACCCACGAAGGCGCCTTCGCCAAACAGGTCCTGATAGATATCAGACGACATCATCGAGTAGGGATTATTACCCGGTACGCTGCTACAGATCGCGGCATAGCGACCCTGTCCTGAACGTGGGATCTCTTCGGCCAGCCCAGGCTGCAAAATCCCGTAACCTTTGATCACCCGGCCTGCCGCCGCGTCATAAACCGGATGATTCAGCGGATGCGCCATCGTCGCCACCAGTTTGTGCGCCGTGTCACGGGGCAATACGGTGTCGCTGTCCAGGGTAATGACGTACCTGATGCGGGCAGGGAACGGTTTTTCATCCCCGACACGATGGGAGAACTGCGAACCGGGCTGGCGCAACCAGCTGTTCAGGGCCGCCAGTTTACCCCTTTTACGTTCATAGCCCATCCACACACCCTGCTGCGGGTTCCATTCTGGTGAGCGGTGCAGCAAAAAGAACAGCGGACGATCCGGCGCATAGCGACGATTAAGGGCTTCGACCTGTGAAATCGCCCAGGCCAGCAGCGCAGCATTTTCAGGTGAATGTTCTGTCGGGGCATCACTGAAGTCGGTCAGCAGTGCAAAGTAAAGACTTGCACTGTTATTCCCCAGATAACAGACTTCCATGTTATTCAGTAGCGCGTCGGTTGCCTGACGGCTGGTCAGCAGGCAGGGAGTGACAATCAGTGTACTGAATTCCGCCGGGATGCCGCTGGAGAAATCCATTCGAGGCAATGGTTCAGGGGTGCGAAAGCGCGTTGTGGCGTCACTGAGCAGGTGCAGGACGACCTGACTGATCGCTACCGACAGCGGCACCGCCAGCAGCAGCAGTGGCCAGCGCAATCCCTGTTCGGCTGTCGCATGCAACACCTCTGCAGTACAGGCAACGGTCAGCAGGCTAAGGCTGCCAAGCCAGGTGAGCAGGGGTTGCTGATTGAACCGGTGGCGGAGATGCGTTAACCAGTTTGTGTTTGCGGACAGGCGCTCTTCGAGGACATGGCGGTCTTCGCCAATCAAATACTGGCCGATATGATGCTGCGGCTGGGCACCACTGGCCGCCTGTGACAATGCCAGCACGTGGCGGGTCACATCCAGTTCACTGAAGCGGCTGGTGCGGGCCAGCTTCTCAATCACATGGCGATAATGGTCGCGGGTATCAAAATGCATCAGCGGGTAGATCCCGGCAGGATCCTCACGAAGCATCTGCTCCACCAGGCTTTGCGCTTCACAAAAATCGGCCCAGTTGGTTTCACTTAACAGCCGTAATCCGGCAATGCTGTTACTGACAGAGAGCTGGCTGGCCGCGAGCTGCTGATTAAAACGGTGGATCAGCAGGTCGGTGGTGATGCCTGTTTCCGCCAGCCGCTGCTCCATCCAGGTCAGGGGCAGGGCAAGCAGGTTGCCACGCCCCTGTAATCGGCGGACCAGTTCGGCAACAAACGCGCTGCTGAGTGGCGGGCGCGAGCGGGCCATATCAGCAATGACCATCACCAGGTCGGCCGGGGTTGTTTCAGCACAGGTGATAATCTGGCTGACCCACTCATCGGCAAGATTACGCTCCTTTTGCGCCTGAGCCACTTCGCTGCTGACCCGCCGCAGATTTTCGATCAACGCCAGGCGTAACATACCGGGCAAGGCCCAGAGTTCACCCAACGTGAGAGGCGTTACCCGCTGATAGGCGTTGATATAGCCCGACAGACTGCTGACATCCCAGCGCCCGTCACCGTGGGAAATGGCCTCGAAAGCAATATCATAAATACGTGGGCAGAAATGAGGGGAAGCCAGAACCGGAAGGCCTTTGCCAAAGTTTTTCGGCAAATGATGACGCACCATGCGGATCTGTTCTTCAATCAGATAATAGTTATCCAGTAACCATTCACCCGCCGGGGCAATACTGATTTTATCGACTTTATTGAGCAGATAGCAGTTTTGGGCAATGACTGTTTCATTGTCATCCAGGCGCTTCAACAGATACCAGGGGAGCTTATCGGGTGATAATCGATGCGAACGCGCCAGCTTCTGACCGAAATGTTCCATCTGAGCCGCTGAAAATAACTCTGCTTTGATCACACTATCCGTCGTGCGGGCGGGTGACCCTGTCCAGGATGATTTTATCGTGGCAATTTTTGTGCGCAACGTCGTCATCAGTGAGGATTGAGTACTTAATTTCATATTATTGCTCGTCAGGCGAGGTGAACGCACAGGAGCAGTTGTGAAATCATTTCATAAACGATCTCTCTGAATGGCGTGAACGAGCAAAATTCAGCAGCTGCAAGAAGGGTGGTCGGTGATTAGAATTTGTAAGCGATTATTTGTTATTGACAATAAACAGTGATTTACAGGCAGGGCAAAGTAACGTTTGGTTTTGACGGATTTTACTGGCCGCATGGGATGAACGGTGCCCACACAAGGGGCAGGTTACGGTCGATGTCGTTGCCGTATTAATGCGCTTCATAACATCAGTAAGAAATGACATAGAACAGACCTCAAAGAGCGATAAATTAACGTAAAGGATGCCAGTTGTTATTTTTTATATTCCTTTATCCATGCTGTGTATATTTCAGCGATCACGGCAGTGTCCGTTCCTGTTGGCACGTCACGAATAAACAATTTTGCTTTATTTTCATCACAATCATAGGCATACAGCGACGTTCTGACATTAAAACTTCCATAATCTCCATCCAGAATGACTTTAGCATGATCAAAGTTGATTAAAGGCCATTTTTCAAGCTGAGAGAAAAGACGCTTTTTATCCATACACCTCAGAATTAAAGAATATCTAACAATAGGAAGATCTGCGACTGAGGAACAAAAAAATTACCATTAACGCATTGTCGATAAAATTTAACTTTCATCATCTGAAACGATTTTCTAAATTAAACTTCCATTAATACTTTATACCTCACCTCTTCTGCTGTCCTGTCAAATCCTGCAAATCATCAATAACACTTCAATATGTGTTTTACAGCAACAGGGCGGCTGTTGAGCGTCTTTCTTTAAGGTAAAAAAGCATATAAAACTACATGGTCAGGTGTATCACCATTTTAGCGAGCATGTTACTGAAAAATCACCTTTGCGTGGTGTTTTGTCTTGCCGTTGTCGCTTTGCCGCAAGATGTCATCGGGTCTCATGTTAGGTATATCGGTAAGAGGATCCTCCAGAGGTGGTGAAAAAGACATTTCTATTTTCCAGGAAAAACAAAATAACATCGTTCAACAAAAATACTTTCTGAATTTAAACAGTCAATGGCTGGAAGATTTGCATCTCGGGCTGACCGAAAAAGAGGGTCAGCCACTACGGTGTAGGGTTCGACCTTTTGTTCCGGTCGAACCGTGCTGATGGTGTGCGCTAAGGGTCAGCTCCAGGTCACTGGCTGACCGAAAAAGAGGGTCAGCCACTACGGGTGTAGGGTTCGACCTTTTGTTCCGGTCGAACCGTGCTGATGGTGTGCGCTGAGGGTCAGCTCCAGGTCACTGGCTGACCGAAAAAGAGGGTCAGCCACTACGGGTGTAGGGTTCGACCTTTTGTTCCGGTCGAACCGTGTTGATGGTGTGCGCTAAGGGTCAGGTTCACATCGCTGGCTGTCTGAAACATAAGGTCGGCAAAGAGGGTTCGCATTGTCACGGTGATTTTAGATAAATCTTTTTACAGTAACAACAGGACCATCCCGTGATAGTTAATTAACTAAATAAACTGCTTTTTTTAACAAAACGTGCCGATAACTTAGCGATTTTACTAAACAATTGTTATTCAACAATGGAAGGTTATCGAATGAAAAAGTTGTTTGTTTACTTTGAAAATATGGCCGTTGGGAAAAAATTAATGTCAGGTTTCGGCATTGTGCTGATCCTCAGCGTCGCCGTTGCCCTCTGTGGCATTAAAAACCTTAATGATATCGCCGACCGGGCAGATAAAGTTCGCATGTTGAAACTGGTGACCGATCAGTTTGCGCTGGCGAAGGATACTCGCATGCAATTTATCAAAACCCATGACGAGCAGTTTATCAGCGCTAACGATCAGCACTTACAGCAAATCGAAGCCAAGATTGGCCTGCTGAAAAAACTCACCTGGCACCATGAACAGCAGACATTGCTCAACAGCCTGACCGGACTGATCACAGAATACCGTAATAAGCGTACCGAAACGGTTCTCGAAACCAAAAAACGCACTCAGATCGCCAACGCACTGTCTGTCACTGAAGAGAAAAACACCATCGCGCAGATCGCCTCAGGCTATGCAGGCCGCACCGATACCGCAGTGCTGGAGTCGGCACTGGAAGAGGTGAACAAACGTCTTGATGGCGTCTCCGCCAGGTTAATGCTGCTCGAATTGCAAAATACGGAAGCCGCGCAGAACGCATTAACCAGCTTTCTGGCAGAGTCAGTGCAGTTAATGCAAAATCTGGTTCCGCAGTTGACGCCAGAAAACAGCGAACGTTTACAGCACGTCATCAGTTTACTGAATCAGAAAAAAGAGACGGTGGCAGGCTATCGCGCATCGTTCCTGGCAGAGCAGGAGGCAACCGTTGCATTGGCGAAGGCAGGATCGACTCTCACCACCATCAGTGGTCGACTGTTTGAAGATGAAATTGCTGCCACGCAAACCGATATCGGCGAAGCCATTTTCTGGATGACGATCATTCTGCTGACGGCGGTGATCGTGGGTATCGCAACTACCCTGATTATCACCCGTCAAATTACCACGCCGTTATCCGCCATTCTGGTCTTTACCCAGCGTATTTCTGCCGGGGATCTCAGCACTAACCTTGCCACTTCACGCCGTGATGAAATGGGTGAACTCACCAATGCCATTGGCGGTATGAATGAAGATTTGCGCCGTATTATCAGTGATATTCGCGCTGGCGTTTCGCAGGTGAACCTGGCGTCTGCCGAGATTGCTGATGGGAATAATGATTTGTCTTCACGCACGGAAGAGCAGGCCGCTGCGCTGGAGCAGACCGCTGCCAGCATGGAACAGCTCACCGCCACCGTGAAGCATAACGTTGATAATATCCATCACTCCACCAGCCTTGCCGAGACCACAGCGGAAATGGCCAATAAAGGCGGGAAAATTGTGACCCAGGTGACGGAAACCATGCAGGCGATTACGGCCAGCTCGACAAAAATCAGTGAAATCACCTCGGTGATTAACAGCATCGCGTTCCAGACCAATATTCTGGCGCTGAATGCCGCCGTTGAAGCCGCGCGCGCCGGGGAGCAGGGGCGTGGTTTTGCCGTGGTGGCCAGTGAAGTGAGAAATCTGGCACAACGCAGCGCTGAGGCAGCGAAAGAAATTGGCGGGTTGATTGAGGCATCGGTCAGGCAGATTGATCTGGGCGCCGGGCTGGTGGAGCAGGCGGGTGACACTATGCGTGACATTGTCACCTCTGCGGAGAGCGTGACCGGGATCTTACAGGAGATTGCTCAGGCTTCAGACGAACAGAATCGGGGTATCTCGCAGGTGGGCGTAGCCATTAACGAGATGGATAACGTCACACAGCAAAATGCGGCGCTGGTTGAACAGTCGTCATCGGCGGCAAACTCCCTGCGCGATCAGGCGGAAGGGCTGCTGCATTCCGTTTCACGTTTTACCACCGCCACATAACAGGATAAAGGCTCTGACCCGATACCCGGCGCGCTAGCAATGGCGTGGGGTATCGATCGCTTTACACTTTATACGGCCAGGCCACGGCGGGAATGCCATTGAGCAGCGGCCTGGCAAACAGATATCCCTGGAAATGGCGGATACCTGCGGCTTCCAGCCAGCGCCACTCGGCGGCGGTTTCCACCCCTTCGGCGACCACGGTGATCTCCAGCGAGGCGCAGCAGTTAACGATGGCCTGAACAATCGCCTGTTTGGGACCATTGATATGAATGGCTTCAATCAGACAGCGATCAATCTTCAGTTTTTCTGGCTGGAGCCGCGCCAGCAAAGATAACCCGGCAAATCCCGCGCCAAAATCATCGATAGCCAGGCTGATCCCGGCATTACGCAGCTGATGGATGGCTATTTCAAACTCATCAAAGCGGGAAATAAACTCATCTTCGGTCACTTCCACCACCACCTGTTCCGGCACCAGGCCATTGCGGGCGATCTGTTCCAGTAAGATATTCACGGCGCCGGGCACCATCACCAGCGACATTGGCCGAAGATTCACCGCGATCTGCACGCTGCCAATATCCATCTGTCTGGCCAGCGCAAAGGCGGCATCTTTGGCATGGAGATCGGTTTCGTACAGTTTATCAACCGGAATGGTGGCGAAATAATCGGCGGGGGAACCGCCAGAAGGGCCTCGGATCAGGGCTTCCAGATAGCTTATTTTTCCTGTACACGGTTCAACAACCGGTTGAAGCGCAAACTGGCAGGCGGCCAGTTCAGACACCACTGGCATGACCTGAACGGACGCTTCCCGGCACTGAAAATTCCACCGGGCGCTGTCATCAGGCAGGGAAAGTTCGTTTTTGCGCGGCCCGTTCACAAAGGTTCTGATGAATTTAAATACCCGGTCACCATAGGTAAGTGGGTATCTGGCGGTGCCCTGGCTCAGGACCTGCTCAATGATCGCCTCTGCGCTGGCATCACGCATATCAATCATCGCCATGCCCAGCCTGCCGAAGCGGCGGTCTGGGGCATAATCACGCATCAGTTGCACAATCTGGGTGTGGCGGGGGTCGACGCTGACGCGGCAGAATACCTGATCAATGGACTCAGAAGGGCCTTCCAGTATCTGGAAAAAATAGTCACCATCGAAAAGTAAAATCCCGGTGACATTGACCGTTTCATTAAAGCGCTGGGCTTTACCCGCAAGACGTTTCAGAAAATACGGACTGACGCTTTTGCACAGGCGACTACGATAAATAAGCGTCGTTAACATACATTCCTGACCTGATAGAGATGAACGTGACTTCTTCTGAGGGAGTAAATTTAGCGCAGAGTGATTATCGGCCGCAAGCAGACGTTATTCAGCATAAAAAAGTAAAAAAAACCGGCTCGAAAGCCGGTTGAGATAACGATCCAGTCGTTCAAGCGATGACAGCCTGCCCGGTGAGGGGGACTACACCGGATCAGGGGAGGTGCAAACTCACCTCCAGTTTAGCCCTGGTGGGCATCGAATTTTTTCCATGTCTCGGTTAAATCAATCACCTGGCGTGTTTTGCGGGCTTCATCAATCTTAATGGCGGTCAGACCGGCTTCCAGTGCATCCACCACCGAGACTTTTAGCGGCGTTCCCTGTGTGATGTGTTTGACGATCTCTTCTGCCATCAGCGCATCGGCACCGTAATGACCGTCGTACGCATTGCCACCGTAAGCGGTATCCACTTCTTTTTCGCCCGTGCGTGCGTTGTGAACGCGGAAGTAGTTACGCACAAAGTCCCCTTCGGCCATGCCGTCGGTGCCAATCACGCAGAAACGGCGGAACTCGTCAGGCACATTCAGATTGGCGTGAAAGGACAGGGTGGCACCGCTGGCGTATTCAATGATCGCCGTCTGGTAGTCAACAATATCGGCATCACTGTCAAATACCGCATCAGTGCTGGACCAGCCGCTCGGCTTCTCGTGGTAAATCTCGGACGCGGCGGTGATCGCCCCCTGCGGTGCATGTTGAGGCGTGAACGACTTGCGGCCGCCAAAGCTGGCTACCCGCACCGGACGCTCAGCCATCAGCCCCTGATAGAGGTCGATATCATGGCAGCATTTTTCCAGAATATAAGGGCCGGCATACTTCTCCAGGCGGCGCCAGTCGCGCTGGAAAAAAGCACCGTGATACGGTTTGATGTGCTCGGTGGCTTCAATCGAGGTGATTTCCCCCAGACGGTTCTGGTCGCGGGCAGCCAGCAGATCGTGGTAGAGCGGGGAATAGCGCAGTACCAGGCCGACCAGAATGCGGTCCTTGCCGTACTGGCGTACCAGCTTCGCCATCTCCATCGTCTGCTCTTCGTTGATCACCACCGGCTTTTCAGTGAACACGCGGTAGCCCGCCGCCAGCGCCTGGCGAATGTGTTCCAGATGCATAAAGTTGGGAGAACCCACCAGAATCAGATCGAGTTCACCTGCCTGCAGCAGTGCATCGATGGAGTCAAAGGCCGTACCGGGCGCAATACCAAAACTGGCCAGATTAGGCAGACCCGCCGGGGCGGGGTCGAAATAGCCTGCGATTGCAAAAGATGGGTCGGCTTTGCTGAACTCGTGAACCACATGGGACAGGCGAAAACCCAGACCGATAATGCCTACTTTCATGTTAAAACCCCTGACGGAAATGCATGAGCGTGAGGTGAAGGCCAGTTAACCGTATGCAGACGGGTTCGCTGGGGATTATCTGACCACCAACTTATTACGACAGGAAAACTAATGTCAACAACCTGGCTGAGGCATTTCCCAGAGTTATCTGTTAACGCACTGTTATAAAACAACTTTAATAAAGGTGACTTTCGTCATATTTATTTGTTATTGCGATTTAAGTTTTTTTCACCTATCGTTCGGTCAATAATGAAACAACGATTCACAGCGATTAACGTGGGAGCAGCCCGTGCATTCTGACTATCTCCTTGGTATTGACGGCGGTGGCACTCATTGCCGCGCGCGGCTGACGGATAAACATGGCATTCTACTGGCCGAAGTGACGGGGGGGGCGGCCAATGTCTGGTCAAACTATACACAGGCCATCGACAGCGTTGAACAGCTGATAGCCCAGGCGATTGCCTCGGCGGGCCTTCCGCCTGACGCGCTGACGAGAACCGCGCTGGTGGCGGGGCTGGCGGGGGCCAATGTTGCCTCCGTAGCAGCAAAGCTGGAAGCGTGGCAACCAGCAAGTGCTTCTTTGCAGGTGTTGAGTGATGTGGAAATCGCCTGTGCTGGCGCTCACGCAGGCAGTGCGGGTGCCGTGTTGATCGTCGGCACTGGCAGCCAGGGTGCCGCCTGGGATGGTGAATGCTTTACGCTGTTGGGCGGTTGGGGGTTTGCGCTCTCCGATCAGGGTTCGGGTGCCGAACTGGGCCGCCGGGCGCTGCGTCAGGCGCTGCTGGCTCATGAAGATCTGATCGTCAAAACCGATTTTACCCAGACCGTGATGGCACGTTTTCAGCACAGTGCGGAAACCATGCTGTTGTGGACGCGTACCGCGACGCCAGGCGACTGGGCGCGCGTGGTGCCCGAGGTGTTCAGCGCCGCCGCCGCGCAGGACCCTCATGCAGTAACGTTAATACGTCAAACCGCCGATGATATCGCGATGATAGTCCGCCGCCTGCGCCTGCTGAGCAGCGGTCACATTGCCCTGATGGGCGGGCTGGCTGCGCCAATCGAACGCTGGCTGGATGATGACATCCGCACACTGCTGGTGGCGCCGCAGCAGGATGCGCTGGCAGGCGCGTTGCTGCTGGCCCACCATAACGCTTCATTTGCTGAATAAAGGGAACGATGACAGCGCCAAACGTAACCGCGCGCATTCTGCGCCTGATTGTTGAAAATGCCCCGATCAGCCAGTCCGACCTGAAAGTAAGGACCGGGCTGAGTATGTCGACGGTCTCACAGGCCACCAACCGGCTGCTGGCCCAGGAAATTATTCAGGAGCTGGGGCTGCGGCGGGTTTCAATGGGACGGCCGAAAACGCTGCTGGGGCTGAATCCTGAGCGCGCCAGCGTGGTGGGCATCCAGCTGAATGCCGAACGCAACCTGATTGTGATGACGGATCTCAACGGGAATTTACTCGGTGAACAGCAGATCCCGTCAGGTGCCATGACACCACGCCAGCTCAGTGATGCGCTGGCGAAATTTTTACGTGGCGTGGAGGGAAAGCGCGTCAGTGCTATCGGGCTGGCGCTGTCTGGCCTGGTCGACGCGGAGCAGGGCATCTGTATCCGCTCTAACGTGCTGGACTGGGATAATGTGCCGATAGCGCAGCTGCTGTCCGAGCGTTTCTCGTTGCCGGTGTTTATCGAGAATGATGCCAATGCGATGGCGATGGCGGCGATGGTCTTTGGCCAGATGGGCAATGTGCAGTCAGCGGTGATCGCCACCTACGGCAAAGGGATCGGTGCCGGTATTTTGCTGGATCGTCAGCTTTACCGTGGCCGACATGGAAAAGCGGGGGAGATTGGTCATGCGCTGCTGGGTGATGGCTCAATGCGCCTGTTGGAGGATGTCGCCTCTTCGCGGGCGATTCTCCAGCGCGTGGCTTCCGGCCCGGAGAGTCAATCCGTGACGCTGAAGTCGCTGGATGCAGCACCGACGCCGGAGGCACTGGAAGCGCTGGAGGAGGCGGGGCGTCACTTAGGGGTTTCGCTGGCGAACCTGTCGATTGCCTATGATCCCGACGTGGTGTATCTGGCGATGGAGCCGCAGATGGCTTCGCGCATCCTGCTCGACCATATCACGCTCAGTTTCCAGGCTTACCGTCTGAAGCTGACGCCGCAAACCACGCCGCTGCAATTCCTCACGGAGTCCAGCCGGATGTGGGCGCTGGGAGCCGCCGGATTTGCCATTAATAAGCTGTTGGATTTGCTGGCTGCGCAGGCGAATGACGAGGCTGAGAATGCTGTTCAATCTTAGGGGGGCGGCCAGTCGCCGCCGCCCCTTGACCTCGGGCTTGCGGCAGGCGCATCGCCCGCTTTCAGCGGGTTCCCTCAGTCAACCGGCTTTCCGGCCGGACCGGTTGTGCCGGGACATCCCTGTCCCGGCACGCCCTCTCGCCAACGTCCTTTTGGCTCGTCCTGGAAATCCGCTCTCCTTCGGCGAGGCTTAATTGCCGCTCAAAGGTCAACATCCAGGTCAAAATCCAAACCAAACACAAATAGCTTTTTGGCCATTTTGGCTTTTGGTGTTTTTTGATTTCTTAGCTTTTGGATTTTGAATTGGGTTTTGACGTTGAGGCGGCAATTAAGCCGCCCTTAGGTCGCTTCGCCCACAACGTGGGAAAGCGAAACGCCCTTGACCTGGCACGGGTCGACCGGAAAAAATGGTCGACCCCTACAGCAGAATGCCCGTGCAGCGTTCCATCATAAGGGTCGAGCCGTTGCCCTTAAACCCCATGCAACAGCATGAAAATTACCTGACCCGCAGGCCGTCCTCATCAAACACCAGGCAATGCGCAGGGGGGATCACCCATTCCACCTGCGTACCAATCTCCCGCTGATGCACTTCGCGCTCCTCCACCACCAGCATCTGCTCATCCCCGGTATTCAGATACAGATAGTTGGTATGCCCCAGCAGTTCACAGTAGGTCAGTTCCGCACGAAACTGCGAGGGGCTGACGCTGCTGTTCACTGGCTGGAAGTGCTCAGGGCGAATACCCAGGCGCACTTTCTGCCCTTCGTGACAGGGAGTACTCAGCGCCAGCGTCAGATTATCAATGCCCAGCGATGGCAGACGCAGCTGCACCTGGCCTTCGCGGGTGGCAACCACCTGCGCATCAATAAAGTTCATCTTTGGCGAACCGATAAACCCGGCGACAAACAGATTGTCCGGGTTGTGATAGAGATCCAGCGGCGTGCCTACCTGCTCAATACGCCCCTGACGCAGCACCACAATGCGATCTGCCAGCGTCATGGCTTCCAGCTGGTCGTGGGTCACGTAAATCATCGTATTGCCCAGGGAGGCATGCAGGCGGGCAATCTCAATACGCATTTGCAGGCGCAGCTCCGCATCCAGATTCGACAGCGGTTCATCAAACAGGAAAATACGCGGATGGCGAATAATGGCACGGCCGATAGCCACACGCTGACGCTGACCGCCAGAAAGGGCACGCGGATGCCGATCCAGCAGCTCGGTCAGGTGCAGTTTGGCCGCCGTTTCGGCAATGGCGCTGGCGATTTCGGCTTTAGGCCGTTTGGCAACCTCAAGCGGATAGGCCAGATTGCCGCGCACCGTCATATTCGGATACAGCGCATAGGACTGAAACACCATCGCCACGCCCCGTTCAGTCGCATGTCGCTGGGTCATATCCTCTTCATCAATCAGCAACTGACCGCCGCTGATCTCCTCCAGCCCGGCAATCATTCTCAACAGCGTTGACTTCCCGCAGCCGGAAGGGCCGACAAACACCACAAACTCGCCGCTGTTAATCGTCAGGTCGATGCCTTTGATCACACTGATATGGTCGTAAGACTTTTCAACGTTCTGCAATCGCAAACTGGTCATGAACTGCCTCACTCAAAGTAACTGGCCCATATAAATGGCATTGCTGCGCAGCAGATGCTGGAAGCCCAGACGCTGATAGAAGGCGCACACCTGCTCATTTTGCAGGCTGACGCCGAGATGCACACCGCTGACGCCCGCCGCACGCAGGGCATTCAGCTGATGTTCAATCAGTTTGCGTCCCCAGCCACCTTTCTGCTGTGCGGGTAACAGATTGATATGGAGATGAGCAGGATAGAGGGCCACCAGTGCATCGGCGGCAGCATCAGGATGACGAATGCTGTTGAGCACGTTGGCATCCAGCGCGGCCTCAGGCTGGCGCTGGCGATATTTTTCCTGCAATTCAGGCCACCACACCTTGTTCAGCGTAGCTTCAAAGGCCCGCGTATCGGGGGCGGCAACCACATACCCCATCACCTCACCGTCCACATCCAGCACGAACGCGAAGTCGGGCGCAAAGCGCGCATAAGGGACAACAAAGCGTTGCCCAGGGTACTCAGGGTCGGAATAGAGTGCGCTGGCATCCACACCCGCATTGGCCGTTTGCAGGCAAATTTGGTAGAGCGCCGGATAGTCGTCCGGGGTGGCGATACGGATCACAGGGTCATTATTCATCATCAATTCTCGTTGGTCAGCAGATGAGCAATTTCAACGTTAATGAATGACGACTTAGTTTTCAAGATGAAATAATTGCGTTGCATCACAAAGCAGACGTAATAGTGCATCATTCTGCTAACCAATCACCACGAACATCTACCGGGTACGCCTTTAGCGCTGCGGCCTGCGCCATTTATTCCGCCAGAACACCCACAAAGTGACCGGGAAATATATGATTTTCGTATGGTAATACAGGGAGTTAGTTTTTACAGATTTTTGTCAGCTTAAGATGCTGGCAGCAGGGGGATAAGCGCGGGGAATGACGCGTTATCGTCAATATTTGCGCGATGACATGCTGAACAGATGCACAATATGTTGCTTTTATGCACGCGCTCACAGCGCTGCAATTCGCATCGGGCAGTGTTTGACTTTATTTTTTTATTAAAGTAAGTATGGAGGGGTGAGTTAATAATCGTAGCTTCAGTCTGCGGGATTGGCAGATGTCGACATGAAAGGATGCCCATTCAGTGATGGAGAAACCGAGCACTATGTCTAGTTCATCCGTTCGTTCGTCCCAGTTTCGCACTTCGGTGCGCCTGCTCTCCCGTTTGATCGCGGCCGGTACGCTGGTCGGGTGCATGGCGCAAATCGCCCATGCCGTCACGCTTAATGAATGGGATATCTATAACTACCCTCAGCAGACCGCCGCGGTCGATGAAGGGATCAAAGAGTTTTCACAGAAAAACCCATCGATTGTCATCAACCGATCCGTTCACTCATTTGAAGATACCCGCATTCCGCTCAAGCTGGCGCTGACCGCAGGCGATGGCCCGCAGATTGCCCAGGTGAATCAGGGCGGCGGCGATATGGGTTCGCTGGTGAAAGACAAGCTGCTGCTGCCGCTGGACAGTTATGCCAGCAGCTACGGCTGGACGCAGCGCTTCCCGGATTCCATCCTGAAGCGTAACCGCTGGTCAGACACGCAGGACTTCGGCAGCGGTAAGCTGTATGGCGTGGCAAGCCTGGGGGAGATGGTCGGGCTGTATTACAACAAAGCGCTGCTGGATAAAGCCGGTATTGCCGTACCGAAAACGCTTCCCGAACTGGAAAGCGCGATGGCTAAGTTGAAAGAGCAAGGCGTGGCACCGATGATGCTGGGTCTGCTTGACGGCAATATGGGCCAGCAGATGCTGAGTACGCTGTGGCAGGCGCAGATTGACAGTAAGGATCGTAAAAAGCTGGATGATCTTATCTACGACGTTGGCGGCACGTTTAAAGATGACAAGCTGACCAAAGCCGCAACCCTGATGAAAAACTGGAACGAAAAAGGCTACTTCTTCCCCGGTTTCCAGGGCATTGGTAATGATGATGCCGCCACGCTGTTCCAGAACGGGCAGTCGGCCTTCCTGATCAGCGGAACCTGGTATCTCGGCCAGTTTAAAGACAATAAAGATCTCCACTTTGCCGCGATGCCTGCAGGCGAGGGCGTGCAGCATGCGCTGATGGTCGGGGGCACCGATTTAGCGTTTTCCGTCACCAGCACGGCGAAGGATAAAGAGCAGCAGGATGCCTCGGCGAAGTTTATCGACTATATGGTGTCTGATGCGATGGCCGACCGCTGGTTAAAAGCCGGTTTTCTGCCTGCCAGCTCCAGTAAAAATGCCCAGGTTCCTGCGGATAATGTGCTGCTGAAAGAAGCATGGCAGGTCTGGTTAACCCTGAATGAGAATGACGGGCTGGGCCACTATGTTGACTGGGCGACACCGACCATGAACGCCGAACTGAATCAGAACGTTCAGCTGCTGCTGGGGGGACGTCAGACGGTGGATAAGATGGTGACCAACTTCGATGACAACTATCAGCGCTACCTCAAAAGCATGAAACATTAAGCCGCATTGCCCGGCAACCCTGCCGGGCAGTCAGACGTTCTGACCAGTGAGTCCGTTTATGTTGAATCTAAGCCCCTGGCGTAATTTTCTTTATCTTCTTCCAGCGGTGCTGGTGTATGGCGTCTTTTTACTGCTGCCACTGCTGGCTTCGCTGGGGATCAGCTTTACCGAATGGGACGGCACCTCGTCCCCGGTATTTGCCGGTATCAGCAACTATATGCGCATGTTCAGCGATCCGGTGTTTTGGATTGCCCTGGGAAATAACGCCCTGCTGATGCTGTTCTATACGCTGCTGCCTATCGGCATCGGGCTGCTGCTGTGCAGCTTCCTGAACGATATGCGCAGCAATACGGAACGCAGTCTGCTGCGCATCCTGTTTTTCCTGCCGTACATTATGCCGATGGCGGTGCTGGGCGTAGTGTGGCGCTGGCTGTATAACCCGGCTTTTGGTCCCATCGATCAGCTGCTGCGCGCCATCGGGCTGCCTCATCTGGCACTTTCCTGGCTGGGGGACTTTACCTGGGCGCTGCCCGCCGTCGGAATGGTCGCGACCTGGTATTTCTTCGGCTTCTGTCTGGTGCTGTTTATGGCGGGGCTGCAACGTATGGACCCGTCACTGCTGGAAGCGGCCGATCTGGATGGTTCGTCAAGACGACAGAAGTTTATGCGCATCACGCTGCCGGGGTTAAGACCGGAAGTGCGTATCGCGCTGCTGCTGACGGTGATCGCCAGCCTGAAAACCTTCGACCTGGTGTATGTGATGACCCAGGGGGGGCCGGGCACCTCGACGATGGTCACCAATATCTTTATGTATAAGCAGGGCTTCGACCTGCACTATTTCGGCTATGCCTCTTCGGTGGCAGTTTTCAGTATGCTGATCGTCTTGCTGATTAACTGGCTGATTCATCTGGCGTTAAAGGAGCGTTAATTATGCACAAAACGCCGGTAAGTTCCCGTGCGCTGATCTGGCTGGTGGCGCTGCTCACCGTGCTGCCATTTATGCTGGCGCTGCTGACATCATTTAAAACGCAGATGGAGCTGTTCCAGGGCGTGTTTACGCTGCCCGGCTCTTTCAATGTGAAAAACTACATCACGGCCTGGCAACAGGGGCATTTTAATGTCTATTTCCTGAACTCAGTGCTGGTGGTGATCCCGGTGGTGGTGTGCAGTATTTTTCTCGGCATACTGGCGGGGTTTGGTTTCGCCTGGTTGAAGATCCCCGGCAAGAAAGTGATTGCCGCGATGTTTGCCCTTGGGATGGTGCTGCCGAGCGAGGCATTTATCATTCCGCTTTACCATGAACTGCGCTGGATGGGGCTGACCAATACCTATCTGGCCCTGATCATTCCGCAGATCGCGCTGTCGCTGCCGTTTACCACGCTGATGATTGCCAGTGCGTTCCAGCAGGTGCCGAAAGAGCTGGTGGAAGCGGCGGTGATGGATGGCGCATCGCGGGTGAAAATTCTCTGGGGATTACTGGTACCCGCCATCGGTCAGACGTTATCTACGCTGGCGCTGCTGCTGTTTATCTGGACGTGGAATGAGTTTTTGATGCCGCTGATTCTGGTCAACAAAGACGAGCTGCGGACGCTGCCCATCGGCATGATGCTGTTCCAGAACCGCAACACCATTGATATTCCGGTGCTGATGGCAGGTGCGATGATCGTGATCCTGCCGCTGATGGCGGTGTTTTTAATCTTCCAGCGCAAATTTATCAGCGGCGTAACAGAGGGCGCAGTGAAGTAGAGGCCGACCTTCTGTTTCGGTCCGCCCGTGATGTTGAGCAGGGTGCGGCCTATGTTTTACGGGGCGATCGGAAAAGATGATCGTCCCTACGATATACGGCCTTTTTCTTTTCTGACCAACGCCGGGTAACTGTACTCGGCGGAGTTTCCGGTGCGGATATCTAACACTTTGTAGCGGGCATCCGGGAAACGGCCCTCTTTACCCGTAATCAGCAGGGCGCGGCCGCGCTGATCGTTAAACATTTTTCCGGCAGGGAATTTGGGGGAGTCCGGGTTTTTGCAGGGACAGTCGGAGCGGCATGTCATGGTAGTGCCTCGCGGTGGCAGGGGGAGAGCAGGGAGAGTCCGGGTGATATTGTGCCACAGCGGCGGGCAGAACAGGGGGAGTTAAGCGAGATTTTTTTGGCGCGTATCGGTCAATTTTGCCTGTGGCTAAGGCACGTTAGCCGGATATACTGCGGTCAATCTTATTCAATGGCTTTGCGGTTCATGCAAAACAAATACACTTCCCCTCTGATTGCGCTGCACTGGCTGACGGTGTTTCTGCTGCTTCTGGCATATGGCTCCATTCTGATTAGCGACTATGCGCAGCCGGGTACCTGGCACGGTTATGCTATCGCGGTCACGCATGTAACCGCCGGGGCCACGGTGCTGATCACCATGATCATGCGGTTGCTCCTGCGTATGCGCAGCCGCGCACCGGCGATTATTCCCGCGCCAAAACGCTGGCATACGGCGCTCGGCCATCTGACCCATACCTGCATCTACGCCCTGTTTATTTCCCTGCCTGCGCTGGCACTGACCTCCCACTATTTCTGGGGCGGTGAGTGGAGCCTGTACGGGCTACCAATGCCGGTTGCCCGCGTGCCTGATACCGAACTGTCAGAAACGCTGATCCACTGGCATACGGTGCTCGCGCCAATGGGTTACTGGCTGATTGGCCTGCATGCGCTGGCGGCGCTGGTGCATCACTATATTTTCCGCGACAACACCCTGGTGCGCATGATGCCCTCGCGCCAGAAAGGGAGCTGACAGCTTCACGATATTGTCATCCACCGGGTGGATAATCTGCCGCCCGGCTTTATGCTGACAGGGCTGACTTTATTCTCACTGGAAATTCTCACAGGAAACCGTTATGACCGATACGATGTCTGCTCAGTGCCACTGCGGCACGGTGACCTTTAACGTGACGCTGATTGATGGCCTGAATAGCGCGCGGCGCTGTAATTGTACTTTTTGCCGGATGCGCGGTGCCGTGGTGGTGTTTGCCTCGGCAATCGATGTGATAAAGGGCAAAGAGGCGCTGACGGAGTATCGCTTTAACAGCCGGGAAGTGGCGCACTATTTCTGCTCTGTCTGCGGCATCTACACCTTCCATCAGAGCCGTTCCAATCCTCAGCAACACGCCGTCAATGCGGCCTGCCTCGACGGCGTTTCGCCGTTTGATTTTACCTCGTTGAATGTCACTGACGGAGTAAATCATCCGAAGGATGGCGGCGCAGGCGGTGTGGCGGGGGTGTTATCGTATGTTCCGACTGACGGAAAATGAGAAGAGGGTAAGCGGCATGGCGCCGCTTACCCTTGAGCGTTACTGAACGTCGAAACGATCCAGACTCATCACTTTCGTCCAGGCCGCGACGAAATCGAGCACAAACTGATGCTGGTAACTGTCGCTGGCATACACTTCCGCCAGTGAACGCAGTATGGCGTTAGAACCAAACACCAGGTCTGCGCGGGTTGCGGTGTATTTCAGTGCTCCAGTAGTACGATCGTGCCCTGCATACTGCTCTTGGGTGTCATCACTGGCGTGCCAGACGGTGCCCATGTCTAACAGATTGACAAAGAAGTCATTGCTGAGTACACCTGCACGGTCGGTAAACACACCGTGCTGGCTGTTATCAAAATTAGCCCCGATAACTCGCAAGCCACCGATCAGCACCGTCAGTTCCGGCGCGGTCAGCGTGAGCTGCTGTGCTTTGTCGATCAGCATATTCTCTGTCGATGCACTGCTTCTGTTGCTTTTGTAGTTACGGAAACCGTCAGCAACCGGTTCAAGCACCGCGAATGACGCAACGTCGGTTTGCTCAATGCGCGCATCCACCCGGCCGGGCAGGAAAGGCACATCAATTAGCACGCCCGCTGCTGCGGCGGCTTTTTCAACGCCCACGCTGCCTGCCAGCACAATAGTATCGGCCAGGGAGAGTTTCCCGGACTGCCGTTGAATCGCCTCAAGCTGAGATAACACGCCACTGGCGATGCGGTTCACTTCCCAGTTGCGCTGTGGCTCCAGAGCTAAACGTGCCCCGTTGGCACCTCCGCGTTTATCACCCCCCCGGAAGGTAGAAGCGGATGCCCAGGCTACCGACACCAGTTCACCAACGGAAAGCGATGAATCAGCAATCAGCTTCTTCACTGCAGCGATATCCGCAGGCAGCGGATGATGCACGGCTGCCGGTAGTGGATCCTGCCAGATAAAATCTTCTGCCGGGATTTCAGGCCCCAGATAAATACTTTTTGGCCCCAGATCGCGGTGAGTCAGTTTGAACCAGGCGCGGGCAAAGGCGTCATTGAACGCAGGGTGATCGTTCAGGAAGCGGCGTGAGATTTTTTCGAATTCCGGGTCAAAACGTAACGTCAGATCGGTTACCAGCATCGTCGGTTTACGTTTTTTCGTTGCATCGAACGGATCGGGGATCAGGTCATCCGCGTCTTTGGCCTCAAACTGAATGGCGCCCGCCGGGCTGCGGGTCTGCACCCACTCATATTTGAACAGGTTCTCGAAGAAGTAATGGCTCCAGTGCATGGGCGTCTGGCTCCAGATCACTTCCAGACCCGAGGTGATGCTGTCTGCACCAATACCCGATCCGTGCGTGCTGACCCAGCCCAACCCTTGCTGTTCAAGCGGTGCTGCTTCAGGCTCCGCGCCAACGTGGGTCGCTTCGCCCGCGCCGTGGGTTTTACCCAGCGTATGACCACCGGCAATCAGCGCGACGATCTCTTCGTCGTCCATCGCCATATTGCCAAAGGTTGCCCGGATAGCGGCCGCCGCAGAGGCCGGGTCGCCACTGGCGTTCGGGCCTTCAGGGTTAACGTAAATCAGCCCCATTTCCGTCGCAGACAGTGGGTTGCTGGCCAGACTTTCCGGGTCACGATGCGTCAGCCATGCTTTCTCATCGCCCCAGTTTACGTCCAGGTCGGGTTCCCAGACATCCTGGCGGCCCGCCGCAAAGCCAATCGTCTGGAAACCGGAATTTTCCAGCGCCACATTGCCCGCCAGAATAATCAGGTCAGCCCAGGAGATCTGTTGACCGTACTTTTGCTTCACCGGCCACAGCAGACGTCGTGCTTTATCCAGGCTGACGTTATCCGGCCAGGAGTTGAGCGGGGCGAAACGCTGCTGACCGCGCCCGGCACCGCCACGACCATCGACCATGCGGTAGGTGCCCGCGCTGTGCCAGGCCATACGAATAAACAGCCCGGCATAGTTACCCCAGTCAGCGGGCCACCAGGGTTGGGAGTCAGTCAGTAATGCTTTGAGATCGGCTTTAAGGGCAGGGTAATCAAGCTTTTTGAATTCTTCGCGATAGTTAAAATCAACGCCGAGGGGATTGGAACGGTTGGAATGCTGGCTCAGCAGGTCGACTCTTAGCTGTTTTGGCCACCAGTCATTGCTGCTGGTGCCGCTGCCTGCGGTGGGTTTGGCGGCTCCAGCGTGGAAAGGACATTGCGCGACTGAAGCATTTTGGTTATCCGACGATTGGCTCATTTTCACATCCACCTTTTTATTGTGTGGATTTAAGATAGTCCATTCATGGCAGTCGGTATATCTGGATAACCCTATTAATGTGATAGAGGATGAGGAAGCGCTAGACGTTGTCAGAGTGGCCGCGTTGCCGACGGCCACCACCTTGATGACGTTAGTGCTTTTCGCCAATGGGCAGTACACAGCGACCGAACTGCTCGTTCAGCACTTCAGCCATGGCCAGATAAAACGCGCTGCCTCCGCAAACCACGCCAATCCAGCCAGCAACGTGAATGATCGCCGGGTTATCCACCAGATGGCCAATCGCCAGCAGGGCGAACAGCACGGTCAGGCTAAAGAATACAAATTGGAGTGCGCGGTTCCCGGCCAGGGTGCCGAAGAACATGAACAGGGTAAACACGCCCCACAGTCCCAGATAAGCCCCGAGGAAATGTCCGTTTGCCGCCTCTGTCAGACCCATTTTCGGCATCAGTAAAATGGCGACCAGCGTCAGCCAGAAGCTACCGTAAGAGGTAAATGCGGTTAAACCGAAGGTATTGCCTTTTTTATATTCCAGCAGGCCCGCGAATATTTGCGCGATGCCGCCGTAAAAGATGCCCATTGCCAGGATAATGCCATCCATCGGGAAAAACCCAATATTATGCAGGTTCAGCAGAATAGTCGTCATGCCAAAACCCATCAGGCCCAGCGGAGCCGGATTCGCTAACGTAGTCGTACTCATAAGTCCCCAGAAATATTGATGAAAATGTTAAATGAGTTAAACCCTCTCCAGCACTCCCTGGCAGGGCGCGAGATCATAATCAGAGCCAATGAAAGCTTCTTTGATCTCATCAGGGTGAAACTCAATATTTATATTTTTAGATCTCTGTTGGATTTCATGCCACGCACAATTGGTGCGCATAAAATACAACACGTAAAGGAAATGTTATAAAATTCTCGCGCATTCGTTATTTATCTACAACATCTAAAGCCAGGGATTACAATCGCATTGCTCGTGGAGGAGATAAAACATGGTAGGTCCTGACGCCATTGAAAAGCGTATCTATGAGATTATAAAGCCCTATCACGGACGTTCCTGGAAAACGTTTAAGATTGAACCACTGAGCCATAATACCGTGCTAAATCAAAGCAAGGGGGTGAATATGGACCCACTGGATGCCGAAACACTACTAACCAGTATTTTTGATGAGTTTCACATAAATCTCGAAGAGTTAAAATTTTCAATTTATTATCCAGAAAATCGCAAAGACGAGAAACCGCTAACTATCAGTATGCTTATCCAATCTGCGAAGGCTGGGCGCTGGTTGTATGACTGATATATATGAGCCATGAGACATGCAGGAACCGCTTCCCCAACGGGGAAAGCGGTTCCTGATTGACGACCTTAGGCCGCCATCCTTTTCATCGCCAGGCGGTGCCCGTGCCGGAAGAACAGCAGCCCGGCAGCCGAGAAACCGATCAGGGCAATAAACATGAACTGTGGCGGCGTATAGCTGAGTAAGAATCCACACAGCACCGGGTTAACGGCGCCGCCGATATTACTCAGGTTCTGCATACCGTAGTAACTGCCTTTCATATTATCGGGCGCGATAAAGTCGATGAACATATATTCCACTGGGATGACAATCAGCTCGCCGAAACTGAAAATCACCATCGCGATCATCCACAGCAGCACCGAAGGCCCGGCGAGCATAAAACCGGCCAGTCCGAGGATAAAGAACAACGTGCCGAAGAATAACCATTTCAGCAGGTTGTCCTGCTTCATGCGGCTGCTCATCACGTACTGAAAGGCGATAACAATCACCGCGTTGGTGATCATGATGGCGCCAATCACTTTATAGGCGTAAGCAGCATCCGCGATAATAATCAGGTACTGCGACAGATAGCCGGTGAACTGCCCGAACACAATCGCCCCGAAGGTGCTGCCCAGCGTGAAATAGATCAAACAGCGGTCACGCATCATGATGGCAAAGGTCTGCCGCAGACTGGTTTTTTCCAGCGGTTTCAGCTCAATATCGTTGCGCTCAGGGCTGTTGGGGATATCGCGTAATCCCACCATCAGCGCAATCACCGTTACCAGCGCCAGGGTGCCGGAAATCATAAACGGCAGCGTTGGGTCAAACCCCGCCAGCCAGACACCCAGCGAAGAACCAACGGCCCAGCCCACATTGATCAGCGTATAGTTCATTGAGAATGCTTTGACGCGCTTCTCTACCGGAAGCCACGCGGCAATGCAGGCTTTGATGGTGATACTTAGCAGGGCATAAGACGCATTGAGCAGGGCAATCACCACCACCACGCCGCTGACAGTCGGCAGTAAAGGCAGCAGGAAAAAACTGAGGGCGAACAGACTGATAGAGACGCCAATCAACAGGCGGTGGCTAAATCTGTCGACCAGGTAGCCGCCGTAGAGGCTGCTGAAAATACCCATAGCCAGGCTTGCGCCCATAATGATGCCAACACTTTTTGGCAGCAGATCATAGTGCTCAGTCAGGTAAATGGTCAGAAAGGGCAGCGTCACCCCGCGGCCAATTGTCAGCACCAGTGAGCCAGCAAGTAAGGCAAGAATAATGGGCGGCATTCCTTTCATAGTTCACATACTTCCATCAATTTATTAACAACCAGGCTCGCTACTCTACACTGTTATCGGAGATTTTTTGTATCGTAAAACCATAATGTTACAAGGTGTAAAGTAGAGAAAACGCTATATAAATATCTTATTTCAGTGGGGAATACTGCGCCGATACCCGGCGTTCCCGCTCACACATTTTGAGTGCGTAAGCGGGTTTGCCGATATTACTTTTTACGCGTCAATGTGATGCGCGTCAGCTCCGAAGGACGTCCGACTCTCACCGCCATTCCCGGCCACAGCCCGGTGCCGTTATTCACATACAACTGCATGCCATCAACATCATAAATGCCTGAAACAAAACCGTTGTTGGGTTTGGCAAACAGCCGATCGAGTCCCCAGATTAAACCACCGTGCGTATGGCCGGAGAGCTGAATATCGACGCCCTGCGTGGCATTTCTGCGCGCATTTTTGGGTTGATGATCGAGTAACACAACAGGGGCGTTTTCAGGTGCGCCTGCTAAGGCTTTTGCCAGGTCCGGGCCATCAGCGCCTCTTGCGGTGGCTGATGCATCAGTCAGACCGGCTATCACCAGTTTGGCGTCTCCACGGGTGATGACCGTATGGCGGTTGAGCAGGGGATCTAACCCTAAGGACGCCAGATGTTCCGTCCATGCCTGTTGCTCGAAGAAGTATTCGTGGTTGCCGGTGATCGCCATTACGCCATCCGGGGCCTGCAAACCACGCAAGGGTTCAACATCCTGGCGGCGGTTTTCCAGGGTGCCATCAATCACATCGCCGGTAATGACGATCAGGTCCACCTTCAGCGACATGGCCTCTTTCACCATCGATGCCGTCCAGTTGGCATTGAACAACCGGGTGATGTGCAAATCCGTGAGCTGGAGTAGCTGATAACCTTCGAACTCCGGCGGCAAATTGGCGACCTGAAGGGTGACATCTTTCAACGCGGGAACACGGATGGCCTGTTGAACGCCATACGTTGCCAGCCCCATTGCGAACAGTGCGGCGATGTAACGAACGCCTGGCGCAATCTCCAGCGGATGCCTGACAATCAGTGAAACCAGTGCCACAACATCAATCACCAGCTGCGTCAGTGCGAGAAACAGCACCGCGCTGAACGCCCAGTTAAAGAGAATAATCACCATGCGCGGCATTTCAGGCGCAAAAATGCTACCCGAGGTGAAGCGGCTGACCAGCAGGTACTGAGAAGCCAGCAGCACCAGCAGCGACAAGATGATTTTTAAGGCGAGGGGCATGGAGAGCGGGACGAGAAAACGGGCAATCACATACCAACTCGGTATGCTGAAGATAAGGTGAAACATATAAATTTTTTCCCTTAGAAAATAGTGCACGTTGACGCAATGGCTAAGAGCATAAAGAACCAGAGACGTTGTAGCAGCAGTGGCCCAGTTTGTCACCCGCTTCAGGGAGTGTTCCGGCTCGGCTGTCATACAAATGCTTCTATAATTCAATATGATTGAATAAAATCGATAGAACACTTCATTGATGAGAAAGAATCATGACGGAACTGAAGATGGCTGTCCCGGCGATCGGTATTGATTTAGGCACCACCAACAGTTTGATCAGCGTCTGGCAGGAAGGCCAGGCCCGGCTGATCCCCAATGCATTGAATGAATATTTAACGCCATCCGTGGTGAGCCTGGATGATGATGGACGTATGCTGATTGGCCGCCCGGCATTTTCGCGTCTGACCACCCATCCACAGCGATCGGCGGCGCTGTTTAAGCGTTTTATGGGCAGCAAGAAACAGTTTCAGCTTGATACACAAACCTTCGATGCGCCTGAGTTATCCGCGCTGGTGCTGAAATCCCTGAAAGCCGATGCTCAGGCTTACCTGGGCCATGACATCACTGACGTAGTGATCTCTGTTCCCGCCTATTTCAGCGATGAGCAACGCAAACAGACCCGATTTGCCGCCGAACTGGCAGGGCTGAATGCCGTCAGGCTGATTAACGAACCGACCGCCGCCTCAATGGCTTACGGGTTGCACACCCAGAATACCGGCCGCACGCTGGTCTTTGACCTCGGTGGTGGCACCTTTGACGTCACGGTGCTGGAATATGATCTGCCGCTGATTGAAGTGCACGGTTCGGCGGGCGACAACTATCTGGGCGGTGAAGATTTTACCCAGGCGATTATTAAGGCCTGCCTCAGCGAGTGGAAACTCAATGCTGAAACCATCCCCGCGACTGAACTGGCGCGTCTCTACGACTGCGCTGAACAGCTGAAATGCCAGCTCGGCCAGCATAATTCCCTGCAACAGTTGCGCTGGCAGTGGCAGGATCAGACGTGGGCGCTCTCATTTGATGAAGAGAAGCTTGAACAGATCTGGCTGCCGCTGATGACCCGACTACGCGCGCCCATCGAACAGGCGCTGCACGATGCACGTTTGCGCCCGGATCAGCTTGACCATCTGGTGCTGGTTGGCGGTGCATCGCGTATGCCGGTGATTCAGAAACTGGTGGTGAAATTGTTCGGGAAATTACCTCACCAGCATCTGGACCCCTCCACCATTGTGGCGCTGGGTGCTGCTGCACAGGCCGCTTGTCGCCTGCGTAATGAAGATATCGAAGAGGTGATCCTCACCGATGTCTGCCCTTATACGCTCGGCATCGCTACCGCCAGCGATCACAGGAGCGGGATATTCTCGCCAATCCTTGAGCGCAATACCGTCGTCCCGGCTTCACGGGTGGAAACGTTCTCGACCCGTCACATCGAACAGACGTTTATCCGCATTGCTATTTATCAGGGTGAGAATCCTCTGGTCGCCAACAACATTTTTATCGACGAGTTACAGGTGCCGGTCAAACCCAACGGCGCGTTACAGAATATCGACGTGCGCTTCAGTTATGACATTAACGGCTTGCTGGAAGTCGACGTGAACCTGCCCGGTAGCGGTGAGTCTTTAAGTAAAGTGATCGACCACAGCCCGATTGGTCTTAGCCCCGAGCAGCAACAGCGCAGCCGCGAACGGTTAATGGCGGTGAAAATTCATCCCCGCGACCAGCTGATGAACCGCAACTTACTGGCGCGTTTAGAGAAATTCTGGGCGCAGTCGCTGGGCGATACCCGTGGACAGATTGGTCTGTGGTTAGAAGAGTTTGAAACGGAGTTAGCCAGCCAGCAGGAAAGCCGTATTGCGCCGTTACGTCAGCGTCTTGAAGGCCTGCTTCAGGATATGTCGTTATAACAATGCCACCCGGTAACAGGGCGGCATACATCGGTTTTCGACTATTTTTTTCGCCGCCAGCCGGGCGGTGGGCCAAAGCGGTTCGCCTCCGGCATCCCACGTTTGAACAGGTACATCCCCAGCAGTTTGAGTACCGGGATTTTAATCTCTTTCAGTTTATCCGCAGATGCCAGGCCTAAATCCCGCCCACGGCGAACGATAGCGCTGTAAAGGTTCATCACCACCAACAGTGCCGACAGCGCGGTATTCGGCAGTTGCCCCTCAGGCACAATCGCGTTAACCAGCAAGATAGCCAGCTCGCTCCCCAGCACAATCTGCAATACCAGCCCCAGCCGCCCAAGGCGTGAATTCACTCGCCAGAACTGCCAGAAATAACTGCGGCGCTGCGGGTACTGCGCGAACACCTCCTGACGGCGGCTATTTACTTGCAGCATCGTCGCTGCTGCTAATCTCAACGCGATATCCATGGCGGGATCGTCAGCACAGTGCCGGGCAGCGGTACTCAGTTTGTCATCCAGCAAATATTCCGGATTGTTGCCAAGCAGGTGGATCCCCTGGGCGACCGCCAATGCGTAAGTGGCCCCGCCAGCCAGGTTTTCGGCTGTCGGGAATGCCGGCAACTGACGCAACAGCAATTGCTGTTTAAAGGCGGCGTCTTCTGGCGTGAGGGTAGCGAGCGCCTCCAGAGCGTCCAGGTTCTCCTGCGCACATTGCGCGTTGTCATGCGACAGAAAAACCGCGTGGTACAGGGCCTGATAAGAGGAGGGCGATTGATCCAGACGATCCTGCCACTCGGGATGGTAACGATAGAAATAGTGGGCCGAGTAGGACGAAATCTCATCACTCCGGGCAATATACTCTTCGATACTGACGGGCAGCCGGGTCCAGCAGTTGAAATGCAACGAGTTGCTCAGTTGCAGATGGCTTTTAAGCTGGCCGACTTCATCCCCCTGAGCCGGGTCAATCTGGGTAAATACCTGATACATCGACCAGAACGGATGCTGTTCATCCAGCGGGAAATCGTTCAGATGAGCAAGCAGGGCGATGTTGTCGACTTTCAGTTCGAGCATTGTATCCAGCAGCATCACCTGACGCAGCGCATCACGCGGCAGCGTTTGATCGTCTTCCGGCAATGCCATATCGACATTTTCAATGAGGTAACAGAGCCAGCTGGTATGCGCAGGCAATACGCTCTCGCCATAGACCGGATGCTGCGCCAGACGGGTCAGGCTGTGGGGTGGAAGCGGCCGCCAGTGCCACAACCAGGCGATGCTCTGCTTCCAGGCTGCACCTTCGCTGTCGGCAAACCTCTCAGGCAACGGCACTTGTTCTGGCGCATATAACCACGTGCTGAACTCCGCCAGCACCGGTGAATGCTGAAGCCACGCCAGACGCTGTGCGGCCTGTCGCTGTAAGCCGCGTAAGATAAGGGCTTTCAGCGGCATTTCGGGAACAGGCTGGTCAAGGATCGCCTGTAATAAGGCTTCATTTCCCATCGTTAACATGCTGGCCTGCCAGTAGAAGTGCAGCAGTTCATCCGAGCCATCCTCCTGCAAAAGATGCGGGAACATGATCTTCGGACGATAGCGGCCCGATTTCCAACTGATAAAGTCAGCGGCCAGGGGGGAAAGGGTAAACTGCGTCGCTTCGGCCCAGCGCACCAGCGTTTGGGGCGACTGTGCCTGCGGCTGGTAGGCGCCTTCATCATCACTATTGGCGGATTCTGCCGACGGCAAATCCGGGCGGTCAAAGGCCTGAATCAGCAGGGGCAGATAATCCGGAGAATGACGGGTACACCACGCCAGCAACCACTGTTCGGCTTCGGCATGTTGGTACTGTTCATACAGGATGAGCCACAGCGGGAAGGCGCTTTCATTATCGCCCATCATGCCGCAGTGGCTGGCGCTAAGATAAAGCCACTCCGGGTCATCCGGATTAAGTTCATGCTGCCGGAGACAGTAGTCGCGCAGCATTGCGTTAGATTCGCCCGCTAAATTAAACCAGCGCGCGGCCTGCATCATCAGGCGCGGGCACGATGGCCAGAACATCACACGCGGTTCTTCCAGCAGGTATCGCAACCAGCCTGCCGGTTGCTCCCAGTAGACATGGCGAATCTGATGAAAATAATCCAGCGTTTCCTCTTGTGCTGTCAGGCTAAGAGAGGCCAGCGTGGACAGATCGAAAATGTCGCCTCCCTCGGCATAGTTCAGCAAGCCTTCCACCTGCTGCGCCATTTCATGATCAAGTTCCGCCAGACGCATCCGCCATTGCAGGCGGTTAGCCAGCAGTAAAAGGCAGTCGGCAGAGAGATAATTCACCTGCAACACCGCTTCCAGTAACGGCCAGCGAAGCTGGTCGACAGCGGTGAAGGGGAGATCGTCGAGTTGGCTGATAAACCGCAGCCAGTTTATCGGCAGATAACGCTCAGCAGGAGAGGTGATCAATGTGCGAAAGGCCGCGAGCAGACCAGTGGGTTCGGCTGCTGGCGCATCTGGCGCGGTAGTCGGCTGCTCAAACGGCAACCGGGTGGCAGGTTCATCCACACCTTTTCTCGCCTGTTCGTAGGCCTCACGCAGACGTTTAAAACCTTCCGGATCACTTTCCGGATGATGCAGGGGGAGCAGGTCACGGTAGGCCTGGCGAATCACCTGCTGATCCTGCGTCGGCTCAATGCCCAGGACTTGCCAACATGGCTGGCTGCTCATAGGTCCATCTCCGGTAATGATGCGGGTTTATCCATCTCAATCGTCGTGATATGCCACGGAAGTTGAGATGTCGGGCTATCCGGATCCGTGTAAAGCTGGCGCATTAATTCAATGTTGGTGGTGCCACCGGCGTCTGCGCTCAAGGCATAACGTCGGGCATCAGCATCAGAGGCATTCAGGGACTGCCAGTAGAGCCTGCCGATGATAAAACCGGCGTTATAGCGCTGCCAGCTGCTGTAGTAATGACGAGCCCGCACGCCCAAACGGGTGTGCAACCAGAGGTTTTCTTGCGGCGTTATCCAGCCGTTAAGCAGCCCGATACGGCAAAGAAAGCCCATTCGGGCTAAATCCCAGGCGCGGATCCCGCCATCACCGCACATCACGCCGCTGTCAGCCACCAGTGCCAGCAGGGCCTGCACCTCCGGCGTTTGCCGCGCTGCATAATCCTGCCACGCAGTGAGGCTGAGACGGTGCCATAGCCTGAAGTAATGTTCCAGATCCTCTGCGTGACCGTTGTCGATCATTCTTAGAATCATCTCAAACAGCTCTTCGCGGGAATCAATGCCCCAGCTATCACTCAGATCAACGCTGGTATCAAACGGATAAAACTCATCGCAGTCATAGGCCGCACCCGGTCCGGCATTTATCGCCACCATCGGGGCTGAAAGCGCGAGCAACCAGCGCCGTGCAGAATCATCAATCACTGAGCATTTCTCCTGTGGGTATAGGCGGTCACAAAGCGCAGTCATATTACATCAAATGTGTGGCAGGGAAGCGCTCAGTATTCTGATTTGTTAGAGTAAATGGTTGATTTTGAATCATTACAGCGGAACGCTGCTGATGAGTGACAACGGTGACCTGAAGGTGGCGCAGTGGCACAAAACGAGCCAAAATAGGTATTGGTTGATTGATGGTATGAATTTTTGGAAATGACAAATGTAATGCCCCGGGCATCTGGCCAGGAATGTAAGAGCAGGGACAGTAAGATGCCGCTTAGTTCATCAGCAGGTAACCTGAAGCGGCCATGTCAGCTTAGCTCGGGTCGTGCGGTCACACATCCAGCCGATGGATGACGCTGACAAACTGGTTCACGCCCCGATTAATTTCCTTAAGGCTCCGTGAGAGGTCGCTGATTTTATCCTGTTCGGTGACCACAAATTGTTTTACTGCATCCAGCTGTTGATACATCTGCTGAATGAGATCGGCGTTAAGGTCCACGACAGACGTTATTTTTTGCGTAGCGCTGGCGGTCGATGCAGCCAGTCGGCGGACTTCCGCAGCAACGACACTAAATCCGCGTCCGGCTTCGCCAGCCCGCGCTGACTCAATGGCGGCATTCAGTGCCAGAATATTGGTTTGTGCGGCAATAACGTTAATTGTATCAACGACTTCAGTAATGCTTTTGGCCGAAGCATTGAGTTTTGCACCAATCTCAGTCGCAGCATTTACCTGAACAGCAACCAGCCCGGAGTTACGAACCGTTTCTTCTAACACCTCATTAGCATTATGCGTGATTTGCGAGGTTTCTTCTGAGGTGGTAACGGCGATATCGGCTACCCGTTTTGCCGCTTCGACACGGGCAGTGATGTCCGATGCGATCTTAATCACCTTACAAACATGGCCATCAGCGTCATAGATGGGATTGTAACTGGCTTCTAACCAAATGCGCTCACCGCTGGCCGTTTTACGTTCAAAGCGCCCAACAAAGTGCTGACCTCTGCCAATTTTTTTCCAGAAATCAGGGTTTTCACTGTAAAAACTTTCATAGCAAAAGATGCGATGATGCTGACCGACAATATCAGACAAGTTAAAGCCCATATGGGTAAGAAAGTTGCTATTCGCCGTAAGAATCTGGCCGTCAGGCGTGAATTCGATCACCGCCATTGACAGGTCCAGCGCAGTAATCACCGCTTCTTTTTGTTCTAGCTCTTGATGGCGGGCGGTGATATCGGAGGCGACCTTAATCACTTTATAAACAATGCCGTTATCATCGGTAACAGGGAAATAGGTGGCGCTGAGATAAAAACGCTGATGCTGTTTGCTGAAACGTTCAAAGATACCCGTTACCGATTCGCCTGTTGCGAGTGTCTGCCAAAAGGCACGGTAGCTTGCTGAACGGCAGTAATCCGGTTTGCAAAAAATCCGGTGATGTTTTCCCTGAATCTCACTCAGTGAGTAACCTGTGACATCGAGAAATTGTTGATTGGCGTTGAGGATCTCTCCATCGGGCAAAAACTCAATCCATGCCACATGCTGTTTTATTGCATCGATGTCCCGGGTGATGCCTTTACTTTTGGACGAGGGCAGCAAAAAGCTCGATTTTTTCATACCAAACATAGAACACCTCAGGAAGTTATCAACATCTCGATGATCCAAATACGCACGGGCCGGTTCGCGGACACCGCCATCGCAACTGAATTTTTCTCGGCAAGCCCATAATGGACTGCATGTTTTTTCCAGGCGGGACACTTGGTCATCAGTCAGTCACGAAAGATGGTATCTCTTTACACCCAGAGGGTGCTTGCCGGGATGATTGTCTGTTGAAATTCCTGATGTTTTAACAAATAGGGTGACAGGTACGTAACTGGCTACCCTTAAGGGGTATCGGCAAATATGTGGAAAGGTTCAGGGAAAAATGGAAAAATTCAGCGCTGAACACGGGTGAATCCATGTTGGCGTCGCTACGCGAATTCTACGAAAAGAGAAGGGGAGTTATCCCCAACTGTTCACGTAGCGACACCAGATTATTATTGTCTGAACGCTGATTCGTCTGTTGCCCAGGCCCAGTGGGCCATTAGAACAATAGGAATCGAAACTCTTTCACAAGCCGATCCTGAAGTGTCAAATGTGCGCGTTCAACCCGGCCTTTAGCTGAGCTGCTATTGGCGCAGATTCTGGATATTCATATCATGCATCGCACGGCCTAATTGAGAGTATAGCCATCGCCACCGTTTATTGTTAATCCTGAACACGCTGGTTTTGTCGCTATACAGAGCAAGCGGCTTCCCATGCTTTCAAGGTAGCCCCGGGTGGCCTCAAAATAGGTAAATGTCGATTCCGATTTTACAAAGATAAGTTGCATCAGTCGGTTCGTCGCATCGTCAACGTAGATCAGTGCAGTACAGGCGGGCGCACGGCTTTCAAACCGGTGATGATCACACTATCATTGATGGTGCGCATAATGTATATTATGTTAAATTGCATATCAGGTTATGGACTCGCTTGATGCTGTGCCTTCCCCTTCACTTCAATGGTACTTTTTTCCGTATGGTAAACGAAATCCTTCTCTGCCAGATACTGTAATGCGCTGATACTCCGCGCACTGTTATCATTTCTGAGTTCAGCAACCAGCGTAAAACGCCGCCGGAAATCCGTTTTATCTTGTAGTCTGTCATCCATATTATTTTCGCCCGCCATTGCCAGCTTAAAACTCATAAAAATCTGGCGTCGCTACATGAAAAGTCAGCGGTAATCACCCTGCTTTTTTCTCAGAATTCACGTAGCGTTGCCATTTTAAGCGGGCCTTTTCATCGTTTGAAAGCCGGCAAGCATCCAATCTCTTTACCTCAGTCTTCCTGGTATGAAAGACGATATCCACCTTCAGCAATGAATACGTAAGCAAACCCTGCATTACCTAAGTGCATCCCTGCAATGATCATTTTTTCCCTGGCGGCCTGTTCCAGCACGGCTTTCCGTGTTACTTCCGCCTGAGCAGGATCGCAATCGAATGCGATGGAAACGGCCGGATTGGCTGACTGGATATGTGGGAAATGGACAATATCTCCCCATATCAATAAGCACTTATTGCCTGAGCTAATGCGGAATCCGCTATGGCCAGGCGTATGTCCTGGCAACCAAACCGGGAGTATGCCTGCCATTATCTCGTTTCCGTCAAAGAAATGCAGGTTCTGCTGGTAAGCATCTAAAACCCGACGGGTCAGCGCAAAATTCCGCTTTCCGCGTTCGCTGGCTTCTTTGAGTTTGTCATCATCTCGCCAGTATTCCGCTTCGAGAGGATGAATAAATACCTCAGCGTGTTTATAAACTGGTTCTCCTTCAGCATCCAACAAGCCACCGATATGGTCAGGATGGGCATGCGTCAATAAAAGTGTGTCAACGTCAGCAGGACTTACCCCAAGTTCATTGAGGTTTTCTTTGAGCAGTCCCCCTGCGTTGTTCAATCCTCCGGTGCCACCGTCAACTAAGATGGTGCGCCCCAGGCCACGGATAAGATAACTATTGATATGAATATTGCCCGGCTCAGCGATCCCGGCACTACGCTGAATGCTCCCCGCATCAACGATATCAATACCGGACAGCAGATCCAGGCTGGCTGCCATGTTGCCGTCACTGAGGGCTGTAACAATAAAATCGCCAATCTGAAACGATGGCAAGGACAGATGATTCATTAATACCTCATGATGGAGTCGATGACTTTTCATCATGCTACATGCTGTAAGAACGTCAATAAATTGATATTATTTCATGGTTTAATGATATTCAGTCACTGACTTAATGCTCTGCTTACCGTTCAAAAGGCCCTTTTCATGCGCAGAAAAATTCCCAGCAGTGCTTCCCTTCAGGCATTTGAGGCTGCGGCAAGACACGGTAATTTTGCCCGTGCAGCGGAAGAACTGTCGCTGACGGAAGGTGCGATCAGCCGACAGATCGCCCGGCTTGAATCTCTGTTGGGCTGCAGGCTGTTTGACCGCACCGGGAGCCGCGTCAAACTTAATCCCGTCGGCGCACGTTATGCCCATCATGTGCGTGAAACACTTGAACGGCTCGACAGAGATACCCAGTACATAATGGGAATGCCTGAAGGCAGTAAAAGTTTGGAACTTGCTGTTCCTCCGACCTTTTGCTGCCGCTGGCTTATCCCTCGCCTGAGTCGTTTCAGAACAATGTACCCGGACATCGCCATCAATATTGCGGCCAGGACTGAACCCTTCCTTCTTACCGGTAGCGGTTTCGACGCCGCTGTTCATTTCGAACATCCCGCCTGGGCAGGTATGCGTGTGCACCCTCTCTTTCAGGAAAAACTGGTGCCGATATGCCATCCTGCGCTGTTAAAGGACAATAATGTGTCTGTTCAGTTGAATGCACTACCGCGTATTCATCGGCGGCAAAATCCCGAAGCATGGAGTAACTATGCGAAGGAAATCGGGATAATCCTTGATAATCCGGCACTGGGTGTCAGGTATGATCTTCATGAAATGGCCATCGCGGCGGCACTGACGGGGCAAGGTGTGGCGTTAGTGCCGCGGATGTACGTTGAAAAAGAACTGGCTAGCGGAGAATTGATCGCTCCATGGCCAGAATCAGACCATCTCAGCAAAAAATTCTGTTTGGTCAAACCTATAGAAACAGGAATAAATGAATCTTCCTTGCAGGATTTTGAAAGCTGGTTGCTGAGTGAAGTTCTTGAGGGGGGATAAAGATCCCCCTGTGATCCTTTCCGATTAACTACACTTCTTTAGCTTAATCACGCCATCTTTTGCCTGTTCTTCAGCAAAGTCCGGGCCATCAATCCAAACATATTTATTCTTACTCTTATCAAAGAAACCGTGCCATCTGAACAATCCTGAACTGCCCTTAATGGTTATTTCAGCCACCGCTTTCGTTGTACTAAAATTCTCCCAATCAAGGGTCATCCCACCCGTACCCAGATCAAGCGGCTTATCAAAATAAACAGCGACCTGATTGGCGGAAACCTCTTTTGCATGGATTGAAACGACGATTTGATTTTCATTCACAATAAATGGTGTGGTGTTTTTACTTAACTGAATTGAAAAGCTATCATCATCACAGGTCGTTCCCCATGTACCGAGATGAGACTGTGCATTAACCGTAAATGACAGCAGAAATAAACACGCTGTGATAATTTTCATTCCTATCCTTAAATGGCCTTAGATCAACTTGTGTCGCTACGGGAGAATTCAGGGGTTTCCACCCTGCTCTTTTCTCAGAATCCACGTAGCGACACCATCCTACGATCAGCGCTCAACAAACAGTGACTGGTTCTTTGCCAGATAGAACGGCCTCAGATAAGCCACGGTGTTGGATAATGGCAGTATTTCTTCACTCAGGTTGATGCCAATTTCATCACGCAGATAAAGCCGTCTCGTCTCAATCCGGTCCCATAATGCCGGATAGTGTTTGCTGACCGCTGCCTGAAGCGCCGCATCCGCAAGCACAACGCACTCTTCGGCACTGACGCCCGTGTAACCCGCGACCGAAGGGATAATATCAATCTGCATGATCATTCCACTCTTCAGAGCTTCCTCCGAATTATGATAAACCGGAGAAGACATCCACTCTTCATCTGAAACCAGGTGACCCGGATTCAGGTGCCAGCCATAGCGTTCTTTCGGTAATACACCTTCCACCAGTTGGTAAAGTTCGCCGCCAGTCATCCCACAGCGAATATTTTCCAGCCAGGCAACAACTGCACCGAAATAGGGTTTAGCCATACGCTGCAGCCACGATTCCTGCCCGGCAGGTAACTCACTTTCATCGGCAATAACAAATCCGGTTCTGCTGGATAATCCGCCTTTAAAGGCGGTGGTCAATGATAACGGATCGCCCTTCTGCACTTTCTTATAGCTTGGGTATATATTGGCTTTATCGAAACGGCTGCCAGTAGCGGCAATCGATACCACCGTGTGGTACTGGCCTTCAGCAGCCAACAGCGCGCCTAACTCAACTTCACGCACGCCAACCTCAATCGCATTGATGGCATCGAGAATACAGTTTGATGCGAGGTTAGCGCCGTATTCATAGTGAGCAATTTCGTTCGCATTACAGGTTGCACGCGCGCCAGACTTGCCGCTAATAAAGAGGTGAACGGCATTCTCCAGTTCAGCACTGGTTTTCAGCGTGCGTCTGACCGCCTCAACAATAAAATACGGCAGGTCAAAGAACGTTTTGCCATTGCCGGCCGCCGGAGTGAACATCTTCCAGCCGACCAGGCCTACCTTACTTTTCTCGTTAAGCCCGGCTGCGGTGAAGAGGTTTTCCAGCGGCGCTTCGTTATCCATTGGCTGATTTGGCAGAGAGAAATACGGGCTGTGTGCCAGCGTGACCGGCACGCGTGAAAAGCGCGCCAGCTTAAGGTTTTCATTGCCCAGCACTAGCGTGCATTTACCACTGGTTTCCAGAATCAGCAGGCCTTCTTCAAAACGCGGAATAAATCCCGTCAGATAGGCGAAGTTAGCACCGTGTTCTTTGTCTGCGTAGATCACAAGAGCATCGAAGCCTTCATTCTTCATCCCATTCAGGATTTTTTCTTTTCGCGCCAGAATCGTTTCATCTGTCAAAAGAACAGGCTCAACCTGGGTAAATTTCACCGGGGCGACGGTTGGTCCTAACTTTATTGTTGTGGAAACCATGATGCACTCCCTGAGGTTAAGTATTAATGGTTAAGCAGCAGATGGATCACTGTGCGTAGCAGGATACCCAGTAAAACACCTGGAATGACATAACGAAACAGCCTGACAAAGCGACTGGCGATACCCAGGAAAATACCGATACCCGGCAGATCAAACGTCTGGATCATTAAACCGGCAGAGGCGTTAATCTGCTGAGGTGTTATCAGCCCTTTCTGTATCAGCTCCGTCATCACGCCGTAATACGCGGTGCCCCCTGCCAGCATCTTGGTCAGTGCCGGCATCACAAAGATATCCGGGATATTGAGGAAACCGAGCAGCGGGGCAAGCAGTGCGGTCAGTCCCTCAATCGCCCCGGCCGCTTTCAGTATGCCCACCACTGTCAGCGACAGGAGCAACATGGGAACGGAACCCAACGCCAGGCGGATTGCGTCTGAACCGGCACCGTTAATAATGGCGATCAGCCCCTGAGGCGCGTTGCCCTCCAGTGTCTCTTTTTCCGCCAGTGGTAAGGATGCCGCCGACAGCCTGCGCCCACTAAGGTGATAGGTGAACGCCGCCGCAGCCAGCCCTCCGACGATTGAAATGGTCACGGCTTCGCCCCAGTGCAGGCCAAAAGGGATTAGAGGATAAAACACGTTACCCTGGCCCATGGCAAAAAGCATCGCCAGGGCTGCCGCCAGGTGACGGTCGGAAGTGCCGCGTTTCTCCATAATCGCCAGCGCTGCCAGCGGTGCGGCGAAACTAACAAAGTTCAGCTGGATCAGCGCAAAAATAGCCAGCCCGGTAATACCAAATGGCCTGAATATCGGCGTCATCACGCGCACAATCGCGTCAAGCACGCCCTTCTGTTCCAGATACCTCATGATAATCAGCATGACTACCATCACCGGGATCAGGGTGTAGAGTGCAACATCAACAGAGGTTCGCCCTGCCGACATAATAATTCCAATGATATCCATTAACGGGTTCCACAAGGGGAAAAAGAGAGGAATTCATGTAACAACGCCAAACTTTACAGGGTTTTATCATGCTTTCAAACTGTGCTAATCTGTATATACAGCGTAAACACACCGTAATAACGAGGTGACACATGACACAGGCAACCCTGAATTTACGGCTCGATGCCGAACTAAAAGCCGATTTTCTTGAGGCAGCAAAGGCAATGGATCGTAATGGTTCACAGCTTATCAGAGATTTCATGCGTGAAACGGTTCAGCGCCAGCATGATGCCTGGTTCCGTGAACAGGTTCAGGCCGGGATGGCACAGGCAGATCGTGGCGACGTGATTTCGGGAGAATCCGTTGAAGCATCAGCGGCAGCATGGCGAGCGCAAGCGACGAAGAAACTGGCTGGCAGGTAATGAAAATCTTATGGATGCAGTTAGCCAACCAGGACAGGCAAAATTTTCACCTCATCTGTCGACAGGCAGATGAGGCTCTGTACACTTCCCCGCGCCCTAATCCATTGACTTTACCGCGCAGAATAAGAGAATGTTCTTTTCGCACAAAAACCAGAAAGAACCGGAGCTTACCATCACCCGTTGTCGTCGCATTCCCGCAGTTACTTCTCTGAAACGAGCTGCCGTACTGGCTGTTGCCACGCTGCTGCTGTTCAGTTGTTCTTCCAAGCCGCCGAAATCGCTGGTTACCCCGCTTCCACCGGTGGCAAAGCAGCCGCTGCCGACCCGGCCTGAGCAGGCGAAGGAGCCGATGCGTGGTGTCTGGCTGGCAACCGTGTCGCGCCTGGACTGGCCGCCAGTGGCTTCGGTTAATGTCAGCAGTGCCGCGCTGCGCATCAACATGCAGCAAAAAGCGCTGACCGATAAGCTGGATAAACTGAAAAACCTCGGGATCAATACCGTATTTTTCCAGGTGAAACCGGATGCTACCGCGCTTTGGGCGTCAAAGATTTTGCCGTGGTCAGATATGCTGACCGGGAAGATTGGCGAGTATCCAGGCTACGACCCGTTGCAGTTTATGCTTGATGAAGCGCATAAGCGCGGCATAAAGGTGCATGCGTGGTTTAACCCTTATCGCGTCTCCGTGAATACTAAATCCTCCACCGTTGCCGAGCTGAACCGCACGCTGTCGCAGCAACCCGCCAGCGTTTATGTGCTGCATCGCGACTGGATACGGACTTCGGGTGACCGCTTTGTACTCGACCCCGGCATCCCGGATGCGCGTGACTGGATCACCAGCATCGTCGCCGAGGTGGTGGCGCACTATCCTGTTGATGGCGTCCAGTTCGATGACTACTTCTATACGGAGTCCCCGGGTTCTGCCCTTAATGACAGCCAGACGTTCCGGCAATACGGCCAGGGATTTAGCAGCAAGGCAGACTGGCGGCGACACAATACCCAGCAACTGATCGAACAGGTATCGCGCACCATCAAACAGTTAAAACCCGATGTGGAATTCGGGGTCAGCCCGGCGGGCGTATGGCGCAATCTGTCACACGATCCGGCGGGTTCCGATACGCGCGGTGCAGCGGCCTATGACGAATCCTTCGCCGATACCCGCCGCTGGGTGCAACAAGGCCTGCTGGATTATATTGCTCCGCAGGTGTACTGGCCTTTCGCCCGCCAGGCAGCACGCTACGATGTGCTGGCAAAATGGTGGGCAGAGGTGGTGAAACCCACCAGCACGCGCCTGTATATTGGCATCGCGCTGTATAAAGTCGGGGAAACCTCGAAGAATGAGCCAGACTGGACGGTGCAAGGGGGCGTGCCGGAGCTGAAAAAACAGCTGGATTTGAATGAGTCGCTGCCGCATATCGATGGCACGATCCTGTTCAGAGAAAACTACCTCAACCAGCCGCAGACCCAGGAGGCGGTGAATTACCTGAAAAGCCGCTGGGGTAACACCGCAGCCAAATAAGCGAACAGGATCAGCAGGGTAGCGCCCTGCCGATCCTGCCTTATCCCCACCGCGTTCTGCGCAAAAGTTTCTACCAATCTCCGCCCGGTTTACACGCAAATCTGTTATTTGACGGTCGATAAATTCCGTAATCTGTTCAGCAAACCCCTTAATCTGAATAACGAACCGGAATAAACCTTTTAACTATTGATGGTCGACGTTACACCGTCACCTGAGGGATCGTTGTCATGAAAGTGCAGAAAATAGAACAGCCCGCCGCCATCGAATCACTGGAGTCCTGGGGAACCGTTGAAGGCCTGCCGGGCACGTCGGCCATCAAGCTCTCCGGCCTGCAAAAAGTGATACCGGGGAAGGAAGATATTGATACCGGGATTTTTGAATGCGGCGCGGGTAGCTATCGTCGCTCGGTAAAACAGGCTGAGATTATGCATTTCCTCGGCGGCAGCGGGTCATTTACACCCGATGGTGAACCAACTTTAACCTTCAAGGCGGGTGACGCCTTCTTCTTTGAAGCTAACACCGAAGGTACCTGGGTGGTTGAAACCGAGATGCGTAAGCTCTATGTGATTTTTGATGCGGAAGCCTGATTAGCATCGCTGTTTCTACAACCCCATCGCCCGCAACGGGAATGGGGTTTGCTTATGATGACGCCTGACCGCGAAGACGAACAGAGAGCACCATCAGTGCCAGGCCAATCAGAGAAAAAGCCACCCCGACCCAACCGGTCGAGATCCAGTTACCGCCTGACGAAATAGCCAGTCCTCCAAAAGCCGCACCCAGCGCATTGGAAATATTAAAGGCACTGTGTGTGAGCGAGGATGCCAGCGTTTGCGCCTCTCCGGCAATATCCATCATATGTGCCTGCAAGGCGGGAACCAGCGCAAAGCCTCCTCCCAAAAAGAATAGCGTGATCAGCATGGGAATTTGCCTGTCTCCAACAAGGGAATACATTGCGAGGAAGATCACATTCCACAGCAACATAGCGTAAATGGAGGGTAGCAACGCCCGGTCGGCTAGTCTTCCCCCAATAATATTGCCAGCGACCATCCCAGCCCCCCAAAGCACCAATATCCATGGCACGGTCGCCAGGGTAAATCCGCTAATCTCCGTTAGTGCGGGCGTAATAAAGGTGTAAACAGCAAACATACCGGCAAAACTCACCGAGGCAACCGCAAAGATCATCAGTATCTGCGGGCTTTTAAGGGCACCCAGTTCTTTTAAGGGTGATGCAGTGCTGTCTGCCTTCATGGCGGGAATAAATCCGGCCACCATCACGCCAGTGGTCACCAGACCAACCGTAACCACCACGAACGACATGCGCCATCCCAGCGTTTGCCCAACCCAGGTCACCAGCGGCACCCCCGCAACATTAGCGACGGCAAGACCCAGCATGACATAACCGATGTAACGTGCTTTTTGCCCGGGAGGCACCATCGATGCGGCAACCAACGCGGACACGCCATACCAGGCGCCGTGGGGTAATCCTGAGATAAAACGAGCCACCAGCATCGAAGGATAACTCCAGGTTGCTGCGCTAAAGGCATACCCGATCATCGCAATAACCAACAGCATAAGCAGCAGCGTTTTACGAGGCATTCGCGCGCCCAGAGCAGCAATGGCTGGCGCGCCAACCACTACGCCCGTTGCATAGGCGCTGATATAAGCACCGGCAGTCGGAACGGAAACATCGGTCCCCTTCGCCAGGTCCGGCAGCAAACTCATGGGGGAGAATTCGCCAGTACCGATGCATAAACCCCCTGCGCCGAGTGCCAGCATCGCAAACAGAAGGCCGGATGGCGGTGTGAGCGGTGTCTGTGTTGGTGGGGAATGATGTTCTGACATAGTCAGTCGTTGCATCCTGTATATGAAAAAAACTAAACTATCATTCTATTCAGTGACCATTATTCGATTGTTCTCCATGTGACATTGAATCTTACTCAACAATGGGATGTTGCATTATGTCAGCCAAACCCACCGCACCGATTTCCCGTAGCGATCTTGCCGATCTCAACGCGTTTCGCGTCGTTGAGCGCTTACGTAGTTTCACAAAAGCCGCCGTGGAGCTGGGAATTACCACATCCGCGCTTAGCCATGCAGTACGCAATCTTGAAACCCGCCTGGGCGTGCGATTGCTGAACCGCACCAGTCGCAACGTGGCCCCAACGGAAGCAGGTGCCAGCCTGGCCCTTAGGCTGGAGGCAGGATTCAGGGAGATTGGTGATGCGCTGGAGGAAATTAACCAGATGCGCGACCGCCCCGTTGGGCGGCTGCGTTTGAATATCCTCAGTGATGGTGCCCGCCTGATTATTGCCCGTTACCTGCCGCGTTTTCTTAGTCAGTATCCTGAGGTAGAGGTCGAAGTTTCTGTGGATGACCGAATGGTCGATATTGTTTCAGAAGGCTTTGATGCCGGTATCCGTTTTGGCGGCACCGTGCCAGAAGATCTGGTCGCTGTCCGGTTGGGCGAAGATCTCCGCTGGATCGCCGTGGCATCTCCCCGCTACCTTTACCGTCGCCCGGTTCCACGTACCCCCGAACATTTACGCGAGCATAGCTGCATCCGGTTGCGCACAGGCCAGGGGACTATTTACAAATGGGAATTTCGCCAGGGCGATGACTATCGTGTGATTGATGTTCCGGGGAATATTTGCGTTAACGAGACAACACTAGCTGTCGAATTGGCGCTAGCGGGCACAGGTATCACCTACTGCCTTGAAGACCGGGTTGCGCAATATCTGCGTGATGGCAGCCTGCATATCGTTCTGCCAGACTGGTCACCTCGCGAACCAGCCATGCATTTGTATTACCCCGGACATCGTCGTATTCCTCAAGGATTGCGAGAGTTTATTGATGTGATAAAGGAGGGAATTACTGCGGACAAACAGCGGATATCTTCCCCATGAAAAGGTTACGTTTCACATCACCACTTTACGCAGCCGGTAGTTAATAAAACACTGGTCACGCACCGACACCTGCTGAGCTTCAATCAGCTGAAAGCCGTGGCGGATAAAGAAGGCTTTCGCGGTAATGCTCGCCTCGGTAAACATCACCGGAATCCCCATCTTCACCACCGACAGCTCCAGCCACTTCAGCAGCGCCGTTGCCACACCGCAGCGCTGATGCGCAGGATGGGTAAATAACATATCCAGATGCCCGTCATACTCAACATTGCCAAATCCGGCCAGCTGGTGATGATGGATGGCAACCCAGGTCTGGCTCTCCAGCAATCTCTTCTCCCAGGCCGCTCTGTCCACCTGAACCCAGGCGTCAATCTGTTCCGGGCTGTAATCCTGTGATGCTATCTCACGCACCGCGCCCTGAAAAAGCGCAATAGCGGCATCAAGATCGCTGACCTGGAATGCTCTGATAGTGATGCTCATCGGTTCTCCATCTTGCCTGGGGTGGTCACTTGTCCCTACATCTTAGTCTATGATTGTATTGGCTTGACAGCTATCCCGATCCCGATGACACCTTTTCCGACTAACGCTCAGATTAGCGGAGCGCCGTTGTGTTGCCAGCGATCCCCGAGCGCTGGATAAAACGAGGACAGTGAATGGAAACCCGATCATATGTAAAACATTGGGGGGCCGAGTATGTGGCCGCCGATACCGTTCGTTTTCGACTCTGGGCCACGGGCCAGAACACGGTCCGGCTCAGGCTCTCCGGTAAAGAAACGGATATGCAACCCACCGGCGACGGCTGGTTCGAGCAGCAGGTCAGCAGCGTGTTACCCGGCGCGGAATATCAGTTTGTGCTCGCCGATGGCATGGCGGTGCCGGACCCCGCTTCCCGTGCCCAGCGGGATGATGTCGATGGCCCTTCGCTGGTGATCGATCCCACTGCTTACATCTGGCAGAACACCCAGTGGGCAGGCCGCCGCTGGGAAGAAACGGTGGTTTATGAGCTGCATATCGGCACCTTTACGCCGCAGGGCACGTTCCGGGCGGCGACTGAAAAACTCCCTTACCTGGCGGAACTGGGCATCACGATGATCGAGGTGCTGCCGGTGGCGCAGTTTGGCGGCCGTCGTGGCTGGGGTTATGACGGCGTTCTGCTGTATGCGCCACACGCCGCCTACGGAACACCGGATGAATTCAAAGCCTTTATCGATGCTGCACACGGCTACGGCATCTCGGTGGTGCTGGATATCGTGCTGAACCACTTTGGTCCGCAGGGGAACTATCTGCCGCTGCTCTCTCCCGACTTCTTCCACCCGGAGCGAACGACGCCCTGGGGCGCGGGTATCGCCCATGACGTTGAGGCCGTGCGCCACTATATTGCCGAGGCACCGCTCTACTGGTTGCAGGAGTATAACCTCGACGGCCTGCGCTTCGATGCCATCGACCAGATTGAAGACACTACCGATCCCCATATCCTGATTGAGATTGCCCGACGCATCCGCGCTGAGCTGCCTGAGCGCCCGATCCATCTGACGACCGAAGACTGCCGTAACGTCATTTTCCTGCATCCGCGTAACGCTGACGGCAACGCCCCGCTGTTCAACGGTGAATGGAATGATGATTTCCACAATGCCATCCATGTGTTTGCCACCGGGGAAACCCACGCTTATTACCAGGACTTTGCCGATCGGCCGGAAAAAGGCGTGGCGCGGGCGCTGACGGAAGGCTTTGTCTATCAGGGCCAGGTAGCCGTTCAGTCTGGCGAAGCACGCGGCGTTGACAGTCGCGGCCAGCCCCCGGCGGCGTTTGTCGATTTTATCCAGAATCACGATCAGGTGGGCAACCGCGCACAGGGCGACAGGCTGCTTACCCTGACCGGGGCCGACCGCTACAAAGTGCTGCTGGCAACGCTGCTGCTCTCGCCGCATATCCCGCTGCTGTTGATGGGCGAAGAGTATGGCGAGACCCATCCTTTCCTGTTCTTTACCGATTTTCACGGCGACCTGGCGCGTGCCGTTCGCGAAGGACGCGCCAGAGAGTTCGCAGGCCATGCGGGCCATGAAGGAGACGTCGTCCCGGATCCGAACGATGAAGCCACCTTTAGCCGCTCTAAGCTCGACTGGCATAAGCCCGGCAGCACAGAGGGCAAAGCCTGGCTGGCACTGACCCGACAGCTGCTGGCACTGCGTCAGCAACATATTGTGCCGCTGCTGGCAAGCGCAGGCGGCCATGCGGGCAAGGTGCTGAACACCGCGCCGGGATTTGTCGCCGTCAGCTGGACCTTCCCGCAGGGCCAGTTATCCCTCGCCCTGAATGTCGGTAAGAAGGCCCAGCCGCTGCCTGCTCTGCCCGGCAACACAATTTTCGCCTGGCCCGCTGAAACACAGCAACTGCCCCAGCACGCTATCGTGGTGCGTCTTCTGCCTGGAGAGGAAAAATGACCATCCCAACCGCCACCTGGCGTATTCAGTTTCGTAACGGCATGACGTTTGATCGTGCCGCCAGCCTGGTGCCCTACCTGAAGCAGCTGGGCATCAGCCATCTCTATGCCTCACCGATTTTTACCGCAACCAACGAGTCGACCCACGGTTACGATGTGACCGATGCCAATGAGATCGAACCCGCCATTGGCGGCCGGGCGGGCTTTGACCGTCTGGCGATCGCGCTGAAAAGTGCCGGGCTGGGGCTGATCCTCGATATCGTGCCGAACCATATGGCGGCCTCGCTGGAAAATGCCTGGTGGCGCGATGTGATTGAGCACGGAGAGCAAAGCCGTTATGCGCGGCATTTTGATATCGACTGGTCCCGCCGTCTGACGCTGCCGTTCCTCGGCGATCCGTTCGAGACTGCGCTGGAAAACGGTGACATTACGGTAAAGGCCGATCCCGAAAGCGGCAAGCCCGCGCTGGCGTATTACGAGGCGTTCTACCCGCTGAAGCCGGACACCTGGCAGGAGAGTGAGGACGACGTGCTGGCACTCACCGACCGGGCGAGTATTGCCGAACTCCACCAGCGTCAGCCGTGGCGGCTGATGTGCTGGCGCGATGCGGCCAATGAACTTTCGTACCGCCGTTTTTTTGAAATCACCGGACTGGTGGGGATGCGGGTCGAGGAGGCCCGCGTGTTTGATGACACCCATCGCCTGATCCTCGAACTGGTTCATTCCGGTGCGGTCGACGGGCTGCGCGTGGACCATGTTGACGGGCTGGCCAACCCGCAGGCTTATCTGACGCGTCTGCGCCAGCAGGCGGGGCCGGAGTGCTATATCACGGTGGAAAAAATCCTCGGCAAAGATGAACAGCTGCCGACCACCTGGCCGGTTTCCGGCACCACCGGCTATGAGTTTATGGCCGCGCTCTCCGATGCGCTGGTCGACGGCAACAACATCAGCGCCCTGCGCAAAATCTACAATGATGTGCTGGATAAGCCGGTAAATATGGCTGCGGAACTGCGCGAAGCCAAGCGGCTGATGGTGGATAAGAATTTTGCCGGGGAGTTTACCACCCTGCTGACCCTTGCCAGCGCGATTGCCGCAGAAGAAAGTGCGCTATTGCCGGAGAACAACCTGCGCCAGGCGCTGCGTGAACTGCTGATTGCCTTCCCGGTGTATCGCACCTATGGCACTGAAAACGGATTGCCTCAGGAAGATGGGGAGCTATTGCAACAGGTGGCAAACAGCGTCAAAAACCGTACCGATCCCCCCGATCCGGCAGCACTTAACCTGATTCTGCGCATTCTTACGGGCGAGATCCCGGCGCATACGCGTCAGCAGGCCACCACGTTCCGCATTCGTTTCCAGCAGTTAACCGGCCCACTGATGGCAAAATCCGTGGAAGATACGCTGTTCTTCCGCCAGCATATGTCGCTGGCGCTAAATGAAGTCGGGGCAGAACCCTTGCCGCGTACCTTCTCGCTTGACCGTTTTCACGCCGAGATGAAAGTGCGCCTTGAGCGCCAGCCGGATGCCCTTTCCGGCACCACCACTCATGACACTAAACGCGGTGAAGATGCCAGGGCACGTCTGTATACCCTCTCCGAAGCCCCGGCGCACTGGGCGACCTGCGTGGCGCGCTGGTGCGAGATGAACCGCGCCTGCGTGGTGACGCTGGAAGATGGCCGGGCGCCGAAGCCGTCGGTCGAATGGATGCTTTACCAGGCGCTGGCCGGGGTCTGGCCCGCCACGCTTCAGCCGCGCGATCACGCCGGGCTGGCGGCGCTGGAGGAACGTTTTCTCGCCTACGTGCAGAAGGCACTGCGCGAAGCGAAGCAGCGCACCAACTGGACTGCCGTGAATGATGATTACGAGAATGCGGTGCTCGACTATGCGCGCAACCTGCTCTCGCCCGCTAACCAGGACTTCCTGCGCGACTTCACCGCCTCGCTGCAACCCTTTATCCAGGCCGGGCTGGTGAACAGCCTGACCCAGACGGTGGTGAAACTGACCGCGCCAGGCGTACCGGATATTTATCAGGGCAGTGAAACGCTCGATTTCAGTCTGATCGACCCGGATAACCGCCGGGAGCCGGACTTCGCCGCACTGCAACAGATGCTGACGGCACGCAAAACGCCGCTGGATACCGATCCTGCGCACTGGCTGAGCGGCCAGCTTAATCAGCATGTGATCGCCAGCCTGTTACAGCTGCGTCAGGCCCGCCCGGCACTGTTTCGCCACGGCGGTTATCTGCCGCTGAGCGCAGAGGGTGCGCGTGAAGATAACCTGATCCTGTTTGCCCGGCTGGACAACACCGAAGCGCTGATTGTCATTGCCCCGCGTCTGGCGCTAAACCTGCCGGATAACCCCGACACAGCATCGTCTGCCAGTACCACTGTCGCGCTGGCGGCACCACTTTCCCGCCGTCGCTACCGTAATATCCTCAGCGGAGAGGTGTTGTTTGTCACCAATCAGATCACCCTGGACGCCGAAAATTCGGGGTTACCGCTGATACTCAGCAGTGAATAACAGCAAAAATAGAGAACCACAGATGCTACTGCTCACCCTTTGCCACGGGATAAAAAGAACGCTATGACCGCTATTACCAACGGAACGCCTTATGTCATCGAAGCCGGATTAAGCCACCAGCTGGGGGCTAATTTTGATGGTGAAGGGGTGAATTTCGCCCTCTTCTCTGCACACGCCGAACGCGTTGAGCTTTGCCTCTACGACCCCAGCGGCCAGCATGAGATCGCGAGGCTGGATCTGCCGGAATACACTCACGAAGTGTGGCATGGCTATGTGCGTGGGCTGCAACCGGGCGCGCTTTACGGCTACCGCGTTTATGGTCCTTATGAACCGGAAAACGGACATCGTTTCAACCCGCACAAACTGCTGATTGACCCGTATGCCCGCGAGCTGTCGGGAGACATTGAGTGGAATGAGGCGCACTTTGCTTACGATTTGTATGATGATGAGAAAGACCTGACCTTTGATACTCAGGACAGCGGCCCGTTTACCCCAAAATGCCGGGTGATCGATCCGGACGAATTCCTCTGGCATGATGAAAATCGCCCCGTGGTGCCCTGGTCAAAAACGGTTATATACGAAACCCATGTCAAAGGCTTTACCCAGCTGAACAGCGCGGTGCCCGAAGCGCTGCGCGGTACCTATGAAGGCATGGGGCATCCGGCTGTCGTCGACTACATCAAAAGCCTTGGCGTCACCTCGGTTGAGCTGCTGCCGGTACACTGGTTCCCGGACGATCAGCATCTGCTGGATAAAGGGCTAAAAAACTTCTGGGGTTACAATACGCTGGCGTTCTTCTCCCCGGCCTCACGCTACTTTGGTCCCAACGGTATTCAGGGCTTCCGCGATATGGTGCGCGCTTTCCACGATGCCGGGATCGAGGTGATCCTCGACGTGGTGTATAACCACACGGCAGAGGGTAACGAGCTGGGGCCGACGCTGTCATTTAAAGGCATCGATAACTATTCCTACTACCGCACGCTGTCGGATCAGCACCGCTATTACATTAATGATACCGGCACGGGCAATACGGTCAATACCTCGCATCCCCGGGTGTTACAGATGGTGATGGATTCCCTGCGTTACTGGGCTGAATCGATGCATATCGACGGTTTTCGTTTCGATCTTGGCACCATTCTGGGGCGTGAGCCAGGCGGCTTTGATCCGCGTGGCGGCTTTTTTGATGCCATCATGCAGGACCCGGTGTTGTCGCGCCTGAAGCTGATTGGCGAACCCTGGGATATTGGTCCGGGAGGGTATCAGGTCGGCGCTTTTCCCCCTGGCTGGGCAGAATGGAACGATAAATATCGTGACACGGTGCGGGAATACTGGAAGGGAGAGAATGTCTCAACGGAGTTCGCCGCCCGTCTGCTCGGGTCTGGCGACCTTTACGATCAGCGCGGGCGTCGCCCCTGGGAGAGCGTTAACTTTATCACCGCTCACGACGGCTTCACGCTGAATGACCTGGTGTCGTACAGCGACAAACATAACGACGCCAACGGCGAAGACAATAACGACGGTCATAATGACAACCGCTCCTGGCATTATGGCGAGGAAGGGCCAACCGACGATGACGCGATCAACGCGATACGCGACCGTCAGAAGCGGAACTTTCTTGCCACCCTGCTGTTCTCACACGGCACGCCGATGCTGCTGGCGGGCGATGAATTTGGTCGCAGCCAGCGCGGCAACAATAACGGCTACTGCCAGGACAATGACATCTCATGGATTGACTGGGACCATGTGCCGGAAAGCGGTGAGATGCTGCGTGAGTTTACCCGCCAGCTGATTGCCCTGCGCAACGCACAGCCGCTGCTGCGGCGTGAAAGCTGGCGCGATAATATGGATATCAAATGGTTTAACGCGGGGGGCGGTTTTCAGCAGCCGGAACAGTGGGATGAAGGCTCAACGCTCGGGGTGTATATTGGCCGGGCAGACCTGACGGAAGAGGATGGCATCTGGCATGACGTGCTGATGCTGTTTAACCCGTATGAGGGCAATGTGCCTTTCCTGATCCCGCAGTTTGGTGAAGGAGGCTGGGTGCTGGAACTCTGTACATCGGACAGAGCCAAACCCGGCCAGGTGATCACCAAAGAGAAAAATGTCGAGCTGGAAGGTCGCAGCATTGCCCTGTATCGCAGGCCTTAAGTTCCAGACTGAGCGCAGGTCAGCTTAACGGCTGACCTGATGCCCAATCACACCACCGATGGCCGCGCCACCCAGGGTTCCCCAGGTGCTGCCTCCGGTCAGTACCGCACCACCGACCGCACCCACACCCGCACCAATAGCGGTGTTTCTGCCGCGATGAGACATGCCACATGCCGTGACTGAAAGGGTCACCAACAAAACAATTGCAATCGTACCGCTGCGTTTTAACAGCATAAAAACCTCATTACCATTACGCATAATGGAAGGTAAAAGTTAACGTTTTCTTGTTTCCCCTCTCCCTGGAAGAATCGCTGCTCCTTCGCAGCGAATATAGGCCTTGTTGTTGACGTCGGGCAGGTAAAAATTCTTATAAAATGGCACTATTTTTGCTGTCCCTGACACCTCGCCAGACCCTGTCACAGACGACCTGTACGCGATTTAACCCCTGAATTCGTGGCGATGTATAAGCCCCCTTTCTGCATTTCCTTCGTGACTTCCCCCTCACATCCACAGCCATACAGGCTGAAATGAAACCCTGTGAAACAGCTCACGCTCTGATATGAAACCGGTTGCAGAAATCGGTTTCACTGATAGCATAAAATCAGTTTTACACTCTGTTACATACCCAGCCCCCCATAATAAAAAGGTCTGAAAATATGGCAGTTATCAGGGATTACAATAAGTTAGCAACTGATATACTTCACGAAGTTGGCGGCGAGAATAATATCAATACCTTCTCACGCTGCGCGACACGTCTGCGCCTGGTACTGAATGAAACCCCGGCCGGTGCTAAGGCGAAAGTCCAGAGTCTGCCGGGTGTAATCGCCGTGGTTGAGAGCGGCGGACAGTTCCAGGTGGTGATCGGCACGCACGTGGCCGATGTGTTCAATGCCCTCTCGTCAGTGATGGGTGAACAGCACACTGGCGGCGGCAATGCCAAACAAAAAACACGCGTGCTGGATGCGGTGATCGGGACCATGTCGGCGGTGTTCGCCCCTATCGTTTATATTCTTGCTGCGGCCGGGATTCTTCAGGGGATCTTAATTGTCGTCGGCCTGATCGATGCCGATATTAAAACCTCCGGCACCTTCGCCATCTTCAACTTTATGTCATGGACGCCGTTTGCTTTCCTGCCCGTCTTTATCGCGATTACCGCGGCCCGGCACTTCAAATGTAATCCGTTTATTGCCGTACTCTGCTGCTGCGCCCTGATTAACCCGGAATGGACGTCTATGGCGGGCCGGATTGCCGGGGGCGAAACCATCAGCTTCCTGTTTATCCCGCTGGCAAAAACCGTATATACCTCATCGGTATTACCGCCGCTGTTCCTGGTCTGGGCACTCTCCTGGCTGGAGAAACGCGTCGAAAGGATCCTGCCGGAGGTGATAAGCGCCCTGTTTACTCCGCTGATCTGTTTCGTGGTGATTGTCCCTCTGACGCTGATTGTCATTGGCCCGATCACCACCTGGGCTGCGATGGGGATTGCCAGCGGCTATAACGCGCTGTTTGCCTTTGCCCCGGCGGTTGCGGCGGCCGTTATTGGCGGTGTCTGGCAGATTATTGTGATCTTCGGCGTTCACTGGGGGATTACGCCAGTGATTATGGCCAACTTCGATACCCAGGGTTACGACTCCTTCCAGGCTTACCAGACCATTGCGGTTATCGGCCAGATGGCTGCGGTGTTCGGCGTGTTCCTGAAAACGCGTAACCGGGCGCTGAAAGCGACGTCATTATCGGCAGGCGTGACCGCGATTTTCGGTATCACAGAACCGGCAATTTACGGCGTGACGCTGCGCTTCAAAAAACCGTTTATCTGCGGCTGTATCGGTGGTGCCATCGGCGCGGTGGTCGCCAGCCTGTTTGGTTCGCTCTACTACGCGTATGCCGCGTTACCTGGCCTGTTTACGCTGGTCAATGCCATCAGCCCTGATGCCCCAATGTCGTTTATTGGTGAGCTGGCGGGCAGCGCCACGGCGATTATCCTGACCATTGTGATGGTGCAGTTTGTTGGCTTTGAAGATCCGATTGATGAAGAACTGCTGAGTGAGAAAAGTCAGCAGGCGCCTGTTGCAGTCGCAACAGTCACAGCAGCAACGGCGGCTCCGGTACAGGCGCAGAGCCTCGCGCTGTTCAGCCCGCTGTCAGGCACGGCAATGGCGCTGGAAAATGTTAACGACGAGACGTTTGCCGGAAAAATGCTGGGTGACGGCATCGCCATCAGCCCGAGTGAAGGCCAGGTGGTGGCCCCCTGTGATGCGGTAGTCGCCACGCTGATTGATTCTCACCATGCCATTGGGCTGATCTGCGATAACGGTGCCGAGTTACTGATTCATGTGGGGCTGAACACCGTTAACTTGCAGGGCAAGCACTTCCACCCGCTGGTGAAGGAAGGTGACAGGGTCACGGCCGGAACGCCTCTGCTGGCCTTTGATAAAGCCGCAATCGAAGCCGCAGGTTATGACCTCACCACTCCGGTGCTGGTAGTCAACAGCGACGAGTATCAGCTGGATAAACATCAGTTCCAGGGCGTGATTCAGCCACTGACACCGCTGATGACCCTCTCCTGATGGCATAAAAAACCCGGAGTTGCCGCAATGGCACTCCGGGTTTTCAACGATTTACGTCTAAGGCAAACAGGAAACATCATGTCGCAGGTTAAATTGCATTTTCTTATCGGCTGGCTGGCCACCGTCGCCTGCTGTTTTATGTATATCTCCTATATCCCTCTGATTATCGACAACCTTAATGGCCTGAAAACCAATCCCATGCAACCGCTGGCGGCAGCCGTTAACTGCGTGTTATGGGTGTCATACGGGTTGCTCAGTGAGAGGCGAAACTGGCCGATTGTGATTGCCAACAGCCCGGGTATTCTGCTGGGGCTGATTACGTTTAGTACGGGTTTGTGATGTTTTTATTCTGGTTTTTTGGTTGCTGACCGATCGGCGTCTGGTCCCTCCCCGTAAGTTAGTGTCCGCTGTGGGCTATAAAACAGCGGGGATTAAAACAGGATAGAAGTTCAGGCGCGATCGCATTGAGGATTGTGGTCGGGTTTTCCCGGCGGGAAAGGCGGTCATGCTGACCCCGGAAAATAGCAGATCCAGGGCGCCAATCAATGGGCGGAATAACAGGGCGAATTGCCGCCCTTTTATCGTTCTCTCCTATTTCGTCAGGCGAAATGTTTTACGCCATTCACTGGGACTCACACCAAATCTTTCACGAAACAATTGCCTGAATGTCACCACTGACTGAAATCCTACCTGCCCGGCCACTTGCTCTACAGGGATCGCCAGAGATTCAAGGAGTTCCTGACTTTGATAAAGTCGTGCCACCGTTAACCATTCGACCACGGACATACCTGTTGCCTGACTAAAATGCCGGGTTAACGTTCTGCGGCTCATTGACGCCATGTGAGCTAAAGAATCAATGTCGTGAGGTAATTGAAGATTTCTTTGCATATAGTCGAGCAGCATATTCATTCTGTTGTCTGTCGTATTGCGTGGAATAGACTGTTCGATGAACTGCGCCTGGCCACCGTCACGGTGCGGAGGGGTGACCATTCTCCTCGCGATCTGATTCGCGACCTGGCTGCCCAAACGTTGCCGAATAATATGCAGACAGCAGTCCAGCGCGGCAGCCGTTCCTGCTGAGGTAATCAGGCCATCATCTTCAACATAGAGCGCATTTAAATTTAAATGGATCTGTGGGAATGAGGTGCGAAAAACGTCTTCATACTCCCAGTGTGTTGCTGCCTGGCGTCCATCCAGCAGCCCGGCATAAGCCAGCACGAAACTCCCCAGACACAACCCCACAATCTGGCTGCCTGCCGCTCTGGCCCTCACCAGGGCATCAAGCAACGACTGCGGGGGACGTTGATGAACATTGTCCCAAAATGGCACAATCACCGTGTCCACCTGATCAAGAACATCAAAGCCGTGGTCAGCCTGTATTGCTGTTGCTTCCCTCGACCAGATAAGCCCGGGGGTTTCCGCACAAATAAGACGCGTAAACAGCGATTTATCCGTCATGGCATCCCCAAACAGAATCAGGGGAACCGACACGTGAAAGGTGCTGAACCCTTCAGTAACAACAATAGCCACTGACGTCGCAGACATAGGACACTCCCGGACTTATTTTAGGCTGTTAAAAAGTGACAGATGCTCCATCTGCGGGTGCACTGACAAAATCCTGCAAATGATTATCCCGGGCATACTCCAGCAGCGCGTGACGAGTGACCAGGCAATGATTGACGGCTTCCATATGGGTCGCAACAATTTGGGCTTCTGGCAGTACACGATGTGCCTTCAGCAGATCGTCTTTACCGAAGATGATGGGACCATAACCCAAAATATGAGCCCAGCCAGTGTTCATTATCACTACGCCGGGGCGATATTTACGCATGTTTTCCTCTACGGCATCGATCCAGATAGAGTCTCCCACCAGGTAAAGTGATTTTTCCGCCGGGTGCTGAAATACAATCCCACTGGAATCACCCAACCTCTCGGCTAATTGAGGATGGGCATAAGCGGCATCAGAGCCGTGCTGGCAGCGCGTTTTGATCAGCGAAATGTCGCCAAACTCACTGGTTTCAGACAGTACAACCAGATTACTGAACCCCTGCGATCGCAGAAGCTGCTCATCACTGTTATTTTGCACAAAGATCAGCTTTTCTTTTTGAATAAGCGCCACTGCCGCTTCGTCCCAGTGATCCTGATGCGTATGCGTGACGATAATGGCATCAACGTCCAGCAGTAATGCCATCTCGAATGGCAGTTCAACCATCGGATTACGGATTTCTGAACGTGCAGTGCCCTCAAACCCCGGCCATGCGTCTTTTTTGGATAACATCGGATCGATAAGAAACGTCTTTCCTGCATAAACAATGAGTTGAGTCGCGTTGCGCACCTGAGTAATCTTCATCAATATTCCCCTTAATGTTATTTCTATTTACCGTGCCAGTGATTAATTTGGCCCGAAACACATTATCGATGATATCAGGACAGGCAACGATCCCCCTTCAGGCCATATTGCGATGGGATCGGGTCAACCCATGCGCTGAAGGTAACGGGAAAGCGTGAAACCCTATTTACGCTCCATTTTCCTGCCTCACACCTGAAAGCGCCAATAACACCCCTAAAAATGGATGGTAAGACCACTTCCAAATCACTGATTTACATACGAACACAGACCTTGTTTCAGGTGGTGTCAAAAAAATAACAATGATTCCATAAAAGAAAATGATTATCATAATCATTAGTATTGAACTTTAGCTGCGCCGCTCTGTCTCTGGCCTGTCTGGCTCTGTGACGAACCAATAAAAAAATGGCCATGCTTTCTGCCCTTCCACATTTCGCACGAGGAAAAACCATGTCTTCCCGCACCTTCTCTTCCCCCACCAGGGAATTGGGCACGCTTCTGCGCGCACCGTGTCAAAAAACGACGTTGTCCGTTTCATTGCTGGCGCTGATGATCCACGCGCTGGTCAACCCGGCTATGGCGCAGGAAGCCGCCTCCCCGCAGGAAATGGTGGTAGATGCCACGGCAACGGACGCAGCCGCCAGCGAGAAGCAGGATTACACGGTCAAAACCACCCGTGCAGGCACCAAAATGCTGATGACTCCGCGCGATGTGCCGCAGTCTTTAAGCGTGGTGACTGAGCAGCGGATGCTGGATCAGAATCTGCAAACCGTGGGCGAGGTGCTCGATAACACCACCGGGATCGCCACTCAGTTAGTCGACAGCGAACGCTCCTCTTACTTCTCACGCGGTTTCCAGATCACCAACTACACCTTTGATGATATCCCTACGTCAGCGGCAGATAACTGGAACTACGGCGATGCCGGAGAAGACACCGCCATTTACGACCGCATCGAAGTAGTGCGCGGCGCGACCGGGTTGATGAGCGGTGCGGGCAGCCCGTCTGCGTCAGTCAATATGGTCCGCAAACATGCTGACAGCAAAACCGTTACCGGCAATCTCAGCGCCAGCTATGGCCGCTGGAACACCCAGCGTTATGTGGCCGACCTCTCCTCTCCGCTGAATGAAGAAGGCACCGTGCGTGGCCGCGTGATTGCGGGTTATCAGGATCAGGACGGCTGGCTGGATCGTTACCATAAAAGCAAAAAGTTTCTCTATGGCGTGCTGGATGCCGATGTCACCGACAACACCACGGTGTCGCTCGGTTACGATTATCAGGAGAGCAACACCGGTAACCCGACCTGGGGCGGATTGCCGACCTGGTACAGCAACGGTTCGCGTACCGACTACAAACGCAACCTTAACCCGTCAGCAGACTGGACGCGTTACAGCCTTGATTCGCGCAAGGTATTTGCCAACGTCAAACATGACTTTGATAACGGCTGGACCTTCCGCGTTAACGCCACGCATGCTGAGCAGACGTTTGCTGACAAGCTGTTGTATGTGATGGAGTTTCCTGATGCAGTTACCGGAAACGGCGTCAGCGGTTATGGCAGTCTGGATCGCGGTAAACGTACTCAGGAATCCATTGATACCTATGCCAGCGGTCCGTTTGAACTGCTGGGGCGTAACCATGAGTTAATGGCGGGCGTCAGCTACAGCCGCCAGCATAACCAGACTTACAGCGTGGACGGTGCGCTGGATTCTACGCAGATGGGCAGCTTTGATAACAACTGGAATGGCAACGTTCAGGAGCCGGAATGGGGTGACTGGTATCTGAATGCGGATGATGTGATCCGTCAGAAATCGGCCTACACCGCCGCCCGCTTCTCGCTGGCCGATCCGCTGTCGCTGATCCTCGGCGCACGTTACACCCAGTGGAGCACCGTGGGCAGCAGCGGCAACATGAACAAAAATAACATCACGCCGTACGGTGGCCTGGTGTATGACATTGATGATACCTGGTCGGCTTACGCCAGCTATACCTCGATCTTCCAGCCACAAACCTACCGCAGTACCGATGGTGCTTATCTGTCGCCAGTGACCGGGAAAAACTATGAAACCGGACTGAAGTCTGACTGGTTTGATGGCCGTCTGACCGCCACCTTTGCGCTATTCCGCATTGAACAGGAGAACGTTGGGCAGGAACTTAGCGGCACCTTTGTGAATGGCTCCAGCGAGCAGGCGTATGTTGCGGCTAAAGGCGCGGTCAGCAAAGGCGCGGAGTTTGAGCTGAATGGCGCCGTCACCGACAACCTGCAAATGACCTTCGGGGCCACGCGCTATGTGGCACGGGATACCTCCGGCCGCTTTAACAGTAATATGCCGCAGACCTCATTTAAGCTCTTCTCCAGTTACCGTCTGCCGATGTTGCAGGATCTGACCCTTGGCGGCGGTGTGAACTGGCAGAACCGCACCTTCCAGGATGCCACCGGGCCGGATGGCGAAGTGCAGCGCGTTTACCAGGGTAGCTACCCGCTGGCCAACCTGTTTGCCCGTTACCAGGTCAGCAAACAGCTGGCGGTGCAGGCCAACGTCGATAACCTCTTCGACCGCTCTTACTACTCCTGGGGCAGCGATTATGTGGTCTACGGTGAACCGCGTAGCTACTCGGTCAACCTGTCGTACGCCTTCTGACGAAGAAAAGCCCCGGCACTATGCCGGGGCTGAGCATGCGGCAACGCGATTACTGCATAAACTTCTGGTAATTCTCCGGTGTCACCAGCCGGAACGGTATCATCACTTCATCCTCCACTTTCTCTCCTTTCGCCACACTGGCCGCCATATCCACCGCCTGATAGGCCTGGGATTTCGCATCCTGGAAAACCGTAACGGAAAGCAGCCCACTTTTTATCGACTGCAAACCGTTAGGTCCGCCATCGGTTCCCCCCACCAGAATGTCCTTACCGATTTTTATGCCATTGCTTTTCAGCGCCATCGCCGCGCCAATCGCCATTTCATCCGCATTAGAGGAAAGAATGTCGATTTTACGCCCGGAGAGTATCCAGTTGTTCATCAGGTTCATGCCATCCTCGCGCATCCATTTGGCGGTATCCTCCACCACCACATGCATGTTCGGGTGCTGAGCAATCACCTCTTTGGCCCCCTGAGTACGAAAACGGGTGGCATCATTACTCAGCAACCCTTTCATAATGGCGACATTAACCTCCTTTTTATCCTTCACCTTTTCAGCCAGATACTGCATTTGCAGGCGTCCTGCCTCAATTTCATCACTGCCGGTGTAGCTGATCCCGTTGCCTAACGTTGAATCTCCGGGTTTACGGTTCAGGTAGATCAGCGGGATTTTCGCCGTACGCGCTGCCTCGGAGATGTTTTTCGTGCCCTGGGTGTCCACCGGATTGACGATAATCACGCTAACCTTCTGGTTAATAAAACTCTGTACCTGGGTGAGCTGTTTATCCACTGCACCCTGGGCATCTTCATACTGCACAGTGAGTTCCGGATGTGTTTTCACCCGCTCACTGATATAACCCCGCAACCGCGAGAGAAAAACATCATCCATTTGCGCCATACTTACACCAACGCGGGTTTCGGAAAAAGCAGGTGGCGCCATAGCTAATAAGGCAATAAAGGCAATAAGTGTTTTTTTCATGTTATTTCCCATATTTGTAGGGTCAGGATTTTATAATAAGCCAACGGCTACTGGCTTATTTTCGGGTGATCCCTGCCATCGCTATACGGCTTATGATTATCGACATACCGGCCGGGAAATTTTATTATTCATAACGAAACAACATAACGTTACAGCGTCATCCAGCGCTGTTCGCGGGAGGATTGCACTGCTGCATCAATGATCTTCTGAATTTCCCAGGCCGCGCGGAAATCCGGGCCGCTGACGGGTTGCCCCGCGACGGCACGCAGAAACTCGGCGATCTCGATGGTCTTGAGATCGTTAAAGCCCAGCTGATGGCCCGGCGCCGGGCAGAACGCACCGTAAGGGGCATGCTGCGGGCCGGCTTCAATTTTCTGAAATCCACGATGTTTACCGTCGCTGTCTGTGCGGTAGAAATGCAGCTCATTAAAGCGCTCCTGGGTAAAGTGCAACGCGCCCCGGGTGCCGTAAATCTCGAAACCCAGCTGCATATTGCGCCCGGTAGCGACCCAGCTGGCTTCAATACTGCCTTTACAGCCACGGGCGAATTCGACGGTCAGTCGCGCAATGTCATCGACTTCTACCTGCCGCAATCCCTGCGCACCGTGCAGAATCGGACGCTGTTTGATCACCGTCTCCAGATCGGCCTGCACCGCCACCACCGGGCCGAGCAGATAACGCGCCATCGCCACAATATGGCTGCCGAGGTCGGCCACCGCACCAGCACCGCCCGCCGGATCAAGCCGCCATGACCAGGGTGTTAACGGTGACGCCATAAAATCTTCCGCATGGATCCCCCGGAAGCTGACGATATCCCCCAGCTCACCGTTGTCGATCATCGTTCGTGCCAGCTTGATTATCGGGTTTTTCAGGTAGTTAAAACCGACCTGCGTCACCACACCCTGCGCTTCGGCGGCCAGCGTCATCCTGCGTGCATCGTCGCTGTTCGGGGCGATGGGTTTTTCGCAGTGCACATGTTTCCCGGCTTTGATTGCGGCCAGTGCCTGCTCCAGATGGAAACGGTTGGGCGTGGTGATCGACACTACGTCAATATCCGGGTCGTTAATCAGCGACTGCCAGTCATCGGTCGCACGGCGAAAGCCAAATCGTCTGGCGGCATTTTCCGCCGCGTCCTTATCAATATCCGCCACCGCAATCAGTTCCGGCATCACTTCGCCCGGTAAAATCGCGGCGGCAGCGCGGTACGCCAGCGCGTGCGACAACCCCATAAACCCGGTGCCAATAATGCCAATGCCTATTTTTTTCATCGGTTTATTCTCCAGAAGGGATATTAATCAACGCTGACCGGCAGGCCAGTTTCCGCAGAGCGCTGCGCGCATTCGGCGAGCTTCAGTGCGCGCACGCCGTCATACGGCGTCACCGGGATCGCCTGCTTGCCCTGCACCACCTGAATAAAGGTGTCCATTTCATGGCGGTAAGCATCGGCGTAACGTTCAAGGAAGAAGTTCACCAGCGGCACCCGGGCTTCGGTCGCCTCGCCGCTATAACGCCGCACGCTGGTGGCGCGCATATTGTCATTCAGCAACATGCCTGACGATCCGTACACCTCCAGCCGCTGATCGTGACCGTACACCGCCTGGCGGCTAACGTTGATATGGCACTGTTTGCCGGAAGCGGTGGTCATCTGCACCATGCAGGTGTCGAAATCATTAAACGCCGCCAGTGCCGGGTTAAGCAGGCGGCTGCCTGTGGCATATACGCTCACTGGCTCTTCACCCAGCAGCCAGCGTGCCATATCAAAATCGTGGATCACCATATCGCGGAAAATTCCGCCGGAGTGGCGCAGGTAGTCGATGGGGGCAAAACCGGGATCGCGGCTGGTGATGATGACCTGATGCAATTCACCCACTTCGCCGCTGGCGATCGCCTGATGGATCTGCCGGGCGCTAGCATCGAAACGGCGGTTAAATGCCACCATAACGGGTACCTTGAGCTGTGCCAGTTCATCGCAGGCTAGCTGCGCGCGGGAGAGATCCAGATCCACCGGTTTTTCACACAATACCGCCTTGCCGTTGCGTGCCGCCGCCAGCATTAAATCAACGTGCGTATCGGTCGGTGTTGCAATAACTACGGCATCAATATCGTCATCGTTAATTAATTCCAGCGGATCTTTCACCGCACGCGAGCCGGTTAATTGCGCCAGCTGAACGGCATTATCAAAATAAGGGTCGGCAATGGCAACCAGCGTTGCCAGTGGGCTGGCGGCAATATTGGCGGCATGGATCTTCCCGATGCGGCCTGCACCTAATACGGCTATTTTCAGCATATGTTATTCCTGTAGGGTAACGTTGTTTATTCTCTTTATTAGTTGATGTTTACATCGCGTCAGCTTTATTTATTTGTCGGTGATTCACAATCAGGTTTTCGTCCAGCGTGCCATTGAAGTAATGAATAATATTATTTACCGCTGACACCGACATCCGCATGGCGGCCTCCTGCGTTAATCCCGCCGAATGCGGGCTGAGGATCAGGCGCTCACTTTCCAGCAGCAGCGGAGAGTCCGGTGGAGGGGGTTCCTGACGAAATACATCCAGCCCGGCCCCCGCCAGCGCCTCACTTTTTAACGCCTCAACCAGCGCCCGTTCATCGATAATGCCGCCGCGCGCCGTGTTGATCACGATGGCATTCGGTTTCAACAGCGCCAGCTCGGCGCGTCCCAGCAGCGGTTTGCTGTCGCTCAGCGGCAGATGAACCGTCAGGGCATCGGCCATTTTCAGGCCGTCGGCCAGCTCTTCCACACGCTGAACCTTGAGCGCGTTAAAGGTTTCAGCGGCGACAAACGGGTCCCAGGCCACCACGTGCATATGAAAGCAGCCCGCCAGCCGCGCCACTTCGCGGCCAATACGGCCAAAACCCAGCACCAGCAGCGTGCGCCCGGACAGCTCAATGGCTGAGAAGCTGTTGCGGCAGTTCCAGTTGCCGCTGCGGATGCCCCCATCGTACACGCGGACCTGTTTGGCCACCGCCAGCAGCAGGGCCAGAGTGTGTTCCGCCACCGACAGCGAGTTAACGTCGCCGACAATGGTCAGCGGAATAGCGCGCTGATTCAGCGCCGCCACATCCACCGCGTCGTAACCCACGCCATGACGTGACACCACCTGCAACTTCACGCCCTGCGCAATCTCCGTGGCGGTCAGCGGCTGGGTGCGTAACAGCAGCGCATCCGCTTTAGCGATAAATGGCGCATAGCTGGCGGTACTCACTTCCTCCACCAGCTCCCAGCTGAACCCGGGGGTGTTTTTCAGGAGGGTTAATCCTGCCTCATGGATCTTTCCGGCAATCAGGACATGAGGCATCTCAGTATCCTCCCCTGGGCTGGCCCGAGGTGGCGTTTGCCGCCCCTGTCAGCTGGCGAAACTGCCCGACGCTGGCGGTGGCCGCCGAACGCAGCAGTTGCACATCGTTTGATACCGTTACCAGGTCAAATCCCCACTGTGCCGCCCGGGCAGCATACTCCGGGCTGCCGTTATGCAACCCGGCGCGGATCCCGGCACGGTGTGCGCAGTCGAGGATCTGTTTCAGCGTGCTGACGATCTCCTCCTCTTCGCGATCAAACCCGGTGCGGTATTTGCGCCCGGTCAGCCCGAGGGTTAAATCGGCCGGGCCAATATAGATGCCATCCAGCCCCGGCGTATTGACAATGGCTTCGATGTTTTTCACCGCGTCGGCCGTTTCAATCATCGCAAAGCACAGCACTTCGTTATCTGCATGCTGGCCGTAGTCCTGCCCGGCGGAAAAGGTCACACGCGTCGGGCCAAAACTGCGCGCGCCCAGCGGCGGGTAACGCACACAGGAGACCAGCTGCCGTGCCTCTTCCGCGTTATTGATCATCGGGCAGATAATGCCGTAAGCCCCGGCATCCAGCGCTTTCATAATGTCGCCCGGCGACAGCCAGGGAACGCGGACCATCGGCGTTACGCCGCTGGCGCGCATCGCCTGCAACATGGTCGTGGCGGTTTCATAGCCCACCAGCCCGTGCTGAATATCAATCGTCACTGAGTCATAACCCTGCGCCGCCATAATTTCGGCGGTAAACGGGCTGGCAACCGACAGCCAGCCGTTGAGCACCGTGTGCCCCTCCGACCATAAGCGTTTTACGTTATTGGCAATCATTTGCGGTTTCCTTACAGGACCACCTGCGTCAGTTTGACAGTCATATATTCAAAGATACCTTCACTGCCCCCTTCACTGCCCATCCCGCTGCCTTTGATGCCACCAAATGGCACGTCGGCGGACGCCAGTGCGAAGCTGTTAATGCCGACCATCCCCGCCTGCAACTGCTCAGACACGCGGCGAATGCGTGCCGCATCGCGTGTGAAGGCATACGCTGAGAGTGCATAGTCGCTGCGATTGACCCGCTCCAGCACCTCGGCTTCATCACTGAACGTCGTGATGGCGGCAATCGGCCCAAAATTTTCTTCGGCCAGCGCCAGCGCATCGTCCGGCACCTCGGCCAGCACCGTCGGGGCAAAATAGAATCCCGGCGCATCCGTTAAACGATGGCCGCCGGTGACCACGCGCGCGCCCTTCTGCCGTGCATCCTCAACGATCTTTTCAATGGCATTCAGGCGGCGCTGGTTAATCAATGGTCCCATTTCACTGCCCTGATCCTGACCGTAACCCACCTTGATCGCCGCCGCACGCCGGGCAAAGCCATCAATAAAGGTCTCTGCCACCGAGTGATGGACATAGAAACGATCCGGCGTGACGCACACCTGACCACAGTTGGCAAACTTGGTTGGCACGGCCGCATCCAGCGCTTTTTCGATATCGGCATCGTCAAAGACGATCATCGGCGCGTTGCCGCCCAGCTCCATACTCAGGCGTTTAATGGTGGCCGCAGAATCGCGGATCATCTGCTGACCAATGGCGGTCGACCCGGTTAGTGTGACTTTGCGAACAGTCGGGGAATCAATCAGTGGCTGGTAGGTATTGGCGGTGACGCCCACCACCATATTCACCACGCCCGCCGGGATCGCCGCCTTTTGCAGGCAGGTCATAATCAGACTGGCACAGCCCGGCACTTCGCTGGACGGACGCAGCACCACGCTGCATCCCGCTGCCAGCGCAGGCGCGACCTTACGGGCAATCAGCACCACCGGGAAGTTCCACGCGGTGAAGGCCGCCACCACGCCAACGCCCTGATGGGACACTTCACAGCGCCCGCCCGGTACACGGCTTTCCACAATGCGGCCATACACGCGGCGCGCTTCTTCGGCGTACCAGGTGAACTGGTCAATCGCCAGCGTCCATTCGCGACTGGCCTGCGCCAGCGGCTTACCGCTCTCAAGAGAGATAATCAGCGCGGCCTGTTCACGCACCTGCTCCATCTCCTGGGCCACCCGGTGCAGTGCGCTGGCACGGTCCCAGGCAGAACGTTGTTGCCACAGGGGCAGTGCCGCCTGGGCACTGGCGATGGCATCCAGTGTGTCCTGTTGTGAGGCGCCGCGGATCTCCCCGAGCGTTTCATTGCGGCCGGGATCGGTCACCACGATGGTTTCAGCCCCCTGGCCCTGACGCCAGACGCCATTAATAAACTGCCCATAGTTTTCGTACATCATGCGCTTCCTGTTTCCTGACGGTGTTGCAATTACTACAACCTCGCAATAAAAATTGCAAAGATTTTATTCTGCACAATTCCTGTTGCCGCGCATCGGTGTATTTATTTTTATGATAATGATAAATAACAACTTAATTTGGTTAAACAGCATTTTTATCACCCTAAGAAAGCCGATGAAATGAAAAACCCAAATGCTGATTATCTGAAACAGATCACGCTTTTCGCCATTAGCATTGCAACTCAAATTGAAATGCAATTTTAGTTGCGTTAGCCTGATGGCAGGATAAGCAGATATGAATGTAAGGGCATGACGTTATGGCGAGTCGCAAAGAACCCCCCCGCAAGGATCCTCCCCCTCCTCATCGTAATTACGAGCAGGTGGTGAATGACATTACCGAGCGCTACCCACAGCTGTCTGACCGTTTTCAGCAGGTTGCCCGCTTTATTACCCAGAACCCTAACGCCGTGGCGCTGGAGTCCATCAACGCCATCGCAGCAAAGTGCGAACTGCACCCTTCCACGCTGGTGCGTTTCGCTCAGCAGTTTGGCTACAGCGGGTTTAAACAGATGCAGTCTGTGTTCCAGACGCGGCTGGCGACGACGGCGCCAGGCTACAACGAACGCATCATCGCGCTGGAAAATGACCTGCAAAAAAACGATCGGCAAGGCAGCCTTGGCTTTTTGCAGAACCTGGTGGTGCGCGATATCGCCACATTACAGGGGATGCTGGAAGGGATTGCCGCCAGCGATCTGGACCGCAGCGCACAGCTGCTCAGCCGGGCAGAAACCATCTTTATTGCCGGGCAGTTGCGCTCCGAACCGGTGGCGATCCTGCTGCGTTATCTGCTGACTATGCTGAACCGTAAGGTGATCCTGCTGGATACGCCGGGTGGCCTTGCGCCGCATATGGCGATGAACATGACGCATCGCGATGTGCTGGTGGCCGTCTCCTTCCGTCATTACGCCCAGGAAGTGGTGAAAATCACGGAGATCGCCGAGCAGAAAGACGTGCCTACCATTGCCATCACCGACAGCGTGCTGTCACCGCTGGCCCGAAGCGCCAACGTGCTGTTTACCATTCCTGAAGAGGAGTACAGTTTCTCGCGCTCGCTGGCCGCCCCGGTGTGCCTGGTGCAGTGCATGGCGCTGGCGCTGGCCGCCGCGCTGCATCCGGAAGAAGAGCAGCCCCGTATTGAAACGCTAACCGAACGCACTCAGCGGTCTGCGGTGAAATAAATGGACACCTCTGCGGAAGGCGGCCTTTGTGCCCCTTCCGCTCGGGATCAGCACGTTCTTTTTTTGCAAATAAAGTTGCTTAAATATAATTTCAGCAACGTTAATTCCAAGATCAGCCTGTTTTCCAGGCCCTACAGCAGGGAGAAATTATGTCGATGACGCGTTGTACCACCGCGCAGGCTGTGGTTCGTTACCTCAGCAACCAGTTTATTGAAGTCGATGGCGCGGAAGTCCCGCTGTTTCCGGGGGTGTTCGGCATCTTTGGTCACGGCAACGTCACCTGTCTGGGTGAAGCGCTGGAAAGCGTGCAGGATGTGCTGCCCACCTGGCGCGGCCAGAACGAACAGTCCATGGCCTTTGCCGCAGCGGGGTTTGCCAAAGCCCGTCTGCGCCAGCAGATCATGGTGGTGACGGCCTCAATTGGCCCTGGCACCACCAACCTGCTGACCGCCGCCGGGGTGGCGCACGTCAGCCGCCTGCCGTTTTTGATGATCTGCGGTGATGCTTTCGCCCGCCGTCACCCGGACCCGGTGATGCAGCAGATCGAACATTTCAATGACCCGACGCAGACCGTCAACGATGCGTTTAAAGCAGTGACCCGCTACTGGGATCGCATCACCTGGCCTGAGCAGATCCTCTCTTCTCTGCCGCAGGCGGTCGCCACCATGCTCGATCCCGGCGACTGCGGCCCGGCATTTATCGGCCTGTGCCAGGACGTGCAGGAGATGGCGTATGACTATCCCGATGCGTTCTTTGCCCGTCGCGTGCATGTGATCCCGCGTGCGCGCCCGGACCAGCAGTTGTTACAACGCGCCGTTGAGCTGCTTTCACAGGCAAAACGCCCGCTGATCATCTCCGGCGGCGGCGTGCGCTATTCCCGTGCGGAAGCCGAACTGGAAGCCTTCGCGCTGGCGCGGGGCATCCCGGTGGTGGAAACCATCGCCGGAAAAGGCACCTTCAGCCACGATCATCCGCTGAATATCGGCCCGGTGGGGATCCTCGGCTCCACCTCCGCCAACGCGCTGGCGGCGAAAGCCGATGTGGTGATTGCCATTGGTACGCGCCTGATGGACTTCGTGACCGGATCCTGGACGGTTTTTGCCGATGATGCCCGCTTTATCGCGCTGAATGCCGCCCGTTTCGATGCCAATAAGCACCTTTCCCTGCCGCTGGTGGCGGATGCACGTGAAGGTCTGCGCGAACTGCATGCGGCACTGGGTGATTACCGCGCTGAAGCGGGCTGGTTGCAAAGCGGTCAGACCGCCTTCGCTGCCTGGAATCAGCTGATTGCCGCGCGCCAGCAGCGCACGGTAACGGAAGGCGTTCCCAGCTATGCGCAGGTGGTGGGCGTGGTAAATGAGCGTGCCGCCGCAGAAGATTACGTGATTAGCGCGGCGGGCGGCCTGCCCGGCGAACTGGTGAAAGGCTGGAAGGTGAAAAATCCCGGCACCTTCGACTGTGAGTTTGGTTTCTCCTGTATGGGTTACGAAATCTCTGCGGGCTGGGGCGTTGCCATGATGGAGCAGCCGCGCGATGTGTTTGTGCTGATCGGTGACGGTACTTACATGATGATGAATTCCGACATCTATTCCAGCGTGCTCTCCGGCCACAAAATGATCCTGCTGGTCTGCGATAACGGCGGCTACGCGGTGATCAACCGTCTGCAAAATGCCAAAGGCGGCGCCTCCTTTAATAACCTGCTGAAAGACTGCCGGGTGACCGATCCCTTCCACGTTGATTTCGTTGCCCATGCCCAGGCAATGGGGGCACTGGCGCGCAAAGTCAGCAGCCTGGACGAACTCTCCGATGCCGTGGACTGGGCCAAATCCAATGACCGCACCACGGTGATCTGCATTGATACACATCCGCATCAGTGGACGCCGGGTGATGCCTGGTGGGATGTCGGCGTACCCGAAGTCAGCGCACGTGAAAGCGTTAACGAGGCCCGCCGCGAACACGAAGCCGGACGTAAAAAACAGCGTATTGGTATTTAACTGATTCAGGACGCGACAACATGAAGCTGCACGCTCAACTTGGTATTGCCCCGATTGCCTGGTCCAATGACGATCTGCCGCAGTTAGGCGGAGACACCCCGCTCTCCATCTGCCTGGCGGAGAGCCATCAGGCGGGATTCTCCGGTGTGGAAACCGGCGGGAAATTCCCGCGCACCAGCGCGGAACTGCTGCCACAGCTGGCGGAACATCAGCTGCAACTGGTCTCCGGCTGGTATTCCGGCACCCTGCTGGATAACGACCTCGCCAGCGAGATCCAGAAGGTGACCCCGCAGCTGGCGCTGTTTAAAGCCTGCGGTGCTGCCTGCCTGGTGTACGGCGAAACCGCGGGCACCATTCAGAACCAGCAGCATATCCCGCTGAGTCGCCGACGCAGGCTGAGCGATGACGAGATCAGGGAATATGGTGCGCGACTGACCCTGTTTGCCCGCTACTGCGAAGATTTCGGCGTTCCGCTGGCCTTTCATCACCATATGGGCACTGTGATTGAAGATGAGCGCGATATCGATTTACTGATGGCCGCCACCGGGCCGGAGGTCGGGCTGCTGTTTGACTCCGGGCATCTGGTGTTTGCCGGGGTGGACCCGCTCAGCATCCTGAAAAAACACGGCCAGCGCATTAACCATGTGCATACCAAAGATATCCGCGCCGACGTCCGTGCCTCACTGGACTGGAACCGTGACTCCTTCCTCGATGCGGTGCTGAAAGGGGTTTATACCGTTCCGGGTGATGGCTGCATCAACTTTGATGTGCTGATCGCCGAGCTGGCACGCATCGGTTACCAGGGATGGTTCGTGGTCGAAGCCGAGCAGGACCCCGCCCTTGCCCCGCCGCTGGAGTACGCCATCATCGGCTACAACAGCCTGAAAACATCACTTAATGCTGCCGGTTACCACCTGCATGTGGGAGAAAACGTATGACTCATTCGCTTAATGGACATATTGCCGTGATCACCGGCGGCACTCAGGGGCTGGGCGCTGCGGTGGCGCAGGCGTTTGTTGAGGCGGGTGCGGCGGGCCTGATTATCTGCGGCCGCAACAGCAGCAAAGGCCGCGCGGTGGCAGAACGCCTCTCCACGCCTGCGTGTCGCGTTCACTTTGTGAAAACCGATCTCAGCAGCGTGGAAGATTGCCGTAATGCGATTCAGGTCGCTGACCGTGAATTTGGCCGACTGGATATTCTGGTAAATGCAGGCGGGATGACCGATCGCGGTACCATTCTGGATACAGAACCGGAGCTGTTCGACCAGATGTTTGCCACCAACGTGCGCGGCCCGTTCTATCTGATGCAGGAGAGCATCAAGCTGATGAAGCGGGACAATATTAAGGGCAGTATTGTGAACATCTGCTCGATGTCCGGCCTGGCAGGACAACCCTTTATCGCCGCTTACTGCGCATCAAAAGGGGCGCTGGCGACGCTAACGCGCAATACGGCATTCGCCACGCTGCGTAATAACATCCGCGTCAACGGACTGAATATCGGCTGGATGGCCTCGGAAGGTGAAGACCGCACCATGAAGGAGTTTCACGGCGCGGCGGATAACTGGCTGGAGGAAGCCTCAGCCCAGCTGCCGTTCGGGCGCCTGATTGACCCGGAAGAAGTCGCACGGGCGGTCACCTTCCTCGCCAGTTCACAGTCGGGTCTGATGAGCGGATCGATGATCAACTACGACCAGTCGGTCTGGGGCGGCTACGACAACACGCCCGCCCCCGCTAATCCGCTGTAACCTTCAATTGCAGCCAGCTCCATGCTGGCTGCCGTTAATGGAGCCTGACGTTTCGCTATGATGAATGTTGATAAAATGAAAGATATCACCGAGTTTTATCAGGAACTGCTGATGGTGATTCATGCCGCCATCGGCAGCTCGCTCTCCCGCCAGGAGGAGGAGGAGAAAGCGATGATCAACCGCTGGCTGGCAAAAGCGGGCCGCGCACGCCACTGCCGGGCGCACCGTAAAAACGAAATCATCATCATGTTCGACGAGGTCGAAACGCATTCACTCAAGACCCTTGAACGCCGGGTCAGAACATTGCATGAAAATTGCGTGGTTATACTGGAAGAGATTGGTTGATGCGGTTGATCAGTTTTTTTTAGAGAAAAAGATCCTGAAAGCACCTACTGCAACGATGGTTAAAACACTACTTAAAAACCAATAATCCGGCACAACAAAATAGTAAAAAACAAACAAGATAATAACAGCTACGTTCACGATAAGATCAGATACCGTATCCTTTAAGAAATATAAAAATGCTTTCATTTTGACCCGCTTCTTTTTTTGTGAGCCGTTAAAATAGAAAAAACAATAAGGGAAACAAAAAATGAAAAAACAACCAGAAGAATAACTAACGAATCAAAAGATGTTTTAAACCCTAAAAAACCCATCCAGTCCAATAGGTTAATAAAAAAATCGGCGGTCGAAAATCTAAATGATAATTCAAATGCAACCATAGAAATAATAGCAAAAAAAACGAAAAAAAATATAATTTTCAAAATCCATTTTTTCAAAACAAATCCCTCGTGATACAGTGAGTGTCAAAGCATATTTATCATGGTAAAGGAAAACCAGCAATGAGTATATCATCAACATTACAATCCCGGAGCACATCAGAAAGAGATGCTGCATTAGCGCTTGAGAAAGCAGCCAAGGGAGTAAATCGCAGCAGTCAGGGAACCTTAGAGGATGTTGAAACGTGGAGTAGAAAGGGCTTCATGGTATAGCTCATGCCTTTTCGATAAATATGCCAATGTATGCTCTGAACTAAAAAAAGAAGATACCAGGCTTATCAAGTCAGCTTTTGAAATTTACAAAAGGAAAGATATCATTGCGGATATGATGGAGATGTATATCGGCGAAGAACTTAAAACCATAGGGAGTGATAAGATAAAGTCACTTGACATCAAACTAACAAAAGCACTCACATGGTATTCCAGCGGAAAGCTAACTAAGACCGCAATGGCCAGTAGCCTGTCAATGCTAATTATTAACTCCGCTGGGTTTAAATATGACATCAGCATCAAAATAAATAAATACTCACTTGCTATAGTTACCGCGGCTTCTTTTTATGGGAAAGTTCAGATGGCCGCGCAGAGGGCGAGAAGATTAAGAGAATTATCACCTTCCCTGTATAATGCCTTATATATAAACAACATGAAAATGCTTTACTTCCTTGTGAGTGATAAAATAGATAGAGCATTAATAAACTCAATGGGTCTACGCGGAGAAGAAAGATTTATCTCTATAATTAAATATTTGATAAGCTCATAACTGCAATCCCTATTCCCGCTTCCCAAACCGCGCCTTATCAGCGCGGTAACAATCGATGCGATGAATCCTTATAACCGACGCATTCACAGTGTGACAGGATGGTTTATCCGCGCTCACGCGCCCTGTCACCGTCATTAAGGAGTGTCTGTGTCTGCTATCGAATCCCTGGCTGAAGCCACTGAATTTTATGTTAACTCCCCGGAACACTTCGAGCCGCTGCCGCGACCATTACAGCCTGCGCATATCATTACCAGCGATGCTGAAGCGATTGCGGTAGCGGAACGTCTGGCAAAGCAGTTTGCGCCGGGGGCTGCCCGCCGCGATCGCGATGGCATCTTGCCCGTGGCCGAGCTGGATGCGTTCTCCCAAAGTGGCCTGTGGGGCATCAATATCCCGCGGGAATACGGCGGCGCGGGCGTCTCCTATGCCACGGTGGCGAAAGTGATTGCCATTATCTCCGCTGCGGACTCGGCACTGGGGCAGATCCCGCAGAATCACCTGGCGGGCGTTGCTCATCTGCTGGAGGACGGTACGGAAAGCCAGAAGCAGACGCTGCTGGCAGGCGTGTTATCGGGATTGCGTTGGGGCAACGCGTTCTCCGAAAAAGGCACCGCGACGGTGGGCGATTTTAAAACCACGGTGCGCCAGCTTAACGGTGAACTGGTAGTGAATGGCGAGAAGTTCTACGCCACGGGCGCGCTACTGGCACATCTGGTGCATACCGTGGCGGTAGATGAAGAAGGCCGCGCCAATCTGGTGGTGCTGGATCGCGATGCAGCGGGCCTGACGGTGATCAACAACTGGTCGAGCTTCGGCCAGCGCACAACTGCGTCCGGCACCGTGCTGCTGGACAATGTTCATGCACCGCAGGAACGACTGATTCCCGTCTGGCAGGCATTTGAACGCCCTACTGCCGCAGGCCCGATTTCACAAATTATTCAGGCTGCGGTGGATACCGGCATCGCACGCGGCACGCTGGCCGATACGCTGGCCTTTGTGCGCGAGAAATCACGCCCGTGGATCGACAGCGGCCAGGAACGTGCCAGCGATGATCCCTTTACCATTGCCGCCATCGGCGATTTGCAAATCCGTCTGCATGCAGCCGAAGCGCTGCTGTGGCGCGCCGGAGAGCTGATCGACATCGCCATTGCTACACCGGACGAAGCCACGGTGGCTGCTGCCACCGTCGCCACGGCGGAGGCCAAGGTGCTGTCGACCGAGATCGCCATTCTTGCAGGTAACAAGCTGTTTGAACTGGCTGGCACCCGCGCCACGCTGGCGGAATATCAGCTTGATCGCCACTGGCGTAATGCCCGCACGCACACGCTGCACGATCCGGTGCGCTGGAAGTATTTCCATGTCGGGAACTACTACCTGAACGGGGTTAACCCACCGCGCCATGCGTGGAGTTAACGCAAAAAAAAGCCCGCATCAGCGGGCTTGACGATCAGACGGCGCGACTCTGGCGCAGGGCGATAAGATGTTGCTGTATCCCCTCCTCAAGACAAAACACGCAATTCAGATGTGAGCAGTCTTCCAGTATCTGGAAGCGCAGATGAGGGTTGCCATGCTGTTTAGCAAATCCCGCCATCGCCTGCGCACTGAACAGCTCATCGTCCCCGGCGGCAAACCACGAGGTGGGTAACGGTAGTGCCGCCAGCTGTTTTGCCGGATGACGTGGGGTCAGGGCATTCGCCATATTGACACTATAGTACTGCACAAAATCCAGCTCGGATGCCTTCACCTTGTCCGGGAAATTCAGCCGCACCGCCGGGTAGTTGCCCAGCAGCCTGCCGCCACTTAACGCGTTGATGATAAAAGGCCACTGACTCACCTCAGCAAAGGGAGCGACGGTCTGAGGGCAACGCACCTCAGGCGCAAATGGACCCAGCTCAGGGGCCAGCAAAATCAGGCTATCTGACCGTTGTTGCGGGCGATAATGCGTGAAATAGTTAATCAGCATCCCGCCGCCGCTGGAGTGCCCGAGCAAATGCATCGCGGTATGCGGAAAAAGGGTTCGCATCCAGTTCACCAGCGTATCGACATCACGCCAGACCATGGCAACCTTTTCCAACTGGCCTTTTGACCCTGTCGATCCGCCGTGGCCGCGAATATCCAGCAGACAAACCGCGATGCTTTCATCCTGTGTTATCTGCCGGGCAAGAATATCATAGCCAGCATCCAGATGGACGCCGCCACCATGATAAACAATGATCAGATCATCGGGCGTCTGTTCTGACCGATAAAGGCGATAACGCAACCCTTCTCTTTCTACGGTATTGACCTGCGAAGGTAGCGGCAATGTCGCAGCAAGGTGCTCTGCCTGCATGATGAAGCCATCGAAATTAATCATGTGAATCACTCCCTGTGAGATGTCTCAGCTGGGAGGATGTTAACCCAGGATCGGATGCAGGTGAAAGCAATGGCAAAACAGGTTACCACTTGCCGTAAGGATATTTCTTTCCTTTGATAAAATCTTTTATATCCTGTTCATATTCATAAGAAAAATCGCTTTGAGCAACCCCTTTACAAAGAATTAATTCATCCCCGGAAATCGTGTTTAATACTGTTGGCGTTACACGGTAATTAGGTTGATCTCCTGTGCCGACTAACCAGACCGCCACTTTGCCTTCAGGGGCCAGACCAAACTGGATATTGTCGTAATACGCGGTCTGGCCAAGATAGTTTTTATGCCCACTGGGCCTGCGCATTTTTTCCACATCAGCGTCAGATATCGTCAGGCGGGTTTCATACACTTTCTTATCAATGATCGAATCCCAGCAGAAAAACAGTTGTTTTGGCGGGTGCTTCACATGGTTCCAGTACCCGCTGGGTGCCCGCGTGTAATCGTTCCATTCACCGACCACGTCACTGAGATCGGGCGTGCTGTTCAGCGTCACAAACCGGGAAACCCGTTGGTTGGCATCAATAATAACGGCAAACGTCACCATGGCAGGCAACGATCTGGGGCTGAAAAAGTTAAACTTCCACGCTGTCGGCTCCGTGTTTTGTGCTGTCCTGGTTATACAGCGTATACAACCAGTGCACAGTGGTGAAATAGCCGAGATGGCTTCCGGCGGCGAAACCGCTGTGACCATATATTAGGTGTACGCACTGAACCTGAGCAGAAGCGGAATCCCCATCACTCATCCCAAAGTGTTCTCCCGTGCAGGCATCCTGACGGTCAGCGCTGTTATCCGCATTATTGCCCGTCCCATCGAAAAACACCCCAATCGTCAGCGTCATCTCACGCTGTGCTTTCTTCACCGACTGGGCGTGCTCTGCGTGTTGCCCGAACGCCAGTGGGCCAGCAGCAGGTGCCCGCTGAGAGCATGCGGCAGCGAAGGGGGCTTTTTCATAACAGTCAGGAATGGAGGGAATCAACGAGGCCCGGCACGGGCATGAACTGATGCTATCCAGTGTTCCGGCTAGCGCCCGCCCGTCTGTCCGCATATCGGGCGTTCCGCCGATAATTTTGTACATCACACCCGGATTTTTACCACAGGATGAGAATGCCCACCGAGAGATGGGCATCGAAACGCTGCGGCTAACTTACTCCAAAGTCAGCGTATGAGAAATACGTGAACCCGCAAAACGACCCTCGCATTTTTACGATTTTGTCGCCTTGGTTAGCTCAATCTCAGGGCGTCACCTTTAATACTGTTTTCCGGCTATAAACCGCCAGCACCACGCCGGTCAGCAGCAATGCGGCTATCGACGTGCCAATCACAGCCACAAATCCACGGCTAAAGGCGGCTTCTGCCAGATTCAGCAACACGCGCCCCTCAGCGGGCATCAGCGATCCGGCGGCAATTAATGCACCATCAATGCTGTCCTGTGCCAGCACGGGCAGATGCGGGATGGCAGACATATCATACGAATACAGCGCGGCCAGGATCCCGCCGAGAATGGTAATACCCATTGCGCCACCGAGCTCAAACGCCACCCCCTCAATCGATGCGGCGGTGCCTGAGCTGTTTTCCGGTGAGTTCAACATGATGGCGGTCGATGCCGCTGTCATCGCGCCACCTAATCCGGCCCCGGTCAGCGCCAGGGCAACGACCGTCATCCACAAGGCGCCGTCATACACCATCAGGTAAACCGCCAGGCCCGCCGCAGAGAGCAACAGAGAGTACTGAATCGCCCTGAGCGATCCGATATGCGGCACCAGCCATCCCACCGCAGGCCCGGCAATAAAGGAGGCGAGCGGCAGCGGCAGAATAAACAGCCCAGCCAGTAAAGGCGACATCATTAGCACCAGTTGCAGCCGCTGCGTAACAGCCAGTTCAACGCCGATCACGCAGGCAACCGACACCATCGCGGCGATCACGCCAGCCGTAAAGAAGCGATTGCCAAACAGGGCCAGATCGAGCATTGGGCTGGCTGAGCGCTGCTGTTTTCTGACAAACAGCAGCGTCATCATCACCCCGGTTACCCCGGCGATCAACGCGATACTGAGCTGCGGTGACGGCTTGCTGAACTCTTTCATGGCATAAATCAGCCCGGTAAGGCCCGCCATAATCTGAACGGCAGCGGTCAGGCTGAATACCCGGGTGTGATCGCCCGGTATTGGTGGGATCAGCTTCAGCGAAAACAGCAGCACCAGAACCACAATCGGCACGTTGATCAGAAACACCGATCCCCACCAGAAATACTCCAGCAGCAACCCGCCAATCACCGGACCGAGCGCCGCCCCGCCGGAAGCCACGGCGGCCCAGATGCCAATCGCCAGTGAACGCTCGGCGGGATCGTCGAAGGCTCTGCGCACAATCGTCATGGTCGCGGGCATCATCATCGCCGCCCCGACAGCCAGCAGCGCGCGAGAGGCAATCAGCATCTCAGCGGAAGCGGAAAATGCCGCCGCCAGCGAGGCAATGCCAAAAATGACCAGTCCGAGATGAAAGAAGCTGCGTGCGCCAATGCGATCGTTCAGCACGCCCATGCTGATCAGCAAACCCGCCATCGTCAGCGGATAGGCATTGACGATCCACAGCTTCTGCGTCGCCGTCGCCTGAAGATCATGCGTCAGGCGCGGCAGTGCGGTATAGAGCACGGTCATATCAATGACCACCAGTAATAATGCACTGGAGATCACCGCCAGGATGATCCAGCGAAATGAAGAAGACATATCAACTTTCCTTGTGGGTTATACGATGGCGGCTCAACCTGCCAACGACACTCATCACGCTGAAATAGAACAGCGGAACAAAGAATATCGCCAGCAACGTGCCGCTGATCATGCCGCCAAACACGCCGGTACCGATGGCATGCTGGGTTTCAGCGCTCGCGCCGCTGGCGATCATCAGCGGCACCACGCCCAGAGTAAATGCCAGTGACGTCATCAGGATCGGACGCAAACGCATCCTGGCCGCTTCCAGCGTCGCTTCCGCCAGACCTTTGCCATTGTCATGAAGCTGTTTGGCAAACTCGACGATAAGAATAGCGTTCTTCGCCGACAGACCAATGAGGGTGATCATCCCTACCTTGAAGAACACATCGTTAGGCATATCACGCACTATCACGGCCAGCACCGCGCCCAACAGGCCTAACGGCACCACCAGCATCACGGAGATCGGAATGGACCAGCTCTCGTACAGTGCGGCCAGCACCAGGAACACCACCAGCATCGACAGCGCCATCAGCATCGGCGCTTCAGAGGCGGACTGCTGTTCCTGCAGTGACAGCTCCGTCCATTCCACCGCGAAGCCCTCCGGCAGTTTGGCCGCCAGGCGCTCCATCTCTTGCATCGCATCCCCGCTGGAGTAACCCGCTGCGGCGCTGCCGGTGACTTTCACCGCCTGATAGCCTTGATAACGCACCCTTTGCAGCGGTGAGGTTTCCCATTTCGCCTGAACAAATTCCGACAGCGGCACCATGCCGTTGTTAGCGTTACGCACATTCAGCTTCAGAATATCGTTCAGTTCCATACGGAACGGGGCATCGGCCTGAATGATCACCTGCTGCATCCGGTCGCCGTTCGGGAAGTCATTCACATACAGCGAACCTGTCGCCCCTGAAATCGTCTGGCTGATATCGTCAAACGACACGCCCAGTGCGAAGGCTTTCTGGCGGTCAATATGCAGGTTGATCACCTGGCCTTCGGGCAGACCATCAACGTACACCCCCTGAACCACCTTGCTGCCCGCAGCCAGTGCCAGCAGCTGGTTCTGCGCATCCTTCAGTGCCGCATAGCCTTTACCGGCGCGATCTTCCAGGCGCATGGCGAAGCCCGATGAGTTACCCAGCTCGTCGATGGCCGGTGGCATCAGACTGAAGACCTCACCTTCCGGGATATCGTGAAGGGTTTCCACAACATGGCGGGCTTCGGCAGCGGCGGTGGCGCCCTGCCGATTGTCCCAATCCTTCAGCGTGGTAAACGCCAGCGCGGAGTTCAGGCCGGAACCAGCAAAGCTGAAACCCATCACCGCCAGGTTTGAGTCAATACCCGGACGCGCCAGCACGGTTTTTTCAAAGGATTTCACCACCTCTAACGTCCGCTCACTTGTCGCATCTGACGGCAGCTGTACAGACGTCAGAAAGTAGCCCTGATCCTCTTCCGGCAGAAACGACGACGGCACGCTACGCATCGCGAAGAACAGCACCACGCAGAGCACGGCATACAGCAACAAGCTTCTGCCCGTCCGCTTGAGTAAACGACTGACGCCTTTCTCATAACGGTCGGTCATGCGGTTAAACTGACGGTTAAACCCGCCAAAGAACCCTTTTTTCTCGTGATGACCTTTTTCCACCGGCTTCAGTAAGGTGGCACAGAGTGCAGGCGTCAGGCTCAGCGCCAGAAACGCTGAGAACAGGATCGAAACGGCCATCGTCAGGGTGAACTGCCGGTAAATTGCCCCCACCGAACCGCTGGCCATCGCCATCGGGATAAACACGGCGCTCAGAACCAGCGTAATACCAATAACCGCGCCGGTGATCTCCTTCATCGCTTTCTGGGTGGCTTCTTTCGGCGGTAAGCCCTCCTCTGCCATGATGCGTTCCACGTTCTCTACCACCACGATGGCGTCATCGACGATAATCCCGATCGCCAGCACCATGCCAAACATCGTCAGCACGTTGATCGAGAACCCCGACATCAGCATCACGGTAAACGTCCCGAGTAACGCGATGGGTGCCACAATGGCAGGGATAAAGGTGTAGCGCACATTTTGCAGGAACAGATACATCACCAGGAACACCAGCACCATCGCTTCAATAAAGGTATAAATCACCTTCTCGATGGAGACTTTGACAAACGGCGTGGTATCAAACGGGATGCTGTACTTCATCCCGGCTGGCATGGCTTTGCTCAACGCTTCCAGCCGTGCTTTCACCTCTCCGGCAGTGCGCAAGGCATTCGCGCCGGGCGCCAGCTGAATGGCCGCTCCGGTCGAGACGCGCCCATTTTCCCTTGTGGAGAAACCCGAGGTTTGTGGGCCAAGTTCAATCCGTGCGACATCAGACAGCGCCACGCGCGAACCATCCAGATTTGCCCGTAACGTGATCCGTCCAAACTCCTCCGGCGTGCCGAGCTGGCCCTGCACCATCATCGGATACGTCACACGCTGGCCTGTCACGGCGGGAGCATCCCCGATGCGGCCCGGCGATATCTGTACGTTTTCAGCACTGATAGCCTGACTGACATCCCTGACGGTCAGGTGGTACTGCGTCAGTTTGACCGGGTCCAGCCAGATGCGCATGGCCTTTTCAGCCCCGAACAGCTGGACGCGCCCCACGCCACCAATGCGGCGTAGCTCCTCCGACATATTGCGCGAGAAGTAATCGCTGAGATCGCCCTCGGTGATGTTCTCCTGTTCTGATGTCAGACCGACGATCATCAGAAAGCTGGAGGATGCCGCCTCAACGTTAAGCCCGTTCTGTCGCACGACCTGCGGCAGGCGCGGCTCAACGATTTTAATACGGTTCTGCACATCCACCTGCGCCAGCTCCGGATCGGTGCCCGGCTGGAAGGTCACGGTGATCGTGGCCTGCCCGCTGGTATCGGCGGATGACTCAAAATAGAGCAGGTTTTTCACCGAGGAGAGTTCACGCTCAATCAACGCAACCACGTTATTGTTCATCGTCTCCGGGGTTGATCCTGGATAGCTGGCATAAATACTGACGCTCGGCGGCGCCACCGACGGATAGCGTGCTATCGGAAGCTTGGGGATCGCCAGCAGCCCGAACAGGATGATAAACACGGCGATAACCCAGGCAAAAACCGGGCGATTGATAAAAAACTGTGGCATAAAATATCCTGGATAAAATGAGGCGCAGCCTTAAGGATGTGTTTTCTTATCACCGGCGTTCACCGGCATCCCGTCCTGCAATTTACCGCCGCCCTGGGTTATCAGGCGGTCCCCTGCTTTCAGTCCGGCGCGCACAAAATAGTGGCCGCTCAGCGTTTCACCCAGCCGGATAGTGACAACTTTCGCCTTGCCGCCCTCATCCAGCCAGACCTGCGTGGCATCGCCATTGCGCACCAGAGCTTCCTGCGGGATCACCACCCCTTCAGCCGTCAGCTGCCGGGAAATTTTGGCCTGAACATACATGCCCGGCAGCAGCGTGCGCTGCGGGTTATCCACCTCAAGGCGCATCACCACATCGCCGGTTCCGGTATCCACGCTGACCCCCGTAAACAGAATGCGCGCACTGTTGCTGAACGGCTCACCTGATGCGGAAAGAATGTCCGCCCGAACGGGTGCGGTGGCAGGCAATGTCTGTATGGTCGAGGCGGGCTGGCGCACGTCGACATACACGCGATCGATTTGCTGCACCGTGGCCATCGGCTGGCTGTCGCTGCTACTGACCAGTGCCCCTTCCGTAACAAAGTTCTGATCAATGCGCCCGCCTATCGGAGCCTTAACGGTGGCATAGGCGAGATCGAGCTGTTTACGCGCCAGTATCGCGCGGGTTTCAGACACCGTGGCCTTAGCCTGAGCGGCGTTTGAGGCCGCATCTTCATGATCCTGTTGGCTGATGGCCCCGCTACCGCGCAGCTTTTGCAGCCGGGCAGCACGCGCCACCATCTGGCGATAACTGGCTTCGGCTTTTTCCACTGCCGCTGCGGCGCTGTTAACGTCAGCCTTGAAAGGCGCCGGATCGATCTGGAACAGTGCCTGGCCGGGACGAATTTCACTGCCCTGGCTGAAGTGCATTGCGGTAATAATGCCGCTGACCTGCGGGCGGATTTGCGCGGTGCGAAATGCCGTTACGCGGCCAGGAAAGGCCTGTTCCAGCGTGACGGGCTGCAGTGCCAGCGTTTCAACCGTCACAGACACGGGGGGGATTTCGCTGGCCACTTTTTCTGTCGGCGCATCACAGGCCGACAGAAGATAAAGCATCGGTATCAATGATAATCTTGCTATGCTTTTGGTAAACATACCGGCCGTTTTCCTGATATTTTTAACGTTAACTTATGTGTTAACGTAATAATAAGGGTCGCAGGTTGAGGCTGAATGGAGGTTATGTGGAGATTGTGTGGAGAGGGAATGAGATGACACAAAAGCGGATCAAAAAATGAAGAATATTAAAATTTTGCTCGCTGAAGACGAGGAAGATATTGCCGATATACTGGTTGCTTATCTGCAAAAGGAAAGTTTTTCTATTATCCATGCCGCGGACGGTCGTGAAGCACTGGCACGTTATTATGAGGATCGCCCTGACTTTGTGATTCTGGATATTAAAATGCCGTTTATTGATGGCTGGCAGGTACTTAACGATATCCGTAAAGACTCCGACGTGCCCGTTATGATGCTGACCGCGCTGGATGCCGATGTGGATAAAATTCATGCGCTGAGAGTGGGCGCCGATGATTATATCGTTAAGCCTTTTAATCCCGCGGAAGTGGTAGCAAGAATTCATGTGATATTACGTCGCCTGCCCTTTTACAGTAATAATAAAAACCAAAATATTTATAGCAGCAAAAATATTGATGTTGATACGGTTAATCATCTGGTGAAAATAAAGAATAGCGGCACGGAGATTGGCAATGTGCTGACCTCAACGGAATTTAAAATCCTGATGCATTTGATCCGTTATCCGAAGCGTGTGTTTACCCGCCGGGAACTGCTGGAACATTGCCTGCCAGAAGGTGAAGCCAGTGAGCGCACCGTTGACAGCCACATCAGCAAACTGCGTAAAAAGATTGAACAGGCCGGGCTGCCTTCCGTGCCTGAGAGCATTCGCGGCTTCGGCTACCGGCTGGGAGATTAAGATGGCAAAGCCTGGCATCCATTACCAGCTGTTTATCCTGACCTCGAAAGTGGCCGTCAGCACGCTGGTTCTGCTGTCGGTGGTTTACAGCGTCTATATCGGCATCTTCTATGATGGCAAAGATGAGTACAGCTGGATCCCTTCGTCGCACGACTGGATCCTGACGCTGATCTCCGGCGTGTTATCGGCGGCGGTGGCGCTCTATTTTGTCTGGGGCTTTGCCAAACGCGTGATTATCCCGCTTAACGCCGTTGCGCACAGTGCGCGCCAGGTGGCAGAAGGCAATCTGAGCATCCGGGCGGAACACAGCACCTCCGAAATACGCGAAACCGCGCTGCTGATTGATGATTTCAATTCGATGGCAGAGAAGCTGGAAGTGATGTCGAATGAGATGAAAAAGTGGAATGCGGCCATCGCTCATGAACTGCGCACACCGGTCACCGTATTGCAGGGGCGTATACAGGGAATGGTGGAAGGCATTTTTGATCGGGACGACCGGCAGTTCGCGATCTTACTCCGCCAGACGGAAGGATTATCGCGGCTGATCGACGATCTTCGGGTGCTTAGCCTGTCCGATAGCGGCCAGCTCTATCTCTACCGGGAAACGCTGCATCTGAAAGAAATACTGATTTCATCCGTCGACTCCTTTCGCGACACGCTCAAACAACGCGGGCTGGAACCGGTGATTGAAGCCGAAGATATTGTCTGTTTTGTGGATGAAGTGCGCCTGCGTCAGGTGCTCTCCGCGCTGCTCAGCAATGTCAGTAAATATGCGGTTGCGGGCGTGGTGATGATCACCTGCCGCCCCTCCAGTGATGCCATTGTGCTGACGGTGGAAGATGAAGGCCCCGGCATCGGTGATGCCGATCAGGGCGTGGTATTTGACGCCTTTTTCCGCGCAGAGAACGACCGGGTGCAAAAACCCGATGGCTCCGGCCTGGGGCTGGCGGTGGTGTATGCCATTGCCCGCGCACACGGCGGCACCGCACGCTGCCTGCGCAGTCGGCTGGGCGGAACCTGTATGCAGATTACGCTGCCGGGCAGTGGGGAATAGGGATGCAGACTAAAGAACTCAATGCCCTTGTCTGAAGCAGGCGTTACCACTTGCCGTAAGGGTATTTTTTCCCTTTGATAAAATCTTTTATGTCCTGATCATATCCATAAGAAAAATCGCTCTTAGTTATTCCTTTGCATAGCGCTAATTTATCACCAGAAACCGTTTTCAGCACTGCCGGTGTTACGCGATGGTTCGGTTCAAATCCTATGCCATCTATCCAGACGGCGACTTTTCCTTCAGGGGCGAGGCCAATCTGGATACTGTCGTAATACGCAGTCTTGCCAGGATAGTTCTTGTACACACTGGGCCTGCGCATTTTTTCTAAAGCGGTATCAGATAGCGTCAGGTGAGTTTCGTAGACCTTTTTATCAATCACCGAATCCCAGCAGAATAAAATATGCCGGGGCGGAGCCTTTGTCCGGTTCCAGTATCCGCCCATCGCTCGGGCACTGTCGTTCCACTCCCCTGTAACGTCATACAGTGACTTCGTACTGTCGAGAGTATTAAACCGATAATCAATACCGCCAACATCAAGGATGGCAACGAACGTAACCTGTGCGGGCAACGCCAGGGGGGTGAAAAAATTGAACCGCCACTCTGTCGGCTCTGCGTCGAGAGCCGCATTGTTGGCCCGACCTGTTCCCTGGCAGGCCGTCAACGTCAGAAGTGAAAGCAGCACAGCGATACGCTTTATTTCCATATTCAGCTCCCATCCATATTATAAATCGTTCGTTGCCAGTGATAATCCGGCCTGTTGGTAAAGGTCACCAGTTTAGCGGGCTTTACTGCTCCGGTGATCCTCCCCTGACTGTCCCGTATCACGCTGTTCCAGTTGGCCGAGCAGTGAAGGTATTTTCCGGCCAGTGCATTAATTTCCGGGGTGGTAAATCCGCTGGCCCACTGGCCCACTGGCCGTTGCGAGTGGCACGTCCCATTATGATAGCCTTTTCACACAGGCTAATTAGCTCTGCGGGTAATGACAGGTTATCGTCTTTGAGTAAAATCGGTTCGAACACTACCCCCGCATCCTGCGCGGCATCAATCATCACCCGTAGCGCCACCTTTGACCAGTCATTGCGCGTGGGGCGTTCAAGGGTCAGCGCGGCGCCGCTGCGTTTTTGCAGCGTGCCGTAGCGGTCGGCGGGCATTCGGTCATCATGCCAGGCTCTGAGTTTAATCGTGTTGCCCTGCAGCAGCGGCGCAATGGCCGGAAAATGTTGCAAAGTGCTGAACACTGCCCTGGCATGCCGGTACGTTTTAGTCTCTTTATCAGAAACAGAAACCGGCACGGTTTCAAACTGCGGGCGCGTAAGGAAACAGGCTTCGTACTCGTCGGGGTTATACCCACCGCCTATATCTGAGTGCGCCCCCGGCAACGCCAGTTCCGGCCAGGCAGGTTTTACGCTGTTCAGGGCGAAGTTAAAACGGCACTCATGCTGCGCGGTGATATGGAATACCTTCTCCGCCACGCCGGGGCGCAGCACAATATTCACCTCTCCGGTATCCGCGCTGTGCGGGTTAAAGCCGTTCACTGGCGTACCAATCCCCGCCACGGTATCAAATATCCCCAGGAAGCGTGTTTTACCACCGGGCGAGCCATTGAACTTAACCTCACCTAACCCGGCTTTAATCGCTGCCACAATGGCATCGTCCTGATCAAACACCCGGTTAGCAAAATGCCGTGCCGCTGCCGCACCACGACTAAAACCGAAGATATCAAACTGCAGTTCTTTGATAATACAGTCGTTGGCTTCAGTGAATCTGAAAAGATAATCCTGGATACCCTCTACCAGCAATGCCACCGCCTTGTCGGTTTTACTGAGCACCCCAGTGTTACCCCGTCCAGTCCCCATCCCGTAAGCGCTGTCGCCCTGTCCGCTTTCAGTCCCGATTCCCTCAATATAAATGGCACTCTGTCCATATCCGGTATCGGCGGTAATTTTCTGCTTATACAACCTATTAAGCCAATAAACATTGGTGTAATAACCAAGATAACTTCCTGCGGCAATACCGCTGTGACTCCGTTTCAGCCGCACGCACTGAGTCAGTGCGGATTCGGCATCACCGTCACTCATGCCAAAATGCTCGCCAGCACAGGCATTCTGACGGTCAGCACTGTTATCCGCATTATTCCCCGTCCCATCAAAAAACACCCCAATCGTCAGCGTGATCTCGCGGGGCTTTCTCTTCGCTGACTGGGCGTATTGTTGCGGTACGATGGCCTGGGAGGGGTTGAACAGGGAGATATCAATCGGTGCAACGGATTTTCGTTGCGTTACGCTGGCGGGTTCTTTGCCGTAACCGTCAGGAATGGAGGAAATAAACGTGGCCCCACAGGGGCAGGAACTGACGCTGTCGAGCGTACCGGCCAGCGGCATCCCGCCCACCCTTATTTTGCCCGGTCCGCTGATGATGCGGTACGTCATGCCCGGGTTCTTACCGCAGGAGACCAGACTGCCCTCCCGCGGAAGCTCCGCGCCACGCAGAAAGGCGTTCGAATGACCGCTCAGCACTTCCCCACCGCAGGTGGTTTTATCGCCAACGCGAAGAAAATAGCCTTTTGCCATATGCTGTCCTTAGCCAGTTTACGATGAATATAAAATGCACAAAAGAAAACGTAACCCAAATCAATCTGAAAAAAAATACGCGTCCCGGTAATGTTGCTGTGAATGGAAAATGAAATGGGATCTCAGATTAATATGCGGGCTTGCGCTCAACCTGGCACAGCTTTACAGCGCAGAGCACGCCTGCGCTGACAGCTTTCTGGATGTTTTAGTCGATGATGGTATTATCCCTGCGCCGCCAAAACTTCAATGGAGTCAAGCATGTCCACACTGCGTTTACTGTTATCGGATTCCTGGGACCCGTGGTTTAACCTGGCCGTAGAAGAGACGATTTTCCGCCAGATGCCGGCGACGCAGCGGGTGCTGTTTTTGTGGCGCAATGCCGAGACGGTGGTGATTGGCCGTTCACAGAACCCGTGGAAAGAGTGCAATACGCGGCGCATGGAAGAAGACGGCATCCGTCTGGCGCGACGCAGCAGCGGCGGTGGCGCGGTGTTTCATGACCTCGGTAACTGCTGTTTCACCTTTATGGCCGGGAAACCGGAATATGACAAAAGCGTATCGACCGGGATTATTCTACGGGCGCTGGCGTCGCTGGGTATAAAGGCTGAAGCCTCGGGGCGTAATGATCTGGTGGTGAATACCGCCGACGGCGTGCGTAAAATTTCCGGCTCTGCCTACCATGAAACCCACGATCGCGGTTTCCATCACGGCACTATCCTGCGCGATGCCGACCTCTCGCGCCTGGCCGATTACCTCAATCCTGATGTCAAAAAATTGCAGGCCAAAGGCATTACCTCCGTGCGCTCACGCGTGGCAAATCTGGAAGAGCTGGTGCCGGGCATCACCTTTGAAGCGATTTGCAGCGCGGTCACCACGGCGTTCTTCGATCATTTTGGCGAAACGTGTGAACCCGAGCATATCTCCCCGACCTCCCTGCCCGATCTGCCAGGCTTTGAGGCACAGTTCGCCAAACAGAGCAGCTGGCAGTGGAACTTTGGCCAGGCACCGCAGTTCCAGCATCTGCTGGATACGCGTTTTAGCTGGGGCGGCGTGGAGCTGCATGTGGATGTTGAGCGCGGCAAGGTCAGCCGCTGTCAGATTTTCAGCGACAGCCTGAACCTGGCACCGCTGGAGAAACTTGCCGAACAGCTGCCCGGCACCGAATACCGCCCGGAGGCACTGGCGGCTAAGGTGTCAGAGTTAAAGGTCGAGTTTCCGCAGCAGACGGAGGAGCTGACGCAGCTGGAATTGTGGCTGGCGGAAAGTGTGCGGTAATAAACGCCAGATTGGGATGGTATCGTTGTCGCCCTCTGTTCCGCGCAGGCAGTGCAAAAGGTCGACCAGTGAATTGAACCAGCACCCTATACAACATCACGGGCAGACCGGAAAAAAGGGTCTTCCCCTACAGATCGTGCGCCGTTCTGGCTGTTGATCTGGATATTAAACGCCCATCACCACCACGCATTGCCCGGCGCGCACTGATGACCCCGGTTCCACCCGGATGGACTCAATCACGCCACTACATGGCGCCAGCAGCGGGATCTCCATTTTCATCGCTTCGATAATCACCAGCACGTCCCCCTGCGTGACACTGTCACCCACTGCGCACTTTACCTGCCACAGATTGCCGGTGATCGCACTCTCTACGGCGAGTTTGCCCTCAGTCAGTACCTCCTCTTCGGTGACGTCCACCACCGCTTCATGGCTGTCGAAGTGCGCCTGGCCACTGGCGATCCAGCGCTCGCGTTCGGCGTTAAACGCCGACTGCTGATGCTGACGGAAATCGCTGATGCCCGTTGCCTGCTCCGCCAGGAACTGCTGATAGTCGGACAGCGCCAGTTCGGTCTGCTCGATACGCAGCGGATAACGACCCAGCGGGAAATCGCGGCGGATGCGCAGCAGCTCTTCGGATGACACCGGGTAAAACTTAATCTGGTCAAAGAAGCGCAGCAGCCAGGGTTTGCCACCAAAGTCGGCCACCTCACGGTAGCGGTTCCACATCTGCAACGTGCGCCCGACAAACTGGTAGCCGCCTGGCCCTTCCATGCCGTACACGCACAGATACGCCCCGCCGATACCCACCGAGTTTTCCGCCGTCCAGGTGCGCGCCGGGTTGTATTTGGTGGTGACCAGCCGATGGCGCGGGTCGAGCGGTGTGGCCACCGGCGCACCGAGGTAGACATCTCCCAGCCCCATCACCAGATAGTTGGCGGCAAACACCGTGTTGAACACGGCATCGATGTCCGGCAGATCGTTGATACGGCGAATAAACTCCAGATTGCTCGGGCACCAGGGCGCGTCACGGCGCACCGTGGTCATGTATTTATCAATCGCCAGCTGGCAGGCCGGATCATCCCAGGAGAGCGGCAGCCAGACCACGCGCGAGGGCACGCGCAAATCCTCCTGGCGGATCACCGTCTGCCACCGATCCCGGATCATCGTCAGCAGTTCCCCCTGTGGCAGTGCATCCGGCTGATAGTGAATTTGCAGTGAGCGAATACCGGGCGTCAGATCGATTATCGCCGGATGGTTAAGCGCCTCCAGCGCCTGCATCAGCGCATGACCGCGAAAACGCAGCACCAGGTCCAGTTCCGGCGCGCCAATCTCCAGCAACAGATGAGTATCCCCGGAGAGCCGGGCCACCAGGCGACGATCGCCCTCGCCAATATCCAGTACCACCGGGGAGATCAGCGCCGATGCCTGCCAGACCGGTTCCACCGGAGCAAGCTGTTGCAGCTCAGTATGGCGTGCAGCGTTCAGCTGGCGCGCCGTGGTGATATTCACCGGAACAAAACGCAGGCGGTCGCCCGCTTTAAGCTGACCCACCTGCCACAAATCGGCCTCGATAATGGTGACCGGGCAGACAAAACCGCCGAGGCTTGGGCCGTCCGGGCCGAGGATCACCGGCATATCCCCGGTAAAGTCGACCGCGCCCACTGCATACGGATTGTCGTGGATATTGGACGGGTGCAGCCCGGCCTCGCCGCCGCTGTCACGCACCCACTCCGGTTTCGGGCCAATCAGGCGCACCCCGGTGCGGCTGGAGTTGAAGTGCACTTCCCAGTCGGTGGCAAAGAAGGTGTCGATATAGCCAGGCGTGAAATATTCCGGTGCCGCATGCGGGCCGTAGATCACGCGCAGCGTGCGGATGGCGGGCAGTGCCGGGGCCAGCGCCGCAGGCAGCACGTCACCCGCCGTGCTGTCGCTGAGTTCAGCGAGGTGCAGCACGTCGCCGGTGCGCAGCGCCCGCCCTGCGTGGCCGCCAAACTGACCGAGGGTGAAGGTACTTTTACTGCCCAGGTAATCCGGCACCGCAATGCCGCCGCGCAGGCAGAGATAGCTGCGTACTCCGGCGCCCTCAATCGCCCCGAGGGCTAAGGTGGCGCCCGCCGGGATCAGGAAGCTGTGGTTCATCGGCAGCGCTTTGCCGTCCAGCGTGATGGGGATCGTTGCGCCACATACCACCGCCACGCTGGCGGTATTAAAACGCAGCGTCGGGCCGCTCAGGGTGATCTCCAGCGCAGCCGCCCCGGCGGCGTTGTTCAGCAGGCGGTTGCCGAAGCGCAGCGCCCGGTCATCCATCGGCCCGGACGGCGGCACACCCACCGCCCAGTAGCCCAGGCGGCCGGGAAAATCCTGCACCGTGGTCTGGGTTCCCGCGCTCATCACCTCAACGGTGGTGGCTGCATAGTGCAAGGTATCCAGGAAGCGCGTCCAGGGTTCCCCGCTGGCGAACGGCGTAGCGTGCAGGATCTGTTGCAGGTACTGGCGGTTGACCTCCACGCCGTACAGGCGCGTATCGTTCAACGCGGTGTCCAGCGCGGCGATCGCCTGTTCGCGGGTGGCGCAGCAGGTGATAATTTTTGCCAGCAGCGGATCGAAGAACGGTGCAACGTCGCAGCCGGACTCCACCCAGGTATCGATGCGCAGTGCTTTGCCGTCGGCAGGCGGGAAACGGACGTCGGTCAGCAGCCCTGGCGAAGGCTGGAACTGGCGGCCCGGATCTTCCGCATAGACACGCGCCTGAATGGCATGACCAGTAGGTGACAACGTCACGGAAAGTTCTTTCAGCGGCGGCAGCGTACCGGCAGCCAGCGCGATCATCCAGTACACCAGATCCACGCCCCACACCTGTTCGGTCACGCCGTGCTCCACCTGTAACCGGGTATTCACCTCAAGGAACCAGAACTGCTGTACTGCGCTGTCGTAAACAAACTCCACCGTGCCCGCGCTGCGGTAGTTCACCGCTTTCGCCAGTTTGATGGCGGCGCTGCACAGCGCTTCCGCCATGCCGTCAGGCAGATTGGGTGCCGGGGTCTCTTCAATCACTTTCTGGTTGCGGCGCTGCACGGAGCAGTCGCGCACGCCCAGGGCAATCACGTCGCCCTCTCCGTCACCGAATATCTGCACTTCCAGATGGCGCGCACGTGCGATGTATTTCTCAATAAACACGCCGGAATCGCTGAAGTTGTTCTGGCCGAGACGCTTCACCGCCTCAAACGCCTGGCTCAGCCCGTCGGCATCGTGACAGACGCGCATGCCGATGCCGCCTCCACCTGCGGTGCTTTTCAGCATTACCGGGTAACCCACTTGCTGCGCGGCCGTCAGTGCGGCGTCAACATCCGCCAGCAGATCGGTGCCTTCCAGCAGCGGGATCTGCTGCTCTCTCGCCAGCGCCCGCGCGGTATGTTTTAAACCGAACAGCCGCAGCTGCTGCGCCGTCGGGCCAACAAAGGCAATGCCTGCTGCATCACAGGCTTCAGCAAAGGCGGCATTTTCCGAGAGAAAACCATAACCAGGGTGGATCGCCTGCGCGCCGCTCTCCTTTGCTGCGGCAATGATTTTTTCCACCACCAGATAGGTTTGCGCCGCCGGGCCATCGCCCAGACTGATAGCCTCATCGGCATCGCGGATATGCAGGCTGGTGGCATCCGCGTCGGAAAACACCGCCACGCCGGTGACGTTCATCGCCCGCAGCGTGCGTAAAATACGGCACGCAATCGCGCCACGGTTAGCAATCAGCAGTTTTGTAAACATAGAGGCAGACTCACATCAGGGCGGGCCGTCCCGCCAGAATCCTGGCCGCCTGAGGTCGTCCCCAGGGGAAAATGCGTTATTTCAGCGAATCAGCAATCAGTTCCACACCAGCACTTCGGCGGCGGTGGGGTTCCAGCCGTTGCAGGGGTTATTCAGCTGCGGGCAGTTGGAGATCAGCACAATCACGTCGCATTCGGCGCGCAGTTCCACGTATTTCCCGGCGGCTGAGATACCGTCTTCAAAAGTCAGGCCGCCCTCGGGCGTGACCGGCACATTCATAAAGAAGTTAATGTTGGCGGTGATATCGCGTTTGTTCAGCCGTCCGTCGTGCAGACAGGCACAGAGGAAGTTATCGCGGCAGCTGTGCATGTAGCGCGTATCGGCGTGATAGCGCACGGTGTTACTTTCCTGCGCACAGGCTCCGCCCAGCGTATCGTGGCGGCCGCAGGTATCGGCAACGATGGTCAGCAGCGGATTACCGAGGTTGGAGTACAGCACGCTGCCGCAGCTCAGGTAGGCATTGTTCTGGCGGCGTAAGGTGCGCTGGGCGTCATAGCGTTCACGCGGGCTGGCGGCGCGGTAAAACAGCGTATCCACCGCCTGGTTACCTTCCAGATCGTGCAGGCGCACCGTCTGGCCTTTTTTCACTTCAAACAGGAAGGGTTCTCCCGCCGGAATAGTGTGGCGATAGACTGCATCGGCGGGGTTTTTATCACTGGTGGTTAACGTCATCGGTGGCTCCTTAAACGACAAAGCGCTCAATATTCTGGAAGGCGCGCAGATTTTCCGGGCGCGAGGTTTTACACAGCGTCAGTCCGGCCGGGTCGCTGGCTGCCATCAGAGCAAGCTGCACCGGGCGCGGCGCATATTCCGGGTTCGGGTCCATCGGGTGTTGCAGCGCGGTCAGCACCACCAGGATATCCATCGGCGCGTACAGCTCCACCACGCTGCCCGGCGCGGAATGGTGCGCATGGAAGGTAAACGCACCCTGCTCATCCACCGTCACTTTGCTGAACAGGTTGAGCACCATATGCAGATCTTCGAGGTTGAGGTTCCACTTGCCCATCTCGACCAGCAGGTTATCCAGGCCGTTACGATGAAAGCCGTTACGCCGCTCCTGATAGCGCCCCTGACCGTATTTTTCCGCCACTTCCGCCGCATTCAGTACGCCGCCGAAACTGTCATTCCAGCCGCAGGTGTCGGCGGTGATGGCCGCCAGCACGCGCCCCATATCCGAGTAGAGGCAGTGGCCTGCGCTCAGCTTCGCGGTGTGCTGCCCTTTCAGCGTGTCCGGCAGGTTCAGCCGCTCGCTTTTTTCATGGGCGTTAAACAGCATCAGGCTGACGTTGGCGCCACCTTCAATGTCGGTCAGACGCAGGATCTGCCCCTGCTTCACGACCAGCGAGGTATGGCCGCCGCCGGGTAATGTCTCTTCATAGGGATGTGTCATGTGAAATCTCCTGGTTAACGGATAGTGCTGCCAGCGCCGGATGCGGGATCACCACACCGGGCTGCTGCCGCTGCCGCAGGCGGGTTTCATTGAGCGGCAAATCGTAGGTGACGCGCGCCCCCCAGGCGTTCGGTTCATGGGGGTCAATGCGCACTTTGTCGAACACCAGCAGACGGGTGCCGAGGTTGAAGCCTTCGGACAGGTCGTGGGTGACCATAAACACCGTCAGCTGAGTTTCCTGCCACAGCGACAGCAGCAGGCTGTGCATATCCTTGCGGATGCCGGGATCGAGCGCGCCAAAGGGTTCATCCAGCAGCAGAATGCGCGGGCGCATAATAAACGCCTGAGCAATCGCCAGCCGCTGCTGCATGCCGCCGGAGAGCTGAGCCGGATATTTATCCAGCGCGTGCCCCAGCCCGACCCGTTCCAGCATCTCAGCGGCCTGTTCGCGTGCCGCTTTTTTACGCCGTCCAAACAGTCGTCCGAGCAACGCCGCCTGCGGCAGTTCCAGCCCGATAGCGACGTTATCCAGCACGTTCAGGTGGGGAAACACCGAGTAGCGCTGGAACACCACGCCACGGCTGGCGTCCGGCTCAGCCGTCAGCGGCTGGCCTTCCAGCAGAATGCTCCCTCGGCTCGGTTTTTCCTGGCCCAGCAGCAGACGCAGAAACGTTGATTTCCCGCAGCCCGAGGCCCCGACCATCGTGCAGAACTCCCCTTCGTTAATGCTCAGGTTGAGGTTCTCCAGCACCACGTGGTTGCCGTACTCCTGCCAGATATGGTTGATGTCGATAAAACTCATGATTTTTCTCCCTGTGCCCAGGGGAAGCACAGCCGGTTAAGGCGTCGCAGCCCGAGGTCCATCAGCCACGCCAGCAGCGTGATCCAGATGACGTACGGCAGAATCACGTCCATCGCCATATAGCGGCGCACCAGGAAGATGCGGTAACCCAGTCCGGCTGTGGATGAGATGGCTTCTGCGGAGATCAGGAACAGCCAGGCCGATCCCAGCAGCAGGCGCAGCGAGGTCAGCAGCCGGGTTAACAGCTGCGGCAGCACGACGCGCAGCACCACCGTCCAGCTGTTCGCCCCGAGTGTCTGGGCTTTGATCAGGATTTCCACCGGAATTTCCCGCGCCCGCTGCTCAAGGTCACGCGCCAGCATCGGTGTAATACCAATGACGATCAGCATGATTTTCGACAGCTCATCGAGGCCGAAAACGATAAACAGAACCGGGAGGATCGCTAGCGGCGGCACCATTGATACCACGGTCATAAACGACGACAGCGGCGACCGCCACATCGGAAACACCCCGGAGGCGATGCCGAAGCACAGCCCCAGCAATGAAGCGATGCCCAGCCCGATCAGCAGCCTGCCGAGGCTGACGGCAGTATCCATCCACAGCAGGTATTCGCCGCTGCGCTTGTCCGGGGTAAACGCCATTCGCCAGACCGCATCGGCCATCTGCCCCAGTCCCGGCAGCAGTTTGTCGTGGGGATTGGCCTCCAGCCGCACCGCAGACCCGATAAAGTACGCGGCAATGACCAGCACAAACGGCAGCAGAACCAGCATCAGGTGCATGCCCTTTTCAGGGTGTCGATTAATTTGCCGCATCGCTTAGTCTCCTCAGGGTGATGATCACAGCGTGCCGGCAGCCGCCATCTTCAGATAGCTGTCGTCGAAGCGCAGTTTGATATTGCTGCTGTCGCCCAGGGTCACGTTGCCGGGGAAGCTCATGCCGATGAAATCCGCACTCTGCGCGCCGTCGCCCAGCAGGCCTTTTTCAAAGGAGAAGTTCGCCACACGCTGCATGGTTTTCGCCAGTTCGGCATCGCTGACAAATTTGAGGTTGTCGGCCGGGGTGTAAAACAGGTGGGTCGTTTTCAGCTGGGCCTGATAGCCGCTGAGATCGGTGCCGGAGGCGGCGGCCATCGCGGTCAGCGCGTCTTTATTGCCCGCTTTCATCTGCGCCATCATTTCATACCAGGCGCCCGTCAGTGCCTTACCCAGCGCCGGGTTATCTTTCAGTACCGCGCTGTTCACCACCATCATGTCGATCAGCTCACCGGGCACCTGTGAAGACTCAAACACTTCGCTGGTGTTCGGGGTGTTTTTGATCACCGACAGCTGCGGGTTCCAGGCAACAGCGGCCTGCACGCCATTGGTGGCGAAGGCAGAGACAATATCGGCATCCGAGGTGTTGACCACCGTGACGTCTTTTTCCTGCAATCCGGCTTTTTCCAGCCCGCGTACCAGCAGGTAATGCGACACGGACAGCTCAGGCAGGTACACCTTCATCCCTTTCAGGTCGTTCAGGGTTTTGCCTTTGCCCTTCAGCACCACGCCGTCGTTGCCTTCGGAGTAGCTGCCGAGGATCAGCGCGGTGGAATCCACGCCTCCGGCAGCGGGAATGGTCAGCGCATCCATATTGGTCATGGTGCAGCCGTCAAACTGTCCGGCGGTGTACTGGTTGATGGATTCGATATAGTCATTGAGCTGAGTAACGTGGATTTTAATGCCGTATTTCGCTGCCCACTTATCGATAATGCCGGACGTGGCAATCTGGCCCCACGGCATCCAGCCTGCGTAGAGGGTCCAGCAGACATTGAACTCTTTCTTAGGGGCGGCCTGGGAAGGAAGCGCAACAAGCGCTGAAAAACCGAGAAGACAGACGCTCAGGAGATGGGACAGTTTCATGGTTAACCTCAGGTGGTGGCGAAAAATACCGGGCAGCGCGACACACGAAGGTGTTGCTGTCTCCCGGGCTTTTCTCCCGCCGTGTAACCCCAACCGAGGTCGCCAGCTCTCGGACCAGCCATCCACCTCGTGGACCGGAACCCTAGCCTGCTATTGTATTCAGTGATCGGTGTAACGCTGCTGCTTGTAAGAGATAAAGCAAGAGTTATGCCAGGATTGGTTTTGCGGTAAAACAAGGGGTTGTTGCTGACGCGTTGACGATCACGAGCGTTTATGGGGCATCATTTTCTCGCAGGCTGCATCAGAAGTGTGCAGTGCGATGCGTGGAAATAGCGCTGGTCGCCGATGAATAGTTATATTATAACAATTGCTGTAACTCACCTGCGAGGCTTCAATATGAAACATCCTTACTTCCTGCTGCTGCTCTCTCTTGCTGCGGCTAACGCTGCCGCCTTTCAGCCGAAGGGCGAACATCAGCAGGTCCCGGTGGCTGGCGACACCGCCCGCAACACCCCGGATTTTCTGAGTTTTCATCTGACCCAGGCCAGCGGCATACATCCCGGTAGCTGTGCAGCCACAGCGGTATCCGGCTGCGGCTGCCCGTTCTGTACGCAGTTAAGAAATGCGGCCACGAGAACCGCCACTCGCGTTGAAGGTGTGTAACTAATCTGGGCAATGTCCTGCATTTATGGGTGTCGTCCTGCATATTCTGTCACGTAGAGTTACCGTCAGTTGCCGCAATAAATTTTGCTTATTAATTTGAACAAAATATTGCAATTTATTGACGGTTTCCCTTCTCTGACTCCTATTGCCATAAACGCCCCCGTAAACGGGTCTGTTACGTTATCGGCATATCACCAAAAATCTGATAGCGAAGCCAGCTCGTGGTATTGAGATAAACAACTTTTTCCTCATAATCGACTTTAGCACCAAAAAGAAAGAGTTCTTTCATCCGGTGCTTTTTATCCAACTGACGGTCGGTAACCTCTTCACTTTGCATGCTGGCGACGTAATTAAGTGCATGTAAAAATTTTGCCTGAAGAATTTTCCTGGATTTATTTCGCCGATCTATTTCATAGAAAGAACATATCACCGTCATCAGGTTTTCTTTTTTCACGGCCATAGCAAAGTAACGCATTAAATCTGAAAAAGAATCAATCCCGTCGTCCTTCAACACAAACGCTTTTTTACCATCAGTTGTTTCAATGGAATAAATTCTTCCAGAAACATTTTTAAACTGACTAAGCACAGTATCGTTAAATTCATGAAAATTGTATTCTCTTTCTAACACTTGTGTAGATTGAATGATGTTAAGGTGCTCAAAAAACGCATAACGGCGTAGTAAGAAAAAATATTTAGCGTAGTCATTATACACTCTCACGTCTATTTTTTCGGCAAAACACAAGCTACTTCTATCATCGCGATATATGGCAACGCTATTAAGTGCCACCAAAAAGAGAACATCGTTTGGGATTATCGAACGAATAATGTTTGTGTACTGTTTCTCTTTAACACTGGCTGAATAGTCATTATCTCCGCAGCCTTCCTTTATAGTTTTTAGCGTATGATACAGGATACGCATATATGGACTGAGTGTGTTTTTTGCAAAGGAGTTGCAAGCATCAATAACTTCCTGTGAGGATTTATTGTCCTGAGTGCCGACCAAACGGGTGCATTCGTTAACAACGATATCCGTATTTTCCCCTCTGATGATACTTAACCCCTGCCCGAGGCTCATTTCTTTCATATGCTTAGGGCTAAATATTGCCATTTCTGGTTTTCTTAACTCAGTATTTATCATGTTAAGATAATTATTATGTTGTTCAAGTAGCATACTAAATCTTCTGTCTAATGATTCAGTTTCACGGTTCTCTTCACTATTGTTATTAGAGGCAAGCATCGCCTTTGCAGAACGTCCCGCGTAGTAAGCGGCCCCCATAGTCCCTATTGCCGTTAGTGTATTGAGTACATTCGCCTTTACCAGAGCACCGTCCTTATCGGTGAATGACAACCAGAGACATATGGAAATAATAATAACTTCAATTGACAGGATAAAAAAAACACTAACAGAATAAAGGAAAAGATACCTTTTCGTTACGGGTGTCAGTTTTTCCGGATTGAGCCACTGTATAAAATGGCGCTGCATAAATCGTCGGTAAGATGGCAAGCTGAACAAGTGTATTAATATTTTATTAACGACACCGACATCTTTTTTTAAATCTATTATTTTACTTTTTCGAACCCGGCGGGTCACGCCATCGTTTAACCAGCCTCCAAATACTTTATCTAACCAGACGCCCAGTTTACGGCTGAACCAGATCAATGCCATTTTAACCCCCTCTTGATAGAGAAATATTTTTATATCTTATTAAAAAACGGATTTATTATACGGAGTAATCTGATAAAAAGCATCGACATACATTTATTAATCAATGTTAATTGACGGAATTTTGCTTATCACAGGAGATGTCTGTCGTCAGGCTGACACCACAGGCCCTTGTGCAACACATGCAGGCCGCACCACCAGCTCACGTTGATTGTGACCCACCTCCCACTTCACAGCAATGCCACAGGAAAGCATAAAAGTAATCGATTACATTGGCCGTGAGATTAATTGTAATCGATTACTTCATGAAGGGGTCTGACGATGGTTTCTTCCGTTGAGCATGCAGGCGTTGCCGGCAGTAAACAGGTTTTACTGGTGCCGCGCCTGGCGTTAATGATGTTTTTCCAGTTCTTTATCTGGGGCACCTGGTCGGTGACGCTGGGCCTGGTGATGACCCAGCACAACCTTGGGACGATCATAGGCGATGCCTTCTCCGCCGGGCCGATTGCCTCGATCCTCTCGCCGTTTGTGCTGGGGATGATCGTTGACCGCTTCTTCCCGTCGCAGAAAGTGATGGCGCTGTTGCATCTGGCGGGCGCGGTGATCCTGTGGTTTGTGCCCGGCGCACTGGAAGCGCAGAGCGGTTCGCTGCTGATTGCGCTGCTGTTCGCTTATACGCTGTGCTATATGCCGACGCTGGCGCTCACCAACAACATTGCGTTCCACAGTCTGAGCAACAGTGAGAAAAGCTTCCCGGTGGTGCGCGTGTTCGGCACCATCGGCTGGATTGTGGCCGGGATCTGCATTGGCGTGAGCGGGATTTCTGCCAGCGTAATGATCTTCCAGCTGGCGGCCGCCTGTTCGGTGCTGCTGGCCGTTTACAGCCTGACGCTGCCGCACACCCCTGCCCCGGCCAAAGGCCAGCCGTTCCGCGTGCGAGACCTGTTCTGTGCGGATGCGTTTAGCCTGCTAAAGCAGAGCCACTTCCTGATTTTCGCCATTTGCGCCATGCTGATTTCCATCCCGCTGGGCACCTATTACGCCTTTACCGCCACTTTCCTTGCCGATGTCGGCATTCAGGATGTCAGCAGCGCGATGTCTTTTGGTCAGATGTCGGAAATCTTCTTTATGCTGATTATCCCGCTGCTGTTCCGTCGACTGGGCGTGAAATACATGCTGCTGATCGGCATGGTGGCGTGGTTTGTACGCTACATGCTGTTTGCGTATGGCGTGAGCGATGAGGCGCGCTGGCTGCTGTATGCCGGGATCCTGCTGCACGGCGTTTGCTACGACTTCTTCTTTGTTATCGGCTTTATTTACACCGACCGCGTGGCCGGAACCCAGGTGAAGGGCCAGGCGCAGAGCCTGATTGTGATGTTCACCTACGGCATCGGCATGCTGCTGGGGTCGCAAATCTCCGGCGCGCTGTACAACCATCTGTTCACGGCGGGTAGCCCGCATGTGCTGAGCGACTGGACCACGTTCTGGTTAATTCCGGCCGTTGCCGCGCTGGTGATTGCCGTGCTGTTCCTGTTCTCGTTCCGCTACAAAGAGCAGCGTTAATTTTTACCCTTCAGGAGAATGCAATGAAGACATTAAAAGGCCCGGGTTTGTTCCTGTCACAGTTTATCGGCCAGGATGCGCCCTTTAATACGCTGGATAACCTCGCACAGTGGGCGGCGGATTTAGGTTTCAAGGCGTTGCAGATCCCCTGTAATCACCCGCACATTTTCGATGTGGAAAAAGCGGCGAACTGCCAGACTTACTGCGATGAGATTCGTGCACGTCTGGCGGCGCACGGGCTGACGATCAGCGAGCTGTCCACCCATCTGGAAGGCCAGCTGATTGCCGTGCACCCGGCGTATAACGAGGCGTTTAACGACTTTGCACCGGAGGCAATGCGTCATGATGCCAGCGCCCGCCAGCAGTGGGCGACTGGCGTGTTGATGCAGGCGGCGCAGGCCTCTGCGCGGCTCGGCCTGACGGCGCACGCCACTTTTTCTGGGGCGCTGGCCTGGCCCTATTTCTATCCGTGGCCCCCACGCAAGGCGGCGCTGATCGATACTGCCTTTGAGGCTCTGGCTGCGCGCTGGCGGCCGGTCCTTGACTGTTTTGATCGCTTCGGGGTCAACGTCTGCTACGAGCTACATCCGTCAGAGGATCTGCATGATGGCATCAGTTTTGAGCGTTTCCTCGCGGCAGTGGACCATCATCCGCGCTGTAATATCCTGTTTGATCCCAGCCATATGCTGCTGCAACAAATGGATTATCTGGCCTTTATCGATATCTATCACAGCAGAATTAAGGCGTTTCACGTCAAGGATGCGGAGTTTACGCCATCCGGGCGCAGCGGCGTTTATGGCGGCTATCAAACCTGGATTGAGCGTGCCGGGCGCTTCCGCTCTCCCGGCGACGGCCAGATCGACTTCACAGCGATTTTCAGCAAGCTGGCGCAGTACGACTATGACGGCTGGGCGGTGCTGGAGTGGGAGTGCTGCCTGAAGGACGCGGCCACCGGCGCCCGCGAAGGGGCGCAGTTTATTGCACAAAACATTATTCCGGTGGCGGATCGCGCATTTGATGATTTCGCAGCGACCGGTGAATCAGATACCGCCATTCGTTCGATGCTGGGCATGACAGGAGTGAATCAACATGATTAAAGTGGGCATTGTCGGGTCGGGCTTTATTGGCCCGGCGCATATTGAGGCGATCCGTCGCCTCGGTTTCGTTGAGGTGGTGGCGCTGTGCGACAGTTCGCTGGCGGTAGCGCAGGAAAAAGCGCAACAGTATAACGTGCCTTTTGCCTATGGCGATGTGGCTGAACTTCTCCAGCATCCGGGGCTGTCGGTGGTGCACAACTGCACGCCAAACCATCTGCATGCCGCGATCAACCGGCAGATCCTGCTGGCGGGTAAACACGTTTTCTCCGAGAAGCCACTCTGTATGACCGCCGCCGAAGCCCACGAACTGGTCGCGCTGGCTGAACAGGCTGGCGTGGTGCATGCAGTGAGCTTTGTCTATCGACAGTTTGCGATGGTGCAGCAGGCGGCCAGTATGATCCGTCATCAGCAGGCCGGGCGTATTTTTGCCGTTCACGGCAGCTATTTACAGGACTGGATGCTGCATGACACCGACTTTAACTGGCGCATCCTGCCGGATAAAGGCGGCGTGTCGCGCACTGTGGCGGATATCGGTTCGCACTGGTGCGACACGCTGCAATTTGTCACCGGGCGCAAAATCAGCGCGGTAATGGCGGATTTCTCTATTGTGCATCCGAGCCGCAAAGCCAGCCTTAGCGGCGGCAGCACCTTCACCTCAGGCCAGACAGTGGAGGACTATCAGGAAGTCGCAGTGGAAACCGAAGATTTTGCTTCCGTCCTGCTGCGTTTCGACGACGGCAGCAAAGGCAGCATGACGGTGTCGCAGGTCAGCGCCGGACGCAAAAATCGCCTGGCGTTTGAGATCAACGCCAGCAAACTGTCGCTGAGATGGGATCAGGAAGCGCCGCAGACATTGTGGCTGGGCCAGCGTGACGGGCCGAATCAGCGCCTGTCGGACGACCCCTCCTTGCTGAACCCGGACGTGGCGGCTGCCGCACACTTCCCCGGAGGGCATATCGAAGGCTGGCCGGATGCGTTCAAGAATATGATGCTGAACTTCTACCGCTACATTCAGGTGGGCAAGCAGCCGGGCACGGACGCTGGTAACTTTGCCACCTTCCACGATGGCGCGAATATCATGTTTATTATTGACGCGATGGTACAAAGTCATCAGCAGCAGCGCTGGATCACGGTTCAGTACTGACACTCTTCCGGCCACGCTTTACCGTGGCCGTTCATCCGTTGAATTCAGCCGCTTCAGGAACTGTGTTACCCTGTTTTTTCAACATGGTCAACATGGTCAGCAGGAAGGCTTATCAGGATGTCGATCCAAAAAATTGCCCGCCTCGCCGGGGTGTCTGTCGCTACCGTATCACGCGTGATAAATAACCTCGGCTCGGTGAAACCGCAGAATCGGGAACGCGTGTTAAACGCGATCAAAGAGAGTAACTATCAGCCGAATCTGCTCGCCAGGCAGCTGCGTACTGCACGCAGTAATATGCTGCTGGTGATGGTGTCGAACATTGCCAATCCGTTCTGCGCCGACGTGGTGAAAGGCATTGAAGCCGAAGCCGAGCGCAACGGTTACCGCATTTTGCTGTGCAACTCCGGTTCCGATATCGCCCGCTCTCAGTCCAGCCTGCAACTGCTCTCTGGCAAGATGGTCGACGGCGTGATCACCATGGATGCCCTTTCCGCCCTGCCTGAGCTGACCACCCTGATTGGTGATTCGCCGTGGGTACAGTGTGCGGAGTACGACGAGGCATCCACGGTATCGAGCGTGGGCATTGACGATCATCAGGCATCACGCTTTGTCGCCGGGGAGTTTATCCGCCGTGAACGGCAGCATCTGGCGATGATCAATCACGATCTTACGTATAAATACGCCAAGCAGCGTGAACAGGGCTACCGTGCGGTGCTGGAGGAACAGCATCTCGCGCCCCCGGCGGTGGAATACGCCAGTGAGTTAAGCTATCAGGCAGGTAAAGACGCCATGACACGCCTGCTGCAACAGTCACCGCGCCCTGATGCGGTGTTTGCCGTTTCGGATACGCTGGCCGCCGGGGCGATTCGAGCGCTGGATGAAGCCGGGCTGCGGGTGCCGCAGGATGTGGCGGTGATGGGTTTTGATGGCACGGAGCTGGGGCATATGACGTCGCCGCCGCTGTCGACCATTGAGCTGCCGTCACAGGATATTGGCCGCGAGGCGGTGAGTTTGCTGCTTAAAAAGATTAACGACCCGCTCAGCCCGGCGCAGAAAACCACGTTGCAGTGGCGGTATGTTGAACGGGGATCGTAAGTTTTAAGGGCGACCATGACGAATGTGGATCTCTGCTGCCATAGGGGCTGACCTTCTGTTTCGGCCAGCCCGCTGGCAGACGTTATTTCTCTAACGAAGACAACGCCCCCGCCAGATACTGATTCGCCTGACGAATAATCGACTGCGGATCCTTCGGCAAATCATGCTCAACAATAAACCAGCGCGTATCCGCTTTCACCGCCGCCGGTAGCAGTTCATTCCATGCCAGCAGACCTTCACCCGCCGGGGCAAAATTCATCTCATCGTTACGAATGCCAATCCCGGCATTATCCTTGGCGTGAATGGCGTAAATACGGCCCTGATATTTTCTCAGCAGACGAACCGGGTCCTGGCCACCGCGTGATACCCACGCCACATCGAGTTCTATTTGCAGGTTGGCGGGCGCACTATTATCAAACAGAATTTCCAGCGCAGTCTTGCCCTCATACTTTTTCAGTTCGAAGTCATGGTTATGGTAAGCCAGCACCATGCCCTGCTTTCTCACCTGTCTGCCGAGTGCATCCAACTCGTGCGCCAGCTTTTTCCAGCCTGCGGCAGAGTCCGGGCGATCCGGGATTTGCAGATACGGCACCACCAGCACCTTATTACCCACCGCTTTGTTAAACGCGATGATCTCAGCCGGATTGCTGCGCAGATCGGCTAACTGAACATGGTCAGACGTCACCTTCAGCGGGTATTTCTCCAGCAACATTTTCATCTCAGCAGCGCTGACGCCCTGCGTCCCGACCAGTTCCACCGCACTGAAGCCTGATGTCTGCGCAACGGCAAACTGCTGCTCCAGCGTACCGACGTTTCTCAGCGTATACATTTGCAGCGCGAGGTGTTTTTTCGCGGCGGCTTCATCGGCCAGCACCGGGTGAATCGCGCCCAGCGTCAATGTGCTAATGAATAACGTTGAGGTCACTGCTTTTACCAGCTTCATAACGGTTCCTTAGTGGGTCAGTCATCGGGTTATCGGTATTTTGCTTTCTATGTAATCGATTACTTTCAATGGTAATGGTTATGTAATCGATTACTTATGCTAGCGAGGATCATGAGAACAGAGCAAGTGGCACCGGTTGCAGACGGCTAAATCAGGCGGAATTTATGAAGCAGATCACAGATAATGCGGAGCCAAAGCCGGTTCAGCTCCGCATTCAAACGCAGATTAGAGGTGTTTCTTCAGCAGGTCGGCCAGCGCCGTCATGCCTTTGATGATCTTCTCATCACTGTGGGTGGAATAGCTGAAGCGGGCAAAATTGTCGCGCTGCACGGTCGGGAAGAACGTTGCGCCAGGGACCCAGACCACTTTCGCTTCCGGCACCGCGTGTTCCAGCATAAATTTGGCGGTATCAAACCCTTCCGGGAACTCCATCCAGGTAAACAGGCCACCGTCAGGATCCGTCCAGCTGATCCCCTGCGGGAACTCGCTTCTGACCACCGACAGCATGGTTTCCTTTTTGCGCAAATACTGCGCTTTGATGGTCTGGATATGGTCGTCGATATTGTGTCTTTCCAGATACATCGACACCGCCGCCATATTCAGCGTGCTGCACTGGGTATCCGCGGCCAGCTTCAGCAGCCCCAGTTTTTCGGTGATTTCCGCAGACGCCACCGACCAGCCGAGGCGCAGGCCCGGTGCGAGGATCTTCGAGAAGCTGCCGAAGTAGATCACTCGCCCTTCCGTATCCATACTTTTCAGCGTGGCAACTTTGTCGCCCTGATAACGCACTTCACGGTACGGCGAGTCTTCGAGGATAATAAAGTCATACTGATTCGCCAGCTGGATCAGATGCTGACGGCGCGCCAGCGATAAGGTAATTCCTGTCGGGTTGTGGAAATCCGGCACGGTATACAGCAGCTTAATCCGCTGCCCGGCCTTCAGTTTCTCTTCCAGCACCTCGGTCATCAGCCCCTGCTCATCCATCGGGATAGCCAGATAATTTGGCTGGCAGGTGTTAAAGGCGATCAATGCCCCGAGGAAGGTTGGCGCTTCGGTGGCGACCAGGTCGCCAGGGTTGATCAGCAGTCTGGCCGCCAGATCCAGACCCTGCTGGCTCCCTTGCAGGATCAGAACGTTTTCTTCTTCACAGACGATATTGTCTGCCGCCATACGGCTGGCAATTTGCTGACGCAGCTTGGGCATCCCGGTGGAATGGGTGTATTGCAGTGACACTTCGCCAGGACCCGACAGCAGTTCAGCAAAAATATCCTGCAGTGCCTGTGCCGGGAACAGGCTGGAATCCGGATAACCGCCGCCGAATGAAATAATCGACGGATCTGCACCGAACTGAAGCAGTTGCCTGATTGCCGAAGGCTTCACGCCCTCCATTCTGTCAGCGTAACGCGTGGTCATGTTCCGTATTCTCTTTATTGGTATTGGGCTGGAAATCACGTTATGAGAAGTCCATGCGCTATGTCAATTACTCATCGTAATTTTCACTGTTTCCGTGTGCTTATATATCTTGATGCGGCAGAAATGGCGTAAAATTAACCAACGGGGAATGTCTATCAACGATGGCTGAAGCTGGTTAGAGCAACAAAAGTCGAACCCTAAACGAGCTTGCCATGATGTGGTGGTTTTAAAACCCACAGCAAACACCATTGTTGCAGGGATGAGGGCAGATTGAGGTAAGCCGGACGTCACGCGACAGGACGTCGCGTGTCGAGGCCCGCAGGGATGCGGACTTTGCCGATCCGGCGTGCTCAATCTGGCCTCAGACTTTTAGCGGAACTATTTGCCAATAAAAATGATCCAACATTACGCAAGAAACTGACATTTTCATCTTCTCAAAGAGATTTTTTCAACCAAAAACTCACAAGGAAAGTGTTATCAACAGTTATTTAAAATTGACCAGCACATTAAAAGTCCCCATGACGGAAATATATCGCCACCCGGACATTGGAAGAAAAAACACAACAGAAGCGAGCACGGCAAAATGGTGAAATTTATATTTTCTTTATCCATTATCCTTATGTGTTCACATCAGGTTGGTGCCAGAACCGTCGAACAGGTGGAGATAAAAGAAGTCGGCATCAACTCCAGAGCAGTGAAAAACCCCAACGAAATTGATATGTGTAAAGATTTCAGGCCAACCAGAGAACAAATAATTAACTATTTCAACTCAGCAAGAGAGTTAAATGAGAATGAAACATTACTTCATGAGTATTACTTCCCTTGCATCGCCAAAGGAAATGTAAATCTCGACGAAAATATAAAAGGTGAATGGACATTACAGTCAAGCGGACTGGCGTACATATTAACGGACAAGAAAAAAAATATCGTTTTTTTCTTAAAAGATAATCAATGGGAAGACCCTTATGCCTGCATGTATGGCTTGAGTGGTGAGGATTCCTGTTAAGCATAATGTAGAACAAACACGATGCTGATCCTGAATCCCCACCACCATTATTGAGCCATCCCAGAGGTGATCAGAATCAGCTCGTACTGCTATCGCTTTCCAGCTTCTGCCTGCGTCTTAAATGCGGGAACAGCGTCATCCACAGGCCAACCACCACCAGCGTGCCGACGCCGCCCAGCACCGCAGCCGGAACGGCCCCCATTAGCGCGGCCAGCATCCCGGACTCAAACTCGCCAAGCTGGTTAGACGTGTTAATAAATATACTGTTCACCGCATTGACGCGGCCGCGCATATCGTCCGGCGTATCCAGCTGCACCAGCGCCCCACGGATCACCATACTCACCATATCAAAACCGCCCAGCGCGGCCAGCGCCAGCAGCGACAACCACAGCTGGCTGGAGAGCGCAAAAATCAGCGTCGCCACCCCAAATCCGGCCACCGAGCCAAACATGATCATGCCGACGTTTTTCTCCAGCTTGTTACGGCTCAGCCAGATGCCGACCAGCAGTGCTCCCACCGACGGCGCCCCGCGCAACATGCCCAGCCCCCAGGGACCGGTGTGCAGAATATCTTTGGCGAAGATCGGCAGCAGCGCGGTGGCGCCGCCCAGCAGCACCGCAAACAGGTCGAGGGAGATCACCCCCAGCACATCGCGCCGTTCACGAATAAATTTCACCCCGGCAAACAGCGTCTTGATATTGGCTGGCAGGCGCGGCTGCGGCGCACGAATAAAGCGGATGCGCGCAATCATCACAATAGACAGCAGATAGAACGCGGCGGCCACGCCATATACCACATCTGGCCCGGCCACATACAGCAGCCCGCCCAATGTGGGACCGATAATCACCGCACTTTGCCCGCTGACGGCCGCCGCCGCCGTGGCACGAGCAAGCATCGCAGGCGGCACCAGCGAAGGCAGCATCGACTGCATCGCCGGGCCTTCAATGGCTTTAGCCACGGAGATCAGGAACACCAGGCCCCACAGCGCATTTTTATCCGACCACTGATAGAAGGTCAGCAGGATCAGCGCCAGCAGCGCGCCCCACTCCAGAACCTGACCAAACAGCACAATGCGACGACGGTCGTACTGATCCGCCAGATGCCCGGCCGGCAGCGCCAGCAGCACCGAGGGCAGAAACTGCATCAGGCCGATCATCCCCAGCGCCATAGCACTTTTGGTGATGGCATAGATTTGCCAGCTCACCGCCACCGAGAACATCTGGAAACCGAATGAAGAGAAGGTGCGCGCCAGCCAGAAGCGCACGAACGAAGGATGGCGCAGCAACGATTCGTTACTGTCCAGGTGAGTGTGACTCGACGTCATTAACTATCCCTACCTGCAAGTGCTCCAGCCAGCGCGGAGCTGGCAGACAGCGTCATTAGTTTTGTTTTTTTATCCCGGTGAACCCCGGGTATCGACCTGATTATGCCAGAGAAATCCGATGCGGCTTGGCGTTTATTGTTACAGGCTTAGCACATTTTATTATTCAAATTATTTGACAGTTATTGGCAATAAATTCCGCTTTTTGTTTATTATTAGCAGGCGTAGTATTTACCACATCGAGACAGAACGTCTCACTTACATAAAATACTCTGAGGAATTAACCATGAAAACCATCAAAACTTTCGTAGCAGTTGCCGCTCTTTCAGTCATCTCTTTCGGTAGCTTTGCACAGAGCGTAACCGCCAGTGCATCTACCCTGTCAGCCGCTGAAGCGCAGATTGCCGCTCAGGCCCAGCAGACAGGCAGCAGCTACAAAATCACTGAAGCCAACTTCAACAACGGCGTGCATATGACCGCCGAACTGACTAAATAAGTCACGCACCACCGCGTTCTGCGCATAAAAAAAGCCCCTTTCGGGGCTTTTTGTCGTTATTACGGTGACGTTGTCACTATTTCGCCACCACCAGTTTCTGCAACACCTTCAGCTGGGCCACGGCTTCCTGCATCGCATCAATACCGGAGGTCATCTCGCTCAGCTTATCCAGATTTTCGCTGATGCTTTTACGCTCATTGGCGGTCTGGCTGCTCATCTCCGCAATGGCATTAGCGGCATCGATACTTTCCTGCGCCATTTGTCTGGCACTTTCCACCGTATCCACCGCCACCTTTCTGATATGCAGAATGGTACTAACGGCATCACTGATGCTGTGTGAGGTGGCATCGGCCTGATCTTTCGATGACTGTGCCAGACGGCGCACCTCGCTTGCCACCACGGCAAAACCACGCCCGGCTTCCCCGGCGCGTGCCGCTTCCACTGCGGCATTGAGCGCCAGAATATTGGTCTGGAAGGCAATATTGCTGATGCCGCTGTTAATCGTTGTAATACCGGAGGAGATAGTTTCCAGCTCATCCAGCCCGGCACTGAGCTGGTGCTGCGCCTGCTGGCTGTGCAGCGCGGCATCACTGATGGAGCGGATATTACTTTCCGCCGCCTTGAGTGCATCGCTCTGGCTGCGGGTGGCATTTTCCAACAGCGGTAGTGATTTCATCAGCGGATCCAGCTTTTGCTGATACTCCACCACCTGGTTGACGATGCGGGTTTGCAGCGTGTTCAGCGCTTCCCAGCGGCGCAGCGCACGCTGAGCATAATGGCTGGCGTATGCCGCATACTGCACCGGAAAGTTTCGCATGGCATCGGACGGACGGTTGAAGAATGCCAGCGCCGACAGCGTCTGGTTGATCGGCACGCCGAGGATTTCACCGAAACTGGAGAACCCGGCAGACGGGATCCCGCTAAAGAAATGCGACTGCGGCAGGCGGGCCTGATTACCGACGCGGCGCAGCACGCAGTCATTCAGCAGCATCGCAGCGGGCTGGCCATACAGCGCGGTGAACGCCTCCCAGTCAGTGCGCGTGGCGCTGGCAAAATCGGTCTCTTTCAACAGATGCAGACGGTCACCAAACTCCAGATCGCAGAAGAACTGAATGCGGTCCGGCAAAATTTTGGCGATGGAGCGGATAAAGAACTCCTCCTCCACTTTTACCGCAAACGTCAGTCCCTGGAGACGCGCCTGCAAATCAGCCGGTGCGCACTGTAAGCGTGCGCAAAGGGCTTCAATCACGTTGTGCTGGCGGCCCTGGGCATCAAACAGCGACGAGACAGTTCGCGCCACCGGATCGGCTTCGGCCACCAGCCAGCTCTGCCGGGTTGGCTCAAAGTTCTGGCTTTTAAACGGCGCAAACGATTTGCCTTCCGCCATCTGGCAAAAGACGATCACCGCCTTGCCCTGCAATATCCGCCCGCCATTGCCAATCCAGGTGCCGTCGAAATCCAGCGTTCCGCCCGCAGAGCCGCCAATCGCCAGGCACGGGAAGCGCCCGGACGCATACCAGGCCTGCATCAGGAACCCTTCAGAGGCGGATAAGCCATCACAGAAAATCAGCGCAAAAGTGCGGTCGGCAGACAGCGGCATGTTCACCACCACCCGCTCCAGCTCGTGCTGGATGGCGCTGACACGCTGCTGGGCGGTCTGCGTATCCTGCACATGCAGGTCGACTTCATGCACTTCATGCCGGGCGATGAGGCTTTCCGGCAGCCACAGCCAGCTCCCCTGCTGGCTTGCGCCATCACAATAGGTGCTCTGCCCGCGACCGCTACACAGCGCGCCGTTGGAAGAGAGGGTCACCACGCTGCGGCGCGTACCGTTCAGGCTCTGCCACGCCTGGCTGACACGGCTGAACTCAGCTAACGGGGGAACAAAGCTTAACAGCAGCCCGGCGCTGTTGCGGCTCAGCCCCAGCGCATTCATATTCACCGGGGGTTGGCTGGCATCAAAAACACCCGCGCGCGGCTTGCTGCCGCCTCTTTTCAGCCGGGCAGCCGTGTTCCAGAAAGAAGATTGACTCATTGTTGCCTACTTAAATGCTGACGATGGTTTATTGGTCTATGTAATCCGTCACAGGTGATGCAGTCGAACGGCGATGTTGCCTCCGCTGCCATACAGGGGTTATCGGCACAATAAGGGAAAAGCCTTAACGGCAAGGGTAACAAAGGATGACGGGACGGCAGACTGGCAGGAGAATGGCGGCTATTTCGATCTGTGCTTTGAGGCCTCCGGTGCGCCTTCACTGGATTTCCCTCAGGTGGTATTCGCCTGATGCCACGGGCGGCCCCGATGCGGGCCGCCTGCGGTTACAGCACGTTCAGCGACTCTCCGGTGGCATAAAACTGCCCGCCCGCCACATAGTGCAGGCTGCGCAATGACGGATCGGCGCGGTCAAAATGCCAGTGACCGTCGCTGAACACCCGGGTATCCGCCCAGGCCCCCACCACTTCGCCAATAAACAGATCGTAGGTGTTTTGATTGTGCGGTTCGCTGATCAGACGGCACGCCAGCCAGGCCGAACAGCCGCTGACAAACGGCAGATCGAAGCCCTCAAAGCTGAACAGCTCCACGCCGCAGTTTACCAGTTTATCCGCTTCCGTCGCCAGGCTGCGCGTCCCCACCGCGTGGGTGAGTTGTATCTGCGCCACCGTCGGCACCTGGATCACAAACATGCCACTGCCTTCGACCAGCTCACGGGTTTTGGCGATTTTATCAATCACCACCGTCAGCTTCGACGGCGCAAAATCCAGCCCGCACGCCCACGCCGCCGCCATCACATCTTCCACACCGTTATCACGCGCCGACACCAGGATGGTCGGGCCGTGGTTAATCAGGCGATACGCTTTTTCCAGTTCAACAGGTTGGATGTAATCGTTCATTTTTTCCTCAACAATAAATTCAGCGTTCACCCGTTATATCACCGACAGAAACGATAATCTGCGGTGGGCACTGCCTTGATATGTCGATTCATCTTCATTTCCTCTTTTACCAGCCTGCAAGTATTGCTTGCAGGCTGCATCGGTGAGCTGACGGTGAGTATCAGGATGCGACGTGGGTGTGGTAAATCTTGCTGACCACGGTCCAGCGGCCGTTCACCTTCAGGAGATTGAAAAAGTCGGTGAAGCGAAAGCCTGAAATGTCATCGGTATCAATACGTGCGCTGGCGGCGGTTCCGACGATATCCACGCGTACGATGGCGGCCTTTGCCTCAGGAGAGGGGCGGAAATCGCGGTCAATAACGTCATACAACCCCTGAATTGGGCCACCGGTGAGGTTACCGTCGCCGTCAGCGCCAAAAATAGTGGCCTGTTCACTAAACGCGGGCTTCATGATCTCGCTCTTGGCCTGTTTACCGCCTTCGTTGTACTGATTGAGTACATCCACAATGGCGTTGTATTCCTGCACGTAAGTTTTGTCGCTCATATTTTTCTCCGTAGTAATAAACCGGGTATCCGTTCAGATACCCCTCTTTCACTTGCTGGCTCTATTTTGTAGTGATCACTAAGCAATGTTATTATTGTATAGTGATCACTATGTAAAGTGTCAAGCGATAGATTGAGAGCACAAAAATGCAAACGCCAGGTGTGAACAAACCCAGCGGAAAGCCCAAGGGCAGACCGAGAAGTTTTGATCGTGATAAAGCCCTGCTCAGCGCACTGGATATATTCTGGCGAAAAGGATTTGAGCCAGCATCAGTCGCCGAGCTATGCGAAGCGATGGAGATCAATCCGCCCAGCCTCTACTCCGCCTTTGGGAACAAATCGAAATTGTTTCTGGAAGCCGTGAACTATTACGAAAAGGTTTACTGGAAAGCGACCTGGGAACGGCTGGAAGAGGTAGAGAATATTCACCAGGCCATTGATAATTTCTTCAGTGAATCGGCCGATATACTGCTGTCACCCTCCGCGCCGTGCGGTTGTATGGTGGTGCTTGCAGCCATCAATGTTTCGCAGGAGTCCGCGGATGTTGTCCAGGCTGTCAGCCTACTCAGGCAGGAAGGCAAAGATCTCTTTGATAAGCGACTCACCAGGGCAGTACGCGAAAAGCAGCTGCCGCCCGACACAAATACCGCCGCGCTGGCGACCGTTCTCAACACATTGCTGGAAGGGATGTCGATTGAAGCTAAAGACGGTGCGACGCTCCAGAGCCTTAAAACAACCGGACAGTATGCAAGCGGGCTGCTGCTGGCGAACAAAACCTGATCTCAAAAAATGGCTCACACAACACTAGACGACTGGTCAGTTTTTAATTTACAGTAAGCGGACTATGAAAAAACAAGCGACTCACGTGCGTCAGCACATCATCGATGTGGCCAGAACGCTGATCACTCACAAAGGCTACAGCGCTGTCGGCCTGGCTGAAATTGTTAAAGCCGCCGGGATCCCCAAAGGATCGTTTTATTACTACTTCCAGTCCAAGGAAGAGTTTGCTGAGGCGTTGTTAGAGCACTATTTCAGCAACTACCTTATTCAGGTGGATGAACAACTGCGCGGTGCCGAACCCGCCCGCGAGCGGCTGCTGCGTTATTTTGCCTTCTGGAAAACGACGCAGGGTGCCGACCTGCCGGAAAGTAAGTGCCTTGTCGTTAAGCTTGGCGCGGAAGTGTGCGATCAATACGACAGCATGCGAAGTGTTCTGGCAACAGGAACCCTGAACATCGTGGCCAGGATTTCGGCGTGCATTCTCCAGGGGCAGCAGGATGGTTCATTATCCGGTGAGGATGATGCAGAAGATCTTGCTGAAGAGCTTTACCAGCTCTGGCTGGGTGCTTCACTCATGGCAAAAATTCACGACCCGGATACCTCATTCGACAAAGCAATGAATGCGACAAAGCGGCTGCTTAGATAGCCGCATTTTTTTTACCAATTAACTAGACGACTGGTCAACTATTTGGAGTCACTATGACTGATAACACCACCCGTACCGATTTATTCTCACCCGTTGCGATGGGGAAACTTCAGCTGTCGAATCGTATTGTCATGGCGCCGGTAACCCGTAGCCGTTATGGCGAAGATGGCGTTCCTGACGAGCTTCATGCAACTTACTACGCGCAGCGTGCCAGCGCTGGTCTGATTATTTCAGAAGCCACCAACATCTCTGCTCAGGGCCGTGGCTACGCAGCTACGCCAGGGATCTGGAGTGAAGAACAGGTTGCAGGCTGGAAGAAAGTCACCGATGCCGTTCATGCTGAAGGCGGAAAAATTGTCTGCCAGCTGTGGCACGTGGGCCGTTTCTCCAGCGTTGAGCTACAGCCTGGTCGGGAACGTCCGGTGGCCCCTTCTGCCATCAAAGCTGAAGGCCAGACCTACACTGTTAACGGCTTTGTTCCGGTTTCCACGCCGCGCGCGCTCGAAACAGATGAAATTCCCGGCATCATCGAGCAGTACAAACGCGCGGCAGAAAACGCCCTGCGCGCCGGATTTGACGGCGTTGAAGTACACTCAGCCAACAGTTACCTGCTCGATCAGTTCCTGCGCGATTCCACTAACCACCGCACCGATGCCTGGGGCGGCTCTATTGAAAACCGTGCCCGCCTGACGCTGGAAGTGACTGAGGCCATTGTTAACATCTGGGGTAATGAACGTGTTGGCATCCGCCTGTCACCGGTGACCCCTGACGCGGGTAATACCCCGCCGGACAGCAACGTGATGGCGATGTATGGCTATCTGATTCAGCAGCTGAATCGCTTTAATCTGGCGTATCTGCACTTTGTTGAGGGAGCAACGGCAACCTCGCGTGAAGTGCCTGCTGATGTGGATATGGATGCGCTCAGCGCCCAGTTCGACGGCCCGTTCATCGGTAACAACAACTATGACCTGGAAATGGCCATCAGTCGTCGTAATGCCGGGGTCATTGATGCCGTCGCCTTCGGCCGCCTGTATATTTCCAACCCGGACCTGGTGAAGCGCCTGCGCTATGGTGTCGAACTGACCATCGCGCCGAAAGAAGCCTACTACGGTGGCGGCGCGAAGGGCTACACCGACTGGCCAGAAGCGAATCATTGATAAACATTGATGGCGGGCATTCGTCCCGCCCTTTTAGAATGATCGGGAATGTTGATTGATCATACCTTAAACTGGCCCCATCCCCGCAGAATCGTTGCTCGCTGTGAGTGTTAAAAACCCGACGCCATTGCGATTTGGTATGCCGCATAAAAAATTAGTGGCTCAGACATAGAGAAAATTATGCCGAAAATCATCGACGACAGTTTAATTATTAAAGCCACAATATCAGCAATCTTCAGTAGTGTAGTTGGCACATTGCTGGTTTTACTGTATCTCTCGTTGGGTAAAGCCAACGCACCCGGAATTGAAGTACTTTCTTTTATTTTCACTTATGTACTCATGGCCACGACAAGCATTATTGGGACCATGGTAGGTTCTTTATTAATCGGCCTGCCTTTACTGATGATTGCACAGCGGTTTTTTCCCAATACTTACGTTAAAGGCAGCCTTTTTATAGTATGTTCTACGCTCTTCATCTGGCTGATTGTACTGGCGTGGCCTGTTACCCGGATATTTGAAGCTCATTATTCGGATATTTTACTTTTAAGCCCATATGCTTTCTGCTCGGCTATCGCACTTGCTTATCAGGCTTACTGGAATTGATGCGCATAAAATAAATCAGGTTTGGGCATAAATACCGTAGATCGGCAACACCCATACCATTGACCTTAAGGTGTTGACCTGACCTGATATGCAGACCGTAGCCACTGGCCGACCGAAACAGAGGGTCGGCCGCTACAGGTGCCGGAGACTTCACCACTGGTCGACCGGAAAAGAAGGTCGACCACTACGGGTAAGTTCTCGCGAGGATATGATTTCGATGTACGAACAGGCGCTAACCGCTGACCTGGATTACGCTAAGAGTAAAGCCATAACGGAGCCAGACCATGCCACTCAACATGCCCCTGTTTATCACGTTACTGATTGCCCTGCTCACTCCCGGCGCTACCGCCATCGCCGCCAGCGACAACGGTGCCTGCCAGCAGAACTGCTATGTGCAGAACAGCCGCTGCGACCGCGACAAAAACAGCGACTGTAGCGGCGCACTGCAACGCTGCGTGCAGGCATGTCCGCGCTAAACGTGATATTTGCTCAACGGGATTATCGAATTTTTCTACCAATGCCCGTCAGACATTTTTCCGTAAGGAATGTCCTGTTGATGTCCGTCTGCAGCCGGTTCCAGTCAAAAAATCGGTTTCTTTCCGGGGTTTATTTGTGTTAAGAACGTCAGGCCACTAAATTTTCGGACACTCATCTGCGCTAGCTATTTAATCCGCAGTTGGCTGAAAAAACGGGACGGCGTGTTTATGATCGATCTGACAACTATAGGGTTGTTGGCTGAATATAAGGAAAAAGAATGCCAATGATATTCGGTGAGTTTTCTGGCATGCCATCATGGGTGCCTGCTGTATTGCTCGTCACGCTCTCATTTGCACTGGGTTTCCTGGCCCGTTTTATTCTTCTGAGGTTTATCCGCTACTGGCAGATTCGAGACAGAAAGCTATTCAAATCACTTGAGATGCATCTTCGTGGTTCAATGTTTCTTTTTATCCCCTTACTATTAATTAGCATAGGGATTAATTATGTTAACATTCAGCCCAACTCCCTTCCCTTTATCAATACCATCCTCAATGTATTTATTATATTGTCTTTTTGTTCCATTTTAATTCGATTAACGAATGTTGTGCAGGATATGCTTTTCATTCGCTATGACATTAACCTTTCGAATAATCTTCGTGCGCGTAAAATTCGCACGCAGATAATGTACGTAAAAAAAGTCGCTATCGTACTCCTGGTGCTGTTCTGCCTTTCTCTGGTTCTAGTCAGCATCCCTGGCGTACGAAAATTCGGCACAACAATCCTCGCAGGGGCTGGTGTTGCAGGGATAATCATTGGCTTTGCTCTTCAGAAGTCGCTGGTTAACCTCTTCGCCGGAATTCAAATAGCCTTTACGCAACCGATAAAAATTGATGACGCGGTGGTGGTTGAAAATGAATGGGGCTGGATTGAGGAGATAAACCTGACTTATGTTGTGGTACGCATCTGGGATCTGCGCCGACTGGTGCTGCCCATTACCTACTTTACCGAAAATGCCTTCCAGAACTGGACGCGTAATAACGCACAAATATTAGGCTCTGTTTTTCTTTACCTCGATTACTCCATGCCATTAGCGCCTCTGCGTCAGCATTTTGAAAAAGTCCTCAGCGAAACCAAACTCTGGGATCAACAGACCCAGGTGCTTCAGGTTACCGATACTAATGACAAAACCATGACGATCAGATTATTAATGACCGCACAGAATTCCCCCACGGCCTGGGATTTACGCTGTTACGTGCGGGAAAAAATGATTGAGTTTATTCAGCAAAATTATCCGCAGAGCCTTCCTCACCTGAGGGCGACACTGACCGAGCCAAAAGTTTAAATCGCTCTTTATCCGATCCTCACAGGCACGCCCGCGCTAGCCGTGATGTTTACTTAACGGGATCACCAGCGGCGTACCGTAGAACGGGTCGTCGATAATGCGGCAGTTGAGGTCAAACACCGTTTTCACCAGCCCCTCACTGAGGATAGCCTGCGGAGCGCCTGCGGCCACCACTCCGCGCTGATGCACCGCCACCAGATGGTCGGCATAACGGCAGGCCAGATTGAGATCGTGCAGCACCATCACAATGGTTTTATTCTGCTGGCGGTTCAGGTCGCGCAGCAGATCCAGCACCTCAATCTGATGGGCCACATCAAGAAAGGTCGTCGGCTCATCCAGCAGCAGAATATCGGTGCCCTGCGCCAGCGTCATGGCAATCCACACCCGCTGGCGCTGCCCGCCCGACAGCGCTTCCACCGGGCGATCGGCCAGTTCCTCAACGTGAGTGCAGCGCAAAGCGGCATTCACTGCTTCTTCATCCTGCGCGGACCACTGCTGCATCCAGTTCTGCCAGGGATAGCGCCCCAGGCTCACCAGCTGACGCACGTTAATCCCTTCCGGCGCTACCGGGTTCTGCGGCAGGATCGCCAGCTCACGCGCAACGCGGATGGTCGACTGCTGCTGAATATCCTGCCCGTTAACGCTGACCGTGCCGGACTGCGGTTTCAGCAGACGAGCGAAGGATCGCAGCAAGGTGCTTTTACCGCTGCCGTTGCTGCCAATCAGCACCGTGATTTTGCCCTGTGGCAGGTCGATATCCAGGCCGTCAATAATGGTCTGATTCTGGTAACTCAGGGTCAGATCGCGTGCGGTAATGGCGGTCATGGTTCAGTTTCCTTAGTGGCGCTGGGTGATCAGCAGATATAAAAAGAACGGCGTGCCCAGCACCGCGACAAATATTCCTGCGGGTAAGTCGGCGGGCAGAAACAGCACGCGGCCGATCAGATCCGCCAGTATCAGCACCATCGCGCCGACCATCGCACTCATCAGCGCCTGCCCGGCAAACCCGGCGGCCACCAGACGTTTGCCGATATGCGGGGCCACCAGCCCGACAAACGCCATCGCCCCGCCCCAGGCAATCGCCACGCCCGCCAGCGCTACGCTCACCAGCAACAGCCCGCCGCGCTGCCACTGCACGCGCACGCCAATCCCGCCCGCCAGCCCTTCATCCAGCTGTTGTACCATCACCTGACGGGCCAGCCAGATCAGCAGCGGCAGGATCGCCAGCAGCCACTGCGCCAGCGCTGTCGCCTGCGACCAGGTGGCACCGTACACGCTACCCGTCAACCAGACGTAAGCCGAGAGCGTGGTGGTCAGCGGGCTGAACACCAGAATCAGCGTGGTCACCGCGCCGAGCAGCGCCGATATACCCACGCCAATCAGCACCAGCCGCAGCGGTGATGCACCCTGCTTCCACGCCAGCAGCCAGACGCTGGCGGTGGCCAGCCCGGCACCCGACATCACCGCCAGCGGCAGCAGGCTGTCGCCCAGCGTCATACTGAAGAACGCCAGATAGATCACGGCGGCCGTTCCCGCACCGCTGGTGATCCCCAGCAGATCGGGCGAAGCCAGCGGATTACGAATAATGTTTTGCAGGATCAGGCCGGATACCGCCAGCGCCCCGCCGACCAGCCCCGCCAGCACGATGCGCGGCAGGCGCAGCTGCTGCACGATAAACGCTATCCCGCCGGGATCGTCGCTGCACAGCAGCCGCAGCACGGTCATGGGTGACATTGTCACTTTTCCCTGCGTCAGCGACAGCAGCATCACCAGCAGCAGGATGCCGAGCGCCAGCAGCAGTCGCCACAGCGTGTTCAGATTGATCTGGCGTGAGAAGGCTCCCCAGCGTAGCGCGATAATCTTATCCATAACGCCCTCCGCGCCGCGCCAGCCAGATAAAGAATGGCGCACCGAACAGCGCGGTCATCACGCCCACCGGCACCTCCTGCGGCAGGATCACCACCCGCGCCAGAATATCGGCCACCAGTAACAGTAATCCCCCGCCCAGCGCGCAGCCGGGCAACAGCCAGCGGTGATCGATGGCGATGCCCTTGCGCACCATATGCGGCACCACGAGGCCGATAAACCCAATGCTCCCGGCCAGCGCCACGGCGCTCCCCGCCAGCAGCACAATCAGCACGGCCAACAGCAGGCGCACCGGCCCGGCACGCTGGCCCAGCGCCGTGGCAATATCCTCCCCGGCATTCAGCACGTTGACCTGCCCGGCAAACAGCATCGCCACCGCCAGCCCAACGGCGCTGAGCGTCAGGATCGGCCATGCGGCAGCCAGTTCACGCTCGGTAAGCGATCCGGCCAGCCAGAACAGCAGCGTATCCAGCCCCTGCTGGTCGATCACCAGCATCGCCTGACTAAAGGCGGTAAACAGCGCGGTGATCGATGCGCCAGCCAGCACAATGCGCAGCGGATTAAGCCGCCCGCGCCCGGCGGTGCCAATCAGCCACACCAGCGTTCCGGCCAGCGCGGCCCCGGCGAAAGCACTCCACAGCAGGCCGTTGAGTGATGAGAGTGAAAACACCGAGCTGCACAGGATAATCAGGAAGGTGGCCCCGGCATTGATGCCAAACAGGCCGGGCGATGCCAGCGGGTTGCGCGTCAGCGCCTGCATCAGCGCGCCAGCAACGGCCAGACTGGCCCCGACGGCCAGCGCCATCAGCGTGCGCGGCAGGCGGGAGGTGGTGACCAGAATATGCTGGAGGTTCATGCCATCGTGGCGGGTCAGCGCCGCCAGCACCTGCGGCAGCGATATCCAGTTGGCTCCGCTCATCAGGCTGAGCAGCACCGCCATCAGCAACAGCAGCGCCAGCACGCACAGTTTTATCGCTGGCGTCATGCGGATCGCCCCGTAACCAGCAGGCGTTCGATATCCTCCAGCACCGCATTCGCGGCGATAATCCCGCCGGAGAGCACCCAGGTCACGCTGTCCACCTGCCACACCTGATGCTGCTGCGGGGCCTGCATCTGTTTCCACAGTGGATGGTTGATCAGCGTGCGGTAGTTGTCGCGCACCACGGCTTTTTCCGCATGCAGCATCACGAAAAACAGGTCGGCATTGACCACCGGCAGGCTTTCACGCCCGCTGAGCTTGATCGACACGCCCGAGGCCTGACGCGCCGCCTCATTCCACTGAAAACCGAGTTCGCTGAGGATCATGCCGGGGAAACTTTGCGGCAGATAGCTGCGCAGATGGTCAGCGCGGATATCCAGAACGGAGACCGTCAGCGGCCAGCGTGCGGCGAAGTGCTGCTCCAGTATCTGACGCAGACGGGTGACGCGCTGTTGCCAGCGCAGCAGCAGTTCCGCTGCCCCCTGCTGGCGATTGACCGCCCGGCCCACCGCCGCCACGGTCTGCTTAAATTCGTAGACGTTATCGAGCATCACCAGCGGCGCAATCTGCTTCAGCAACGGCGCCAGCGCCTGGTGACGAAAGCGCGAGGCGATAATCACATCGGGGCGCAGCAGCACGATATCTTCGAGGCTGGGCTGGGTTTCCAGCCCGACGTGCGGCACGTCCTTCAATGCCGCACGCAGATAGCGGTAGGTGGGTTTTTCACTCCAGGAATCCACCACGGCGCAGGGGGTAGTCCCCAGCGCCACGAGGGCATCCGTCGCCCCCTGAAACAGGGTGATCACGCGTAAGGCGGCGCTGCCCTGCGACCTGAAAGGCACCAGCGCACAGGCAGCCACCAGGCCAAAACCCAGCCGCAGCACCCTGCGGCGGTCAACGTGGGTGACATCAGAAATCAACGTTGTAACCCAGCGTCACCGTTCGGCCACGGCCGGAGAAGTAGCGGTCCGGTTCCACCAGGGCACTCTGCGAATAATAGGTGATGTACTGCTTATCAAACAGGTTGGAAACGGCCAGGTTCACCCGTCCACGCGGCAGTTTATAACCGACGGCGGCATCCACCAGCGCGTATCCGCTGAAGTCTTTATCCTCTTCGTCAAACTCGCGGCTTAACGCCCAGTTGGCCTGAATAAAGCTGCTCCACTGCGGCGTCCAGTTTGCTGACCAGCTGGCAATAATGCGATCCGGTGAGACGTTCAGGCCGTCGAGTTTGGCATCCAGGCTGCCGTTATCATCGCTGTCGTAGCGGCCGCGCATATGCGAGTAGCTGAGTTTCAGGCGGTGATCGTCATTGACCGCATAGCCCAGCGTTCCCTCGAAGCCGTCAATTTCTGTTTTCTCGCGGCGCGTGACGTAGAGATCGCCGACGCGATCGACACGGCTGCCGAGTTTGGAGCGGGACTGATAGTAGCTCAGTTCAAAATCAAACGGCTGGTGGTCAACGCGGAAACCGTATTCGGTATTCTCGGTGACAATCGGTTGCAGATTCAGGAAGGTGCCAGCACTCATCCCCGGCTGGTTAATACCGCGCAGCACGCGGCCAACATCCGGCATCGCGAAACCCTGTGAGTAGTTGGCAAACAGGCTGAGTGGCTCGACGGGCGTCCACACCGCGCCGACGTTATACAGGGTTTTATCGAAGCTTGGTTTCCCCCCGCCGACGGTCACGCTGTTGGCGCTGGCAATGGTCTGATAGCTGTCGATATCCAGGCGCGCATATTCGTACCGCACGCCGCCGGAAAGTTTGAGTGAATCGACGGGCGCGACTTCCAGCTGCACAAACGGCGACAGATCGGTGTATTTTATTTCCGGCACATAGGTGCGGTGCGTGCCCCACAGATCCTGCTTCGACTGGTCAAACAGCGTGTCAAAGCCCAGGGTGACTTTCAGGTAGTCATCCCAGATATCGTCTTTGGTCAGCGCCATTTTGGTGCCGTACTTGGTGGTGACGGCGCGCGACTGATCGTACAGCGTGCCCACCGGGGCAATACTGGCATCCTGGAAGGAGCCGGAGAGCGTGGAGCCGAACAGCGCTTCATACTGCTGGTAATACGCCAGCGCCGACAGTTTCATCCCCGCCAGATTGTAGTTGTCGTAGGTCAGCGCCGCGCTCCACACCTCATTATGCGGCGCTTCGCCTTCCGGCGTGCCTTTGATCGAGGTGGTCGGGATGCCGCGTTCGCGGTCACCCGTCACGCTGAGATAATCATTTTTGCCCTTGAGCTGGTAGTAGCTGGCGCTGAGCTGGATGCGCTGATCGTCATCCAGCCAGTAGCCGACTTTGCCTAACAGGTCATATGCGCGGGAGTTCATCAGGTCGCCCTGGGTGTTATCCACCCCCACCGGGCGGTTGTTGCCATCCAGATACAGCCCCTGATCTTCGTAACTCACCGAGAACAGGTAATCGAGATACTCTTCGCGGCCGTTAACGCCATAGGTGGTTTTGTATCCCATCGTGTCGCCTTTGAGCTGCGAGGTCGGGGATGAGGCTTCAACGCCAAAATGCTGATTAAACGCGCCCGGCTCCGGCCGTTTGGTGATCAGGTTAATCACCCCGCCTGCCGCGCCGATGCCGTTGCTGGCGTTAGCGCCGTGGATCACTTCGATGCGTTCGATCATTGAGGCATCAATGGTGTGCATTTCGCGCCCGGTAGGACGCAGCGGGTTCGACTGAGGAATGCCATCAATCATCACCAGCGGTATACGCCCGCGCAGGGTTTCGCCGCTGCCGCTCATTTTCTGCCGGCTGGGTGAAAACGACGGTAACAGGTTGCTTAAAATCTGTGAGGTATCCGAGGTGATCTGCCGCTGCTGTTCAATCTGCTGTTTGGTAATGATGGTGATAACCTGCGGGGAGTCTTTCTTCTCACTGGCGGTACGGCTGGCGCTGACCACCATATCTCCCCCGCTATCGGCGGTTTCTTCAGCATACAGTGGCCATGCCATTAGCAATGGCATCAGCGAACATAGCGCCCTGACTTTCATCTCACGATCCTTTTACCTGGAGGAAAACCCGCTGTGGTGCAGGTTGAATGTGCCTCAGGGCACAAGTGGTAATGCGAATGGGATTATTATCATTATCATTTAATGTAACAACCGGAATAATTAGACATTTCTCCTTACGCATTCCTTACGACCCAAAGGGACTTTAGGTAAAATTTGACTTAACCATCTGAAGAAGAAAAGAAAGTATCAGGTATCGATCCCGCTGAGGTGGTTCAGACCTGGCGGCATTTTTTGGACAAAAGTGTGATGTAAATCACCTTATTCCGTCTCAAAAAAACAGATGTGGCGCGAAAAAAGGCCGAAAAATGCCAGTATGACTTTCCAAAAAACGTATTTATGAATTTTTTTCACGACTTCTAACGCTCAGACGTTCTCAATCCCCCGCCACAAATCCCCTATGATGAACGGACATTTTTGTAGAGGAAAAAGGCATGATCGAGATTATTAAACACGGCAGCAAGCCGACAGCGGCTGGCCCGGCGGATTATTTCACCGGGAAGGTCGAGATTAATGCGCCGTTCAGCGCCACGGAGCCGGCCCGCGTGGGCGGTGCGACCGTCACGTTTTCCGCCGGGGCGCGCACCGCGTGGCACACTCACCCGCTGGGGCAAACGCTGATTGTGACCGCAGGCCAGGGCTGGGTGCAGGAGTGGGATAAAGACGCGCAGGCGATTGCTACCGGCGACATCGTCTGGATCCGCCCCGGCGTGAAGCACTGGCACGGTGCCGGAGCGGATACTACGATGACGCACATCGCCATTGCCGAAGCGCAGGATGGTAAAGTGGTGGACTGGCTGGAACATGTGAGCGACGCGCAGTACCAGCGGTAACTCACCGGGCGAGGTTTGCCTCGCCGCTAAATCACTCCGTTAAAACGCATCACTTCCAGAACGACCAGCCCGGCGGCAAGCGCGCTTGTAGCAAACAGCAGGTAATCCCGCAGTCCTGCGCGTTTTAATCGGGTCGTCTTCTCTAATTCGCTGACCCGCGCAGCCATGCCGGTTGCGGCGCTTTCCTGCACGGCCAGCTTGTCCATCAGTAAGGCAAACTGTTGCTGGTGCCGATCAGCCTGCTCTTCCAGGACCAGGGCCAGTTTCCCTGACTGTTGCCATTGCTCCTGCTGTTGTCGCTCGAGTGTTGGGACAATCTGCGCCAGGGTGGCAAGCTGCGTTGCATGCTCCTCCTGACTTGCCTGCAAGCGTTGAAGCATCTCCTCCTGCTGCCAGCTCAATGACTGTAGCTGGCTAATCGCCTCTTCATGTTCCTCGACACGCTGTGCCTGTTCCAGTTTGTCTTCCACCTGGGATTTCAGATGCTCAAGAATAACCAGTGAGTTTTCACGGCTGCTGAGATCCAGGATCGTGTCGTTGTGTTTGAGGTCCCGAATCGTATTCATTAACGCCTGATGAAACTCTTTCAGCACGACATTTTTTTCTGACTGGATTTGTAATAAACACTGGATCACTTCCTGGGTGATATTCAGACTGCCCCCCAGGCTTGCAATCATCGTCGCTAAGTCAGTGTCATTTTTCGAGGTGATGCTGCCACCAAAACGACTGAAAAAGCCCCGATTATTGAAGTCATCTGCCGCATTTTTTATCTTTTTACTTCTCTCTTGTTCCTCTTTCAGCTTTTTGCCTATTTCGTGAATATTTTTTCTGAAACTGGCGATGCTGGAGTCTTTGTTCTTCTCAACAATCGTGACAACCGTCATATTACTGCGCTCCCAGCTTTTTAATTTCATCGGCAAGAGAGAAACGAGTCAGTCTGATGACATCACTGTTCAGCTCTGCCGTATGCTCCCGGGTTTCACTCATCAGATTCACCGTGCTACCTGCATATTTTTGCAGTTCAGCCACCATATCCACACTTGTTTCATGGTTAGCAACCAGCTGCTGAAAAGCCTCCCGTCCTTTTGCGGTATAAGCGGGTTCCGTTGAGAGTATAAGGCTGACGGCTTTAGGGACGATATCGGCCAGAAGATAACTGCTCAGCCCAAATCCCATCGCGCACAGAGAGGCAGAAATATAAGGAGCAAAGGGAGCCAGTGGAGCAAAAAGAGCCACCATACCGGATTCAATCACCGGTTCTACCGCATCCCAGAACACCAGCGTCCCGCTGGTGATAATGACTTCAGAAACCTTATAGATGGTTTCTTCTCTGGTCATGGTTTTGCTCCCTTTCATCAGCGAGAGTGCCGCCATGCCCAGATCATAGATATTTTTTGCTAACTGATAAATTTTACCAATCGCCTGAGACAGTGCATTTAACACGAACTCGAATAAACCTCTGAGCAGGTTTAACGGGGCTTTAATCAGGTTAACGATAACCTGCCATATTTTATCAAAAAAGCGTTTCAGACGAATTTTCACCTGTGATTTCTGGGTGATAAACAGGTCAACAACTTCATCTTTCAGTGCTTTAATCATCGTGGTACTGAGCGTTTCAAACACATCCCATCCAACATTTTTTAATGCCTCTTTCCCTGCGCCAAAAGCCAACCCTCCTGCTTCATTTAACGCATCTTTCATTTTTTTTGCTTCGATATTCGAGCGTGTACCCTGTTCTGTGCTCAGTTCTTCTTTCTTATTTACCGGGGGTTTCTCATTTTTTAAAATGTTGGCCTCGACCGCTGCCGCCGTTTCTGCTGAATCCATGACCATAAATTTGACGGTGCAGCCCTCTTCAAATTCCGCCGCCATTTTGTATTCTGTGCCATTCTTTCCGGCGTTTTTATTTTCATTCAGATGCCCGGCATGCCACCGTTTCTGTAAATCCTTCGCATCGCCGATATACCGCACTTCACCGGCGCTGTCATAAACCACATAGACACCCGGAGAATTCGGCACATCTTTCAGGCCTTCCGGCACGCCATTCTTGATGGTGAACTGCCCATCAAACTTCATGGTGGAAATAGAGGAAATGCCATGAGTGAAACTTTTGCTTATCATTTCCTTCCACTGAACACCCCGATTCGCCACGGCAAGCACACTCGCGGACGACGTCGCCTTAAGCGTATCATCTACCGTCGTGCTGAGGTCAGGGGCCTTGGTATTCGGTTGAGAATTTCGTTTATTACGAAAACCGCCGATCAGTTTTCGTGCAACATTATCAACGGTTTTATCAACAATACTGTTCAGCAGGGGGTTAAGAGTATTGAGTTCCGGGTATTCCTGAATCATGGTAGGTGATGACATGATGGTGTTGTCTCTCTGGCGGTGGCGGGCATGACGCTCCTTTACAATCACTATCGGCCATTGGCTCTGAAACATAAGCTTTTTTATCCATTTTTCACCCCCTTCTGCCCTGTTGAATTTTTCGCATAAGTTAACGCCAGGCGATACACTGCCTGCCTTACCCCTGCGATGTACCGAGGTTCCGCGTGCTAAAAGACAATTTCAACGATCTTATTTCCCTGATGGTGGTGGCGCAGGAACGCAGCTTTACCAAAGCGGCCGCGAAACTCGGGGTATCACAGTCGGCGCTCAGCCACTCGATTCGTGCGCTGGAAGAGCGACTGGACCTGCGTTTACTCACGCGCACCACACGCAGTGTGGCGCCCACGGAAGCCGGTGAACGCTTGATCAATTCCATCGGCCCGCGCCTGACAGAGATCGAGTCTGAGCTGATAGCCATTACCGAAATGCGCGATAAACCCGCCGGGAATATTCGGCTTACCGCTGGGGAGCACGCGGTGCAATCCGCCATCTGGCCTGCCCTGCAACCCTTTCTGCGCCAGTACCCCAATGTGAATGTGGAAATCACCGTTGATAACACCCTGACGGATATTGTCAGCGGTCGCTACGATGCCGGGGTACGTTTAGGTGAGCAGGTGGCGAAAGATATGATTGCGGTGCGTATCGGACCCGACTGGAGTATGGCGGTGGTCGGTTCACCGGACTATTTCACCCGCTATGGTCGCCCGCAAACGCCGCAGGACTTGCAGCAGCACAACTGTATTAATATGCGCCTGCCGACGATGGGTGGATTATATGCGTGGGAGTTTAAGAAGGATCAGCGGGAAATTCGCGTGCGCGTGGAGGGGCAGCTGATTGTGAACACCCTGGCACCGCGCATTGACGCCGCATTGTCCGGCCTGGGGCTGGCCTGCCTGCCGGAGGATACGGTGGCGGATCATCTTGCCAGCGGCAAACTGGAGCGCGTGCTGCTTGACTGGAGTGAGCCTTTTGTCGGCTATTACCTCTATTATCCCAGCCGTAAGCAGCACACTGCGGCATTTTCACGCCTGATTGAAGCATTGCGCTATCCGCAGCGTTTAGCTTCTGAACCTGAATAATAACCGGGCGAGCCTCCCTGCTCGCTCTGTCCGTCATCTCTTTTGATCCACTTACACCAGATACTGTTTAAACCAGGCGAGGGTTCGCTCCCACGCCAGATCCGCCGCCGCTTTGTCATAACGCGGCGTCGAATCATTATGGAAGCCGTGGTTCACGCCTTTATACACATAACCCTGATAGACTTTGTGCTGCTCTTTCAGCGCGGCTTCATACGCAGGCCAGCCCTCGGTGATGCGCGTGTCCAGCTCCGCATAGTGCAGCAGCAGCGGCGCTTTGATTTTTGCCACATCTTCCGCTTTCGGCTGGCGACCATAAAACGGCACGGCCGCACCCAGTTCGGGATAGGCCACGGCAGCCGCATTCGCTACCCCGCCGCCATAGCAGAAGCCGGTAATGCCCACTTTGCCGCTGGCGCTATCATGCTTCATCATAAATTCGATGGCGGCAAAGAAGTCGTTCATCAGCTTGGTCGGGTCAATCTGCTGTTGCAGTTCGCGCCCTTTCTCATCATTGCCCGGATAGCCGCCCACCGAACTTAATCCGTCCGGGGCCAGCGCGATAAATCCGGCTTTCGCCACCCGCCGCGCCACATCCTCGATATACGGATTCAGCCCGCGATTCTCATGCACCACCACCACCGCAGGCACTTTGCCGGTGATTTTCGCCGGGCGAACCAGGTAACCCTTCACGCTACCGTGACCCTGCGGCGACGGATAGTGAATATACTCCGCAAGAATATCGGGATCGGTAAACTCGACCTGCTGCGCATAGGCATAATTCGGCGTCAGCAAGGTGCCGAGTGCCGCCGCCGACAGGCCACCGACGACAAACTTTGCCGCGATATCGAGGAACTCACGTTTAGTGATTTTACCGTGTACATAGAAGTCAAAATATTCGAGCAGTTCAGGAGGGAAATCTTTTGCCGTCATACGTGTCATTTGGCAGGCTCCGTACGGTGCATAAAACGTGGGGCCGACTTTTTGCGGTCGGCCCGGTTTGGCAGGATAGCGCGGGAGTTACAGTTCCACGCTGTGACCCTGGATATCAGGAATAGCCTTAATCAGCCCCTGTTGCAAGTACCACTCGGCAACATGCTGAATATGCTGGCGCTGATCGGCACCGACTGATGACAGAGGAACGGTATTTACCTCGCCCAGCTGGTCACCCAGCCCTTCGCCCAGGCGGCCCATCTGCTGCGCCCAGATTTTCCCGGCTTCATGCGGGTGCGCTTTGGCCCAGACATTCTGCTCTTTCATCACCTGCCAGACGATTTTCACCACCTCCGGGTGCGTGCGGTTAAACTGCTCAGTGACGAAGTAACCGACGGCGTTTTCCGAACCCAGCTGTTTGCCGTTGGTCAGCAAACGCCCTTCGTAGCTCTGACGCGCCAGCGACAGGAACGGGTCCCACACCGCCCAGGCATCCACATGACCGCCGACAAAGGCACTGCCGCTGTCGGTCGGCGTCAGGTACTCTTTCTGCACTTCGCTCTCTTTGATCCCGGCGCTCTGCAACGCACGCGACAGCAGATATTCTCCGGTGCCGCCTTTATTCACCGCCACTTTTTTACCGCGCAGATCCGCCAGCGTTTTCAGCGTGGAGTCGTTGCGCACCACAATGCCTTCGCCATCGGGCGACATCGCCTGATAGCCAAAGAACACCAGCGGCAGCCCGGCGGCAATCGCGGTGACAAAGGCGGTGGAGCTGCCGGTAGTCATATCAATGGCGTTGGCATTCATCGCTTCATAAGCGGGTGCTGCCGAGGAGAACGGCCCTGCCCACACCAGTTTGACGTTATGCGCAGCCAGCGCTTTTTCCAGGCTGCCATTCTCTTTCGCCAGCGCCAGATCGGTCGGCGCACGTAAGAAACCAATCCTCAGGGTGATCTCATCGGCGGCCTGTGCCGTCATCGTCATCCCTAAAGCCGCAGCGACCAGCCAGCGCAGCACTCCCTTATTCATGCCTGTACTCCATTGTCGAGCGCGACGTTCATCGTCAGCGCCTGGGTGATAAATCGGGCGGCCAACAGATCGTCGGCCTGTTGTTGCTGCTCTGCCAGCAGTTCCGGGGTCACCCGGTGAATGCCCCACGGACGGGATCGAATGGTCGCGAGCCAGCTGGTCACGCTGAGTGAGCCGGAAAGATGCTGATGGATCAGCTCCGCCGCCTGCTGACCATTTTCGGCGATCCAGCGGTCATTCTCGGCCAGTATCGTCAGCAGTATATCCGCCTGCTGTGCAGACTGACGCAGCCAGCGCTCGCGGCACCAGAACAGGGAACGGTTACGGATCACCTCGCCCACCTGAACAAGGCAGCGCACCTTTTTAGCATCCTGTGCGGCGGTTAGCCAGGGATCGATAGAGGCCCACAGATCCACTCGTCCCTCGCGCAGTGCGCGGGCAGACTCACTGCCGTTGAGGTCGATCAGCTGGATATCGTCCAGAGTCAGGCCATTCTGCAACAGCAATCGGGCAAGGAAATGATCGGTAAAGGAGCCTTTCATGCAGGCAATGCGCGCGCCCTTGAGATCGCAGGCGTTCTGGCGCGGGCCGTCTTTCATCCCCAGCAGCGCACAGTTTGCCTTCCGGTCGGGTGAGGCCGCCAGATAAGCCACGTCGAGACCGTTGCCCTGTGCCAGTAGCGGCGGCGTGGAACCGGTGCCGACGACATCCAGCCGCTGCTCGGCCAGAAAGGTTGCACTGTCGCCGCCGTGCAGGTAATCCGTCCAGACCACCCCGCCATGCTGCGCGAGTGCCGTTTCCAGTACGCCGCGATGGCGCAGAATAAACAGGGAAAGATTGTTCGGGTGGCTGCCAATACGTAAGATCATCCGCGATCCTCCTGCTGGCCCACCGGGCTGTCCCACAGGTTGCTCCAGGTGAAGGTATTGCCGGTATCATCGGCCACGTGCGTCACGGTGGGTTGGTCCAGCGACAGACGCGGCAGCACCAGTTGGCTAAAGCGCTGTGCTTCTTCCACCAGCGGGAAGCCGGAGAGGATAAACACCTCCACCCCTGCCTGCTGATAGTCGCGCAGCACGCGCTCAACGGTTTCCGGGCTGCCGACAATCGCGGTGCCCGGCCCCGGACGGACCAGGCCAATGCCGGCCCACAGATTCGGGTAAATCTCCAGCTCGCGTGGGTTTTCCGGGCGGGCGTTATTGTGCAGTGCGCTCATGCGCGCCTGGCCGACAGAGTCCGATCCAGCAGCCAGCGCCTGGCAGGCCGCAATCGCTTTATCGTCCATTGAACGGTACAGCTCTTCTACCGCCTGCCACGCGGCGTCATCCGTTTCGCGCACAATCACATACAGGCGGATGCCAAAGCGCAGCGTGCGCTGATGCTGCCGAGCTTTCAGCTTAACGGCGGCAATTTTCTCTGCGGCCTGCGGCGGTGTTTCCCCCCAGGAGAGGTAGGTATCAATATGTTTTGCCGCGACGTCCTGCGCCGCTTCCGATGAGCCGCCGAACCACAGCGCAGGCGGTGGATAGCCGCCGTTGCCCAGCGCCAGGCGGGCATTGCTGATATGCAGGTGTTCACCCTCGAAATCCACCGTCTGTTCCGCCAGCAGCGGTTTCAGTACGGTAAGAAATTCATCGCTTAACTGGTAACGCTGGTCGTGTTCCAGATGCAGGCCATAAGCGCCCAGGGTATTTTTATCACCGCTCACCACATTGAGCAGCACACGCCCCCGGGAGAACTGATTAAAGGTCACCGCCATTTTTGCCAGCAGCGTGGGGGAAATCAGTCCAGGCTGGATCGCTATCAGGAATTTCATCCGTTGTGTCAGCGGGATCAGCGAGGCCCCAACAATCCACGGGTCGTGCGCCCCGGTGGCCAGCAGCGCGCCGGTAAACCCCAGATTATCCACCGCCTTTGCCACGTCCTGAAACCAGGCGTAGTCGATTTTACGACTGCCGGAGGCGGTCCAGGGCTGCGGCCCGTCGGGGGCGGTGAGATACCAGTAGATTTCCATTTAGGCTTCCTTCTTTTTTTGCCTGAAGTAAACGACAGCAATAACAAAGCCGCACAGGCAGAACAAAGAAGAAATCGGGGAAAGTTCAGCGTTAAAACGCATTTAGACAAAAAGCGGCTCTGCGGCCGCTGCTGTTTTCGGGTATTTCCGGCTATTGGCGTCAGATTATTTCATCAGCGTTAGCAGCTGGTCAGCCCCTTTATCAATGCCCACTTTAGCGGCAGCCAGAGAACCAAAGCTGGCCCCGACGTTCATTGCATTGGGATACTGCTTCGTCACCCAGGCCTGCAACAGCTGATGAGTATCGGCCTGATAGATCTCAACGGCGTAGCTGACAGAACCGTTCATCAGCCCTTCGCGCCCACGCACCGACTGCACGATATTGTACGGTCCACCCGCCAGATCGAACTTGGTGAACGTGCCCAGCACCGGCGTGGTGGTTTCGGCCCCGGTGAGCGTCAGCTTAATGCGCAGCGCCTGTGGCGAGGGATGCAGGCTGGGAGTAAAGCGGGTTTTCAGCACCTCGTTGCAGCGCTGATAGAGGTAGTCGGCCAGCTCCTGACGGTCGGCCTGGCTGAGATCGCCAAACTGATTATCCGCCCCCTGATAGACGATGACCGGATCCACCGTGACTGCGGTGTATTTTTTCCAGTCAACCTGGCCTGCGGTGCGCCACGGCTGGCGATAAGCATCTTCACCGCTGTTCGGCCGCAGCTGTTCAGCCGACGATAGCCCGGCATAACGCGGCGGCTGCATGCCCGCACAGCCTGCCAGTGTCAGCGAAAGTAATAATAATGACGTGCGAAAAACCTGGGATTGGGTAAACATCTGTTGCCTTCCTCATAAGTGAACCGTACTGTACGGTATAGTTATGCCCTGGCAGGATTTTTCTGTCAATAAAATGTACACTCGGGTTTATTTTTCGCGGGAGAGCCGATGAAAGTCCGTACTGAAGCACGCCGTGAGGCAATCGTGGAAGCTGCCGCGCAGCTTTTCCAGGAGATGGGTTACGAGCGCGCGTCAATGAACGAGCTATCGAAGCGCCTTGGCGGCTCCAAAGCCACGCTGTATAACTATTTTCCCTCGAAAGAGGAGCTGTTCAGCGCGGTGATCCGTACCTATGCCACGCAGCATCTGACGGAAGCCGCCAGCATACTGAACGATCCGGTGGCGAAAAGTGTCACGCTGGAAGAGAAGCTACAGCGCTTTGGCGAGCAGATGTTGCAAGTGATGACCACGGATAATACCGCCCTCTCGGTCTATCGCATGGTGGTGGGGGAAGCCGGGCATTCGGATATGGGGATGCTGTTTTATGAATCCGGCCCGCGTGAGAGCGTGGAAAAACTGGCGCGGTTGTTCTCGTCAGCGATGGATAACGGCACGCTGCGCCTCGGCGATCCGCAGGTACGTGCCTTGCAGTTTCTGGCACTGATTACCGCTGAAATAGAAGTGCGTATTTTCCAGCGTACCGCTCCGCCACTGAGCGAGAAGCGGGTACGCGAAATGACAGCCTGCGCGGTGCGGATGTTTATGGCCGGGGCAGGAAAATAATCTTCTCAATACGATGGTGAGGTTACTTGCGTGAGTGAATTACCTGTAGTCACGATTCAATATTGTTCCCAGTGCAACTGGATGCTGCGCGCCAGCTGGATGGCGCAGGAACTGCTGCATACCTTCAGTACCGATCTCGCTGCCGTTACGCTGATCCCCGGTACCGGCGGCGTGTATGAGATCACCGTTAACCAGCAGGTGATCTGGAACCGTAAAACCGACAACGGCTTCCCGGATGCCGCCGAGATCAAACGCCGCCTGCGCGCTGTCTGCTTCCCGGAGCGGGATCTGGGGCATATTGATCAGCACGTCAAACCCGCAGAATGAAAGCAGGCCGCCCAAAGGGCAGCCTGTTGTTATTTGTTCGGGAAAAACGTTACCAATTACCGTAGGGATATTTTTTCCCTTTGATAAAGTCTTCAGTATCTTTTCCGTACTCATAGCCGTTGGAAAACCGTGTTATTCCCTGGCAAATTTCTAATTTATCCCCGGACAGGGTTTTCAGCACGGACGGTGTGACGCGATAATTAGGCTCAGAACCACTCCCCTGTAACCAGACGGCGACTTTTCCCTCCGGGGCCAGACCAATTTGCACTCTGTCGTAATACGTCGCTCTTCCCCGGTGATCCCGGTACTCAGTCGGCCTGAGCATTTTTTCCAGAACGGGTTTGGGGATTGTCAGTAGGGTCTCATACACTTTTTTATCGATAATCGAGTCCCAGCAAAAAATAATAATTCGGGGAGGCCGCTTAACGTGATTCCAGTAGCCACCAGAGGCCCGATCCTTGTCATTCCACTCCCCAATAACACCGGGCAGTGCGGATGTGCGGTTCAGCGTGTTAAAGCGATAGTCGTTTCCATCAGCGTCAAGAACAGCGGCGAACGTCACCAGTGCTGGCAGCGCTTTCGGTGTAAAAAAGTCAAAAGTCCACTCTGTTTAACGTGATTCCAGTAGCCACCTGGAGCACGATCCTTGTCATTCCACTCACCGATAACTTTAGACAGATTGGGAGTACTGTTCAGCGTGTTAAAGCGAGAAACCGTACCATCTGCATCCTGAACGACAGCGAACGTCACCAGTGCTGGCAGCGCTTTCGGTGTGAAAAAGTCAAAAGTCCACTCTGTCGGCATAGCGTTATGCGCGGCGGTACCGGGCAAAGATTTCCCCTGACAGGCCGTCAGTATCAGTAACGGCAGCAGCCAGGTCGTGCGAGTTATTTCCATATTTCATTCCCATCCATATTGTAAACTGTACGCTGCCAGCGCTTATCCGGCCGGTTGGTTACCAATTACCATAGGGATATGATTTTCCCTTTATGAAGTCCGGTGTCTCTCCGTAATATTTATATCCGTTAGGATGTTTAGTTATTCCCTGGCAAATTTCTAATTTATCCCCGGACAGGGTTTTCAGCACGGACGGTGTCCATATTTCATTCCCATCCATATCGTAAACTGCACGTTAAGACAACAAATTGACCGCTAAGCCTCAAAGGATTTCAGGAAGATCCTTTGGGGGCTTAATAGGTTTATTACCAACTACCGTAAGGATATTTTTTCCCTTTGATAAAGTCTTCAGTATCTTTTCCGTACTCATAGCCGTTTGAAAACCGTGTTACTCCTTTGCAAATTTCTAATTTATCCCCGGATAGGGTTTTCAGCACGGACGGTGTGTATCAGTAACGGCAGCAGACAGGTCGTGCGAGTTATTTCCATATTTCATTCCCATCCATATTGTAAACTGTACGCTGCCAGCGCTCGTCCGGCCGGTTGGTGAACGTCACCAGTTTCGCCGGTTTAACCGCACCGCTGATCGTCCCCCGGTCATCTCTCACCACGCTGTTCCAGTTAGCTGAGCAGTGGATATATTTTTCGGCCAGCATCAGGATTTCCGGCGCGGTAAAGCCCGGTGCAGACTGACCACGCCTTACGGACCGGCCCATTGCAATTGCTTTTTCACACAGACTGTTTAGTTCTGCCCGCAGTGACAGGTGGTCATCTCTAGGCAAAATAGGATCAAACACCGCCCCGGCATCCTGCGCCGCATCAAGCATCACCCGCAGCACCACCTTCGACCAGTCGTTATAGGTTAGTCGCTCTATCACCAGCGCCGCAGCGCTGCGTTTTTGCAGCGCGCCGTAGCGATCGGCTGGCATTCTGTCGTCATGCCAGGTATCCACCTTCACCTCCACCGCATTCAGCAGCGGCGCTATCGTTGGAAAACCGTCCATCGCTGTAAGCTGCGCACAGGTTTGTCGGTAAATCCGCGTTTGCGTATCGGGGGTGGAGAGGGGGACGGTTTCAAACTCCGGCCGGGTAAGAAAACAGGCTTCGTGCTCTTCGGGGTTGTAGCCGCCGCCGATATCAGAGTGCGCCCCGGGCAGTGCCAGCTCCGGCCATGCCGGTTTCACGCTGTTCAGCGCAAAGTTAAACCGGCATTCGTGCTGCGCGGTGATATGGAACACTTTATCCGCCACACCCGGACGTAGCACCAGATTAACGTCCCCGGTATCGGCGCTGTGCGGATTGAGGCCATTAACCGGCGTCCCGATGGCCGCCACCGTATCAAATATGCCCAGAAAACGGTTTTTCCCGCCAGGCTTACCGGAAAACTCAACGCCATCCAGCCCGGCCTTAATCGCGGCAATAATCGCGCTGTCCTGACTGAACACCCGGTTAGCAAAGTGCCGCGCCGCAGCGGCTCCCCGGCTGAAGCCAAAAATATCAAACTGCAGCTCTTTGATGACGCAGGCACGGGCATCGGCGTGTCTGTTTAAATAACCCTGAATACCGGCAACCAGTGCAGCGACTGCTTTATCGGTTTTTCTCACCACGCCGGTATCGCCCCGGCCGGTGCCTATCCCGTAAGTGCTGTCGCCCGCCCCGTCTTCCGTACCGATACCTTCGATATACATAGCGTACTGACCGACTCCCGTATCAGGCTTCATATCCGGGTTGTACAGCGTATTCAACCAGTATACGTTGGTGTAGTAACCAAGATAACTTCCAGCGGCGGCGCCACTGTGGCCACGTTTTAGTCGGACGCACTGGGAATACACAGATCCAGCATCAGCATAATTCATTCCGAAATGTTCACCGGAACAGGCGGCCTGACGGTCACCGCTGTTATTCGCATTGTTACCTGTGCCATCAAAGAACACGCCGAGGGTCAGCGTGATTTCCCGCTTCTTCCTCGCAGCCTGTGCATGCTGTTCAGGCTCGCCGGACTGCTGTGCCTTTTTCTCCGCTGCCCTGGCTCGTTCGGCCGCCCGCCCGGCGTTGCAGTCGCTCTGGTAAGTATGCGAGCGAACAGACGGGACAAAGCGGGCGCGACAGGGGCAGGTACTAAAACTGTCCAGCGAACCCGCCCACTCTTTCGGGGCACCGTTCACCGAGTAGGTGTCCCCCATCCCACCGCAGACGCGGAACAGCCCTTCGTGCTTCCCGCAGGTCACCGGGTCACCTACCCTGACCTGCTGACGAACAACCCCATCAATGTGGTAAGTATCATCAGACGCACCAGAGACAATGCGGCCTCCGCAGGTGGTTTTATCCAGGTGATAGAGAAAATATCCTGTAGCCATAATCCCTCATGAATACAATGGTTATAAAGTCAGCGCATCATACCTCAATCATGACTTAACCCAAATCACAGGTTTCTGATTACCGGGATGCGGCAGACATAAAAAAGGCCGATCATCATCGGCCTCAGGTATCAGCAGGAAACAGTAATCAATCAGAAGTCGACATTCACACCCAGCTGGAAGTTACGTCCTGGCTGGACGGCCAGTGAGCGGTCGTTGATATCCCTCTGAGTTTCCCCGGTCATATTACGGCTGCTGAGATAATCCCAATATTTACGATCGGTCAGGTTATATATCCCGCCACTCAGTTTGACGTTCTTCGTTACTTTCACCCAGGCCGTCATATCCACCATGCCGTAACCCGGCACGCGCGCATATTCCGTTGTGGAATCGGTCAACGCAGCCCCGGTGTTCATGTAGCTGTTGCGATTGGTGCTCTGCGCCTGCTTCCCTTTCACAAAGGTCGCGGTGATCGCCGTGCCGAAGCGCTGCGCCGGATCGTCAAACCCTACGCCAACCACGGCTTTCATCGGGGCGACGCTGTCGAGGTCAACATACTTGTCGCCATCATAGCGGGATTTTGCCTGGCCTTTGTTATAGCCGAGTGCGAAGGTGGTGCTCAGGCCGTTAACCGGTTCAAACCAGGTGCCGTAGTTGATTTTGGTGCTGACTTCCCCGCCCCAGATATAGGCTTTATCGCGGTTTTCGGCCTGATAAATAGTGCCAATATTCGCCGGAACGTTGACGAACTTATCGGGTGCAGTAGCGCGAGAATAGCGCGTTGAAGCAATAAAGTTCTTGTAGGTGTTGTAGAACATCGCGCCTTGCAGCGTTACGCCTTCCGTCGCCTGGCCCTTTACGCCCCATTCAAAGTTGTTACTGGTTTCCGTCTCCAGATCGGTATTGCCCAGCAAGGCATACTGGCGGTTGGCTAAATAGTTGGAACCAAGGTTCCATGAACCATACAGCTGGCTGGCGTTCGGGAACTGCGCGCCGCGCTTGTACTGCACGTAAGTCATCAGCTGCGGGGTAATATCATAGTTGAAACTGATGGACGGCAGCAGCTGCGTATCGCTGTTGGTTTTCCCGTACAGCTTCTCCGCATCGGCTGGCGTCAGCACATCCGTGCCCGCGGCCATATTGCCGAGGTTCTGCGGTTTGGTTTCCTGATGTGCCACGCGCACGCCCGGCACCACGGAGAACGCATGTCCATCAAGGTCAAACGCAATGCTGTCCTGCACAAACGCACCCAGCACCAGGGTACGGCTGTCGCCCTCAGGTTTGGTGGTCATGCTGGTGCCGCTCTGTGCCGGAGACTGGCTGAACGGGCGTTCGGTTTCTGAAATGCGCCCGTTGATCCCCGCCAGCAGGTCGTGGCGCCCCAGGGTTTTAGCCAGCTGGGCTTCGTAGCCGTACGTTTCCACGTTGTAGTCAGAGTAAACGCGTTGCAGGGTACCGGTGGTGCCTAACGGCATCAGCGTATTGTCGTGCGCTTCGGTGTGCTGGTAATAGATTTTATTGCTCAGGCTGTCGACCCAGTCGTTACCCGGTGTCCACTCATCTTTCAGGCTGACGCCCCAGCGGCGGGTGTTACTTTGCTGATTCGCATCGCCCAGTAAGGTATTGCCGTTATTGTCCCAACTGTCGTAACGGCTGTGATTCACCTTGCTGTAAAAATCGACCGTTCCGGTCAGCTTGTGCTCATCGCTGGGCTGCCAGATACCGGAAGTCAGCAATGCATCGGAGTGCCAGTTTTCCGGGTATGCGTCGAGTTCATCGCTGTTATTACGGGTCTGCTGACCATCGCGGCGGCTGTACACCATCAGGCCTCGCAGGGTTTCATCCCCGGCGGCGGCGGTAATGCCGTTGTGCCAGCTGCGGCTGGAGGAGTCGTAATCGCTCTGGAAACCAAATGCGGTGTGTTTACCCGGCGTCAGGTAATCATCGGCGGATTTTGGCAGGAAGGAGACGGCGCCGCCGAGTGCCGTGTTGGCTCGCTGCGTAGACGTTGCGCCGGATTCAATCTCAACGCGGCCGTAGAGGTAAGGGTCAATATAGTCACGGCCAATGCCGAAGGTGTTCACCCCGGCACGGCTGGCGTAGCTGCGCCCGGTCGCTTCTGGCTGCGGGATGCCGTCGACGTCCAGCGCCACGCGGTTACCTTCCAGGCCACGGATGTTATAACCGGTGTAGCCGCCACGGTCGAAGCCGCTTTTTCCTGAGGAAGAACCACTGCTGCTGCCTACCGCGCCGATCAGCGGTTGATAACGCATAATGGTGCCGAAGTTATTGCCACCGCGCTGCTGCATATCGGCAGCATTAATGGTGACTGAACTTCCTGCCAATTTCTTCACTTCTGGCGACAATACGGTCATCACTGCATCATCCTGCGGCGTGTTTTTTTGGCGCGCTTTAGCGGCCGAGTCATCGGTCTGCTCAGCAGCGGTAAGAGGGGTGGAGACGGCAGCGGTGAACAGTGTCCCTACAACGAGAGACGTGTGCAGTAACCCCGTGCGGGATGGAAACTTAATCATGCGAAATACCTGCGATATTATTATGGGTATTCGCTCAACAACGGCTTCAAAAAGAACACATAACAAGACCCTGGATCAGGGTAAACAGCTTTATAATTTGAGGTATCATATACAAATGATAATCATTATCAACAATAATGTTGCAGATGATTGCGATTTACTGCGTCATTAGTTCTTTTGTTTTACATTTGAGAGGCAGGTACTGACGTAACGGGGTGACCGAAAAAGAAGGTCATCCCCTGAGGTATCCCCATAAAGTAAGATCGGCATGACGAGCAGTCGACCAGTGAAGCTGGTCTGCACGTGATGTTGAGCAGGGTGCGGGCCCTGTTTTACGGGGCGATCGGA